>DAIRCW010000015.1:0-28062 GCA_036796475.1 Candidatus Acidiferrales bacterium | reverse complement strand
CGCTGCCGCCCATGAGTATGGAGGAGCGGCTGGTGGCGGATTTCAAAAACACGGGCATGACCGTGGGGCCGCATCCGATGGCATATCACCGCGCGGAGATGCGGAAGCAGGGGGTTTGTTCCGCAAGGGAGCTGGAACATTTGCCGAATGGTGTGTCTGTGCGCGTGGCGGGTTCAGTGATTGCGCGACAGCGGCCGGGAACGGCCAAGGGATTTGTGTTCCTCAGCCTAGAGGATGAAACAGGAATCGCGAACGCGATTATTACCCCGCAGGTGTTCGAGCGGGATCATCTGACCATCGTTCACCAGCAATTCCTGCTGATTGATGGGGAGCTGCAGAATCAGGACAACGTGATTTCGGTGAAGGCCGCGCGCGTTTTGCCGCTGATGATTACAAGAGCGCACACAGAGTCACATGATTTTCACTGAATGTGCTACGGGGCGGCGGCTTAGTGTTTATCTTACGCGGATTGCAATCGCGCGATTTCACTACGGATTTGTTTGCCAACAGCTTCTGCCTCCGCTGCAGATGAATACTTGTGACGCGGCCACATAAAGCCGCGGAGACCGTCACCTTTGCGACGCGGAACAATATGCACGTGAAAGTGCGAAACGCTCTGGCTGACGATGTTGTTGATGGCGATAAACGTTCCTTCCGCGCTCATGGCGGTTTGCACTGCCATAGCTAGGATGCGAACATCTGTGAAGGCGGAAGTGAGAAGCGCGGGCGGCAGATCTGCGATTGTGCGCAGATGCTGCCGGATAATCAGCAAGCAATGCCCGGGGAAGAGCGGGCGATGGTCGAGGAAGGCGAGAGTATTTTCGTCTTCGAAAACGCGGACAGCATCAAGGTCGCCGCGGGCGATTCTGCAAAATGCGCATTCTGTGTTTGGATCTACGAGTGCGCCAAGCTTGAATCGCGTGTTCGTGCGTTTTCGTTTCATTTTCCTGTCTGAATTTGCCGTAGCCTAACTTCAGCCGGGATGCACTTTCCAAGGCATCAAATTCGATAGATAATCTGTTCGCGCAAGCTGCTTGTATCAGCTCGCGGCTAACCGACATGCCGTCACTCGCCGAAATTATTCAGGACTACGATCCTCACGCTCCGTTGGAACGCGCCTCCACAATACCAGCGCCATGGTACACCGACGAGCGCGTAGCGGAGCTCGAGCGCGCTGCGATTTTTGGCGGCACGTGGCAAGCGGCAGCGCGCACGGACCAGCTTGAAAAGACAGGCGATTTTGTCACCACAGAGATCGCCGGTGAGCCGGTTGTTGTGGTGCGCGGCGCTGAGGGGAAGGTCCGTGCGTTTTATAACGTGTGCCGGCATCATGCTGCGGCAGTAGTCACCGAAGAGTTCGGGCAGGCGTCGAATTTCCGCTGCCCATACCATGGCTGGACTTACGGAATCGATGGAGCGCTAAAGGGCACGCCGGATTTCGACGGCGTGTGCGAATTCGACCGCGCGCAAAATGGACTTGTGCCATTGCGCGTGGAGGAGTGGGAAAATTTCGCGTTGGTGAATCTCGATGCGGAGGCCGAGCCGCTGAAGTTGTTTCTTGGGCGGCTGATCGACCGCGTTAAGCCGTTAAAACTAAGCACGCTGCGTTTCTTTGAGCGGCACTCTTATGACCTGAACTGCAACTGGAAGGTGTACGTCGACAATTATTTGGATGGCGGATATCACGTTCCGCATTTGCATAAAGGTTTGAACAGCGTGCTGGAATACGCGAACTACACGATTGAAAACGAAGACCGCTATTGCCTGCAAGCGAGCCCGGTGAAGGCCTCAAATCCCGGCGCTGATGCGGATGCGGCGGCCACGCGACAGGGCGACCGCGCCTATTATTTCTGGCAGTATCCGAATTTCATGCTGAACTGGTATGAGGGATATCTGGATACGAATCTCGTCGTGCCGCTTGGGGTGGACCGGTGCCGCGTGATTTTTGATTTTTATTTTGCTCAGACCGATGACGCAGCGGCAGCGTATAACCGGCAGAGCATTGCGGTGAGCCATCGCGTGCAGGAAGAGGACGTGGCGATTTGCGAGGCGGTGCAGCGAGGGCTGCATTCTCGCGCGTATCAGGCAGGGCGACTGTCGGTGCGGCGCGAGGCGGGGGAGCACTTGTTTCACCGGCTTCTTCATGCGGATTTGAGCGCGGCGATGACGCGAGGGCGCTGGAATTCGGCACGAGCAGTGTGAGGGGTTTCAGGAATTCGTATTCGAGGCATAAATGAACGCGAAGCAGGGCTCGCAGGAGCGAATTAAACAGAGCAAAAAGAAATTACTGGCGCTGAGCCACAGAATTCACGCGCATCCGGAACTGGGATTTGAAGAAGAAAAGGCATGCGCGTGGCTTTGCGAAGAACTGGCGGATGCGGGCTTCGAAGTGAAGCGCGGGATTTGCGATTTGCCGACGGCGTTTTCGGCGCGAGCGGGACATGGGCCTTTGCATGTTGCGATTTGCGCGGAATATGATTCGCTGCCGGAAATCGGGCACGCGTGCGGGCACAACATGATCGCGGCAATGGCCGCAGGTGCCGGAGTGGCGGCAGCGCACGTGGCGGATGAGGCGGGACTGACAGTGCACGTCATCGGCACGCCCGCGGAGGAAGTGGGCAACGCGAGCGGGAAAGTTCTGTTGCTGGAACGCGGGGCGTTTGCAGGAATGCACGCAGCGATGATGGTCCACCCCGCGCCCGTGGAGATTTTGGAGGCGCATCTGATAGCAGCGTCGATGTTCGATGTGCATTACACCGGCAAAGAGGCGCACGCTTCAGCTTTTCCGGAGATGGGCATCAATGCGGCGGACGCGCTAACCATTGCGCAGACTTCGATTGGGCTGCTGCGCCAACATCTGCGGCAGACGGATCGTGTTCACGGCATTACCACGCATGGCGGCGACGCGCCGAATGTGGTGCCGGCGCACACTTCAGCGAGGTATCTGGTGCGCGGAGAAAATCTGGCGGAATTGGAAGAGGTTCGCGCGAAGGTTTACCGGTGCTTCGAAGCGGGCGCGATGGCGACCGGCGCAAGGCTGGAAATTCGCGGCGGCGACAAACCGTACGCGGACGTGCGCTACGATCATGAAATTAGCCAGATTTACAAACGGAACGCGGAAACTATTGGCCGCAACTTCCCGGAATTGGCCCCGGCGATGTCGCGGCTGGCTGCTTCAACGGACATGGGGAACATTTCATACGCGATTCCGTCCATTCATCCTATGATCGGAATCAATTCGCTGCCGGCGGGGAATCATCAGCCGGAATTCACCGCGCACTGCGTGACGGCAGAAGCGGACAAGGCGGTTGTTGATGGCGCGCTGGCAATGGCGTGGACAGCAATTGATATGGCGCAAGACGCGAACGTGCGAAGCCGCCTGATGCGCGCGACGCGAGCGTAAACAGCTAATCCTTCTCGAGCAGTTTCTTCCAGTGCGAAAGATGATTGAGCGAGGGTCTGTCGGTGTGGTCAATCACAAGAGGCGTAACGGAGATTTCTCCGGCGAGTATTGCGGCATGATCCGTGTCGGCAGCGATGTCTTCAGTGAGGCGCTGTTCGCTGAGCCAGAAATACTTTCGGCCGCGCGGGTCTCTGTTTTCCTGGAGCACGTTCCGAGTGATTTTCGGCGACTGTCGCGTGAAGCGGACGCCGCCATTCCATTCGACGGGCACGTTCACGTTTAGCAGAACACCTTGCGGCAATCCTTTTTCTAACACAACGGACGCGAGTTTCTTGGCGAAGGCGGCTGTAGGAGAAAAATCGGGATGGCTGGCCTTGGTTGTCAGCGAAACGGCGATGGAGGCGACGCCGTTAATGGCGCCTTCCATGGCCGCGCCCACGGTTCCTGAATAATAGACGTTTTCGCCGAGATTGCTGCCGCGATTGATACCGGAAACGACGAGATCGGGCTTGTGCGCGAGCAGCGAATGAAATGCGAGAATCATCGCGTCTGCCGGCGTGCCATCGACCGACCACTCGCGATCGGCGACTTGCTCGCAAAAAATGGGATGGCGAAGAGTGAGCGACTGCGCGGCCGCGCTGCGCTCCCGTGATGGCGCAACGATCGTCACCGTGCCAATTTGAGCCAACGAATCGGCAAGCACACGCAAACCGGAAGCAGCGATCCCGTCATCATTGGTCACTAAAATGTTGGGCATGAATCCTGAATTTCTGCAGCCGCGAGTTACCGATGGCAGGCTTGCGATTTGGAAGCAGATGGTCGGGACGACTGGATTCGAACCAGCGACCTCACGCACCCCAAGCGTGCGCGCTACCAGGCTGCGCCACGTCCCGACTGTTTCGGCAAATTCAGCGTATCACTCAGATTCAAGAAGGGTCAAGATGGCGAGCAGCTCTTCGCGCAAGTCCAGGAGGCATTTTCGCTGAGTACGGGATAGATCATGGTCTCGTTCGCGGAGCACAGGAACTGGCGGCACGTGCTCTTCACCAGCGACGGCCCCGCTTCGTTCCGCGAGATGGCGGCGCGCGCCGGCAATGGTGAAACCTTCGTCATAAAGCAGCCGCTTAATCTCAAAAACTGTCTCGACGTCTTCGCGCCGGTATAGCCTGTGGCCGCTGGAGTTCTTCACCGGCCCGAGCGTGGGGAATTCCGTTTCCCAGTAGCGCAGGACGAAGGCCTTCGTTCCGGTCAGCCGGCTAACTTCACCGATGCGGAATAAACTTTTATCAGGAATCGCCGGCGCTGTTTGGGTTGCAGACATTTGCTACTGATGCTCCTTGTTGAACAACGCTGGAGCGAATCTTGAATCTCTTTTTCGACTGTGTCAACCCCAGGATGCCTGTAAATTTTCTGTTTCTACCGGCACCCTTCACGTGCCATGCAAATCCACCGTGGCGAGAAACTGGGGCGGCTTCCGAAAACGCGTCGCTTGTTCGAATGCATTCGCAATCTGAATGAGCTTCGGCTCGCTCCATGCGCGCCCAAAGAACGAAATTCCCACCGGCAGACCAAAGACAAATCCAGCGGGCACATTGATATTCGGATAACCTGCAACCGCCGCAGGTGATGAACTGCCTCCGGTATCGTGGTCGCCGTTTACCAAATCCGTCAGCCAAGCGGGCCCGCCCGTTGGTGCAATCAGCGCATCGAGGTTGTGCTTGTCCATCACCGCGTCGATTCCTTCGGCGCGCGCGAGCCGGTGATTCTTCGCCAGCGCATCCTGGTATGCCTTGTCGCTCAGCGGGCCGCGCTTGTCTGAAGCAATCATGGTTTCCTGTCCAAAATATAAAAGTTCCTTTTCGCGATTGCGTTCATTGAACTCGATGATGTCCTTGAGCGAATGAACCGGAGCATTCGGGAACTGCGCTAGGTACGCATGCATGTCCGCCTTGAATTCATACTGGAGGACGGTGTTCTCTGAGCCATCGAATTTCCCCAGGGTCGCAATTTCCACCGGATCCACGAGAATCGCGCCTTCGCTCTTCATCGCTTCCATGGCGCGATTCATCAGCGGATCAAGTTTTTGTGGGGAGAAGAAGAGTTTGCGCACAACGCCAATACGGGCGCCGCGCAGTCCGTCGCGTTTCAGAAATTGGGTGTAGTCGACGGATGCTTTTCGTCCCGGGGCCTTCGTTGCGGCATCCGCGGCATCAACGCTGGCGATTGCGCCAAGTAGAGTCGCCGCATCCGCGACCGTGCGACAGATGGGCCCAGCGGTATCCTGGCTGTGCGAAATGGGAATGATCCCCGCGCGGCTCACCAGTCCGACAGTTGGCTTGATTCCCACCACTCCATTCGCTGAGGAAGGGCAAACAATCGAGCCATCTGTTTCCGTTCCAATCGTAATCGCCGCTAAATTTGCTGAAGCCGCCGCGCCTGATCCGGAACTCGACCCGCATGGATTTCTGTCCGTGGCGTACGGATTGTGCGTCTGCCCGCCGCGCCCGCTCCAGCCGCTCGAGGAACTATTCGAGCGAAAGTTAGCCCACTCGCTCAAATTCGTTTTTCCGAGGATCACCGCGCCCGCCGCCCGCAGACGATGCGCGACTTCAGAATCTTTGGTCGGCGTGAATCCCGAAAGCGCCAGCGAACCGGCCGTTGTCACCATGCGGTCCGCCGTTCCGATGTTGTCCTTGATGAGCACGGGAATTCCGTGCAGGGGCCCGCGGGGCCCTTTGCTCTTGCGCTCTTCATCCAATGAATCGGCAATGGACAGCGCATCCGGATTCGTTTCGATTACTGAATTGATTCTCGGGCCGCTCTTGTCGATTTCTTCGATCCGCTCCAGGTATTTCTGGGCGAGGGAATGCGCCGTGAATTTCCCGGACTTCATTCCTTCCTGCAATTCCGCCACGGTAATCTCGTCCAATTCGAACGGCTTCACCTCGGATTGCGTGCGCCCCTCACTGGCTCGCGCGAACTCCGCCGGTGCCAGCGCCGCTGCGCCCAGCATTGCGGCCGAGCCCAGGAAATTTCGCCGGCTGCAGTTTTTGCGTTCGTCACCATCATTTTTGGGAAACACGTGCAGCTCCTTAATCGTGATCTTTTTGAACGGTAATGGATTTTCGCAACTCAGGCCGCATTCTATGGAAACTCGCCCTCGAATTCACGGGATTTCTCCCTGCAAAGCTACTCATTTCGTGCTGTGCGTCGAGTGCGCTGCTTCACACGCTGCTGAAAGCGAATCGGCGTGCCGGTGAAATCGAATTTCTTGCGCAACTGATTCTCCAGGAATCGTTCGTAACTGAAATGCAGCCGCCGAATCTGATTGGTGAACAGCACAAACGTGGGAGGCGATGCCGATGCCTGCGTCACGTAATAAATCTTGATTTTCCGCTCCGCCGGAGAGGTCCCGCGCTCCAAATCCACGCTGGCCAGCCAGCGATTCATTTCTCCGGTGGAAATTCGCCGCTGCCGCGCTTCCATCACCTTGTCAATCAGCGCAAACAGCCCGCCAGTGCGTTCGCCCGTCAGCGCCGAAAGAAAAATCACCGGCGCATAATCCAAGAACTTCAGCTTGGCGCGAATCAGCTTTTCATAATCCGCCATCAGCTTCATCGGATTCACGCGCGCCGCCCTTTTCAACTTGCTTTCTTCCGCGGCATGCTCCTGCGCGGCGTGAACCGCCAGATCCCATTTGTTCACGATGATAATCAGCGCGCTGCCCGATTGCTGCGTGTAGCTGGCAATCGTCGCGTCATGCGAAGTCACACCCATCACGCCGTCAATCACCAAGAGCGCCACGTCTGCCCGCTCCAGATGCCTCCGCGCCATCACCACGCTCAGTTTTTCCGCCACCAGCTCCGTCTTTCCTTTTCGCCGGATCCCTGCCGTATCCAGGAACCGGTACACTCTCCCGCCATGCTCGACAACCGTGTCCACCGAATCGCGCGTCGTCCCCGGTTCCGGCGAAACGATCGACCGTTCCTCTCCAGCTAGGCGGTTCAGCAGTGTCGATTTTCCAACATTCGGACGCCCCACGATAGCGACATTGGTCTCCTTTTTTTCGTCTGTCTCCACTTTCTCCGGAAAGTTTGCAGTCAGCGAATCCAGCAGCTCGTCAATTCCCAATCCGTGCTCCGAGGAAATCGCGAACACCTTATCTCCGAGTTCATAGCACGCGGCAGCCAGTGCCATTTGCTTTGGCGTGTCTACTTTGTTCGCGACGATCACCGGCGGCTTCCCGGCTCGCCGCAAGAGCTCAGCCAGCTCGAAATCGAGCGGCACCGGCCCGCTACGCGCGTCCGTTACCAGAATCACAGTCGCAGCATCGGCGATCGCCACGCGCGCTTGCCGCAAAATTTCCCCGGGGATTCCCGCCTTTTCCGCCGGAACGATTCCACCGGTGTCCACGACTTCGAAGCGCTTTCCTTCCCATTCTGCGATTCCATAAATGCGGTCGCGCGTGATCCCCGGTTCGTCGGTCACGATCGAACGCCGCGTGCCGGTGAGCCGGTTAAATAGCGTGGACTTTCCGACATTCGGGCGTCCAACGATCACTAAAGACGGCAATTTGTTTTCGGTGGCCATGATTCGAAATTCAATCTGTTACGCTACCACGTTTTTGGATTCGCGAACGAAACGAACCGCCTATCGCCAGTTCACAAAAAGTTTTTCGATGACTGAAAATTAACTTGCGCCGCGCCGAGCAACGCGCGTACATTTTGATTAGCTACCAATCGCAGCAACAGCAGTCAGTGCCTTGCGCGGAGGGCACGAGAATTGAATACAACGAATCACAGCCATCACGCCCACCCAACTATTTTGCTCACTATTGCCGGATTTGATCCTTCCTGCGGCGCTGGAATTGCCGCCGATTTGAAAACCTTCGCTGCGCACAACTGTTACGGCGTTGCCGCGGTTACCGCCATCACCGCGCAATCCACGCAAGGCGTAATTAACGTGCATCCCACGCCTGCGGCGACCCTCCGCGAGCAGCTCGATGCTCTTGCAACAGATATGAAAATTGACGCGGTGAAGATCGGCATGCTTGGTAATCGCGCCAATGCCGCCGCTGTCGCCGAATTCCTCGATAAAAATAATTTCGCTCATGTAGTTCTCGATCCCGTGGTGAAACCGTCCGCCGGAAACGCAGAGCTCCTCGATGCCTCGGGCGTGAAGTTTCTGCGCGACGAGCTTCTGAAGCGCGCCACCGTGATTACGCCGAACATGGACGAAGCCGCGCTCCTCACCGGCCTCGAGGTAAAAGACTTGAATGGGATGAAAGCCGCCGCGCAAAAGCTCGGCGAAATGGGTTCCAAAGCCGTGATCGTCACAGGCGGGCACCTCGAAAAACCAACGGATCTACTTTTTGAAAATGGCGAAGTGAATCCTTTCGGTGGAGACCACGCGAAGAGTGATAACACGCACGGCTCCGGCTGCACGCTTTCTTCCGCTGTCGCCGCGCAGCTTGCTCTCGGCCAGCAACTTCGCGAAGCTCTGATTTTGGCCAAGGCTTACGTCTTCAAGGCCATCGAGAAGAGCTACGGAATCGGTAAAGGCTCCGGACCGCTCAACCAGCTTTTCCGTTTTTATCAAGAGCCGCCCGCGCGCGGCATCCACGAAATTCCCCAGCACGGAATGCATCCCGCGGCCGAACCTGCCGCGCACTAGCTTCTCAACTACGAACGTTCTTGCTGAACTTGGGATCCGAACGCGAACTGAGCTGGAGGATGCTTGTGGCTATGCGCGATAGGCGATTTTGCCGGCGACAATCGCGGCGACTGGCCCGCCCTTGAACTTCTGTCCATCAAATGGGCTGTTGCGCGAGCGGCTCGGCGATTCTTCGACACGGTAGGTCCACTCGCGATGCAGCGAGAATATTGTGACGTCCGCGGCACACCCCTCCGCGAGCTTTCCTGCTTCATTTTGTTTAGCCAATACTCGTGCGGGGCCAGTGGTGAAAAGCTCCAACATATGCATCAGCGGAATGCGATTCGCATGCACCAGCTCGCGCAACGCCAATCCAATGGCCGTTTCGAATCCGAGAATTCCAAATGGCGCTCGGTCGAATTCCACGTCTTTGCTGGCCGGATGATGCGGCGCGTGGTCCGTGGCAATAGCGTCAACTGTGCCGTCCGCGAGCCCGTCCAGAAGTGCAGCGCGATCTTCGCGTGAACCAAGCGGCGGATTCATTTTGTAGCGCGAATCGTATTCAACATTTTCATCGATTAGCGTGAAATGATGCGGCGTTACTTCGCACGTCACCGCAATCCCGCGTCGCTTCGCCGTGCGCACGTGCTCGAGCGAAGCTGCCGTTGAAAGATGCGCGATGTGCAGACGTCCTCCTGTGAGCGCGGCGACTTCGATGTCGCGTCCCACACAAATTGATTCCGCTGCCGCCGGCATTCCTTTTAGTCCAAGGCGCATTGACCGCGGTCCTTCGCGCATCACGCCCCCAGCGGTGAGCGACGAATCCTCGCAATGGTCAATCACCGGCATGCCCAGCTGTGAACAGTAATCCATCACCTGCCGCAGCAATCTCGCGGACGCGACCGGCTTGCCATCATCGCTCACTGCCACCGCTCCGGCTTTCTGCATCGCCGCGATTTCCGCCAGTTGCTCGCCTTTGCTCTCCTTCGATGCCGCTCCAATCGGCCAAACGCGCACTGGTGAAACAGCCGCGGCTCGTTCCATCATTGACCGCGTCACCGCGGCATTATCGTTCACTGGATGCGTGTTGGGCATGGGGCATACCGCCGTAAAGCCGCCGCGCGCTGCGGCCTGCGTGCCAGACTCAATCGTCTCTGAAATCTCCTGCCCCGGCTCGCGCAAGTGGCAATGCAAGTCGATGAACCCCGGCGCGACGATGCAGTCCTTCGTGTCCAACACCAGCGCATCCGGCGCCGAAATCGCCGGACCAATCTTAGCAATTTTGGTTTTGTCGATAAGCACGTCGATCCGCGCGTCGGTCTTTGACGACGGATCCATCACGCGCCCGTTCTTAATGAGCAGCATGCGGCAAATCCTTCCCGTGTTCTTGCGCTTCCGTCGAACCCGCCATCAGCTCGAACAGTACCGCCATGCGCACCGCCAGCCCGTTCGTCACCTGCTCCAAGACGCACGATTGCGCGCTGTCCGCTACTGCGGGATCAATTTCCAGCCCGCGAATCATCGGCCCCGGATGCATCACGATTGCATCCGGCCGGGCCAACTTCAGCCGTGCCGGCGTGAGTTGATAGTTCAGAATGTATTCGTCAGCAGCCAGCGCTGGCTCATACAGCCGTTCCTGCTGAATCCGCAGCGCCATTACCACCGCTGCATTTTCGAGCGCTTCCGCCAGCCGCATCACTCGCCGAATCTTCGGCGCAAGACATTCCAGCTCGTGCGGAACCCACATCGCCGGGCCGCACAGCGTAATGTTCGCGCCAAATTTCGACAGCAGATGGATATTCGAACACGCCACGCGGCTGTGCAGAATGTCCCCGATGATTGTGATATTGCAGCCGTCCAGTTTTCCGAAACGATCGCGTATGGTCAGCGCGTCGAGCAGCGCCTGCGTAGGGTGTTCGTGCGTTCCATCTCCGGCGTTGATTACAGGAATGCCCACGCGCCGCGAAACAAACTCCGCCGCGCCCGACGAGCTGTGCCGCATCACGAACGCATCCGGTTTCATCGCCTCCAGCGTGCGTATCGTATCAATCAGCGATTCACCTTTTTTGAGGCTCGACGAATCCGCCTGCAAATTCATCGTGTCCGCGCCGAGCCGCGAAGCCGCGGTGCCAAAGCTGATGCGCGTGCGCGTGGAATTCTCGAAAAACGCCAGCGCTACTGTCTTCCCGCGCAACGTCGCCAATTTTTTTAAGGGGTGTCGCTGGAATTCCTGGAAAGGCTTCGCCTGATCAAGCAGAAAAGTAATCTGTTCGCGATTCAGCGGCTCAATCGCCAGCAAATGATGGAAGCGGTGCGACACAATCTCCTCGGCTGCAAAATCTGTTTTGCTCGGCTTTCATTTTTTTAATCCACGCGGTCCATCAGCATCACGCGCTCTTCATGATCAATTTCCGTGAGCCGCACTTCGACGATTTCCGTATCCGTGGTTTCAACCAAGCGCCCAACGAACGTCGCCTCGATCGGCAACTCGCGATGACCGCGATCGATCAGTACGCACAATCGAATGCGCCGCGGCCTGCCCAGGTCAAACAGCCCGTTCATCGCCGCGCGCACGGTGCGCCCTGTGTACAGCACGTCGTCAACCAGCAGTAGGTCACGGTCGTCCACTGCAAACGCAATCTCGCTCGACTGCACCACCGGCTGCGGCGCCACCGTCGAAAGATCGTCGCGATAGAGCGTAATATCCAGCGTGCCCACCGGCACTTCCGCTTTCGATGACGTCCGAATGGTTTTCGCCAGCCGCTCCGAAAGCGGAATCCCGCGCCGCCGCACGCCAATCAGCGCCAAATCATTTGCGCCGCCGGTTTTCTCTACAATTTCGTGCGCCAGCCGCTCAAGCGTCCGCCGGATTTCATCCGCGGACATCAGCTGTCTTTTCTCGATTATGCGCATACGGGCGCAATATCCTACCACAATGATTTCGTGTGTGTTCGGTTCGAGATCGCTTTCGGCGGAGGTATCTAGGGCAAGCCTGACAAGAGCTGATTAAATTCGGAAATTTATGAGCCCGTATCAGGAGTGGGAATATTCCCTTTCAAATGATGGAGCATTTGAGTGAGCTCTTGCTTGCTCTTCAGTTTTGCGTCTCGCTCCGATCCGAGACCAAGCCCGTCTAGCTCTTTATCCAGCCTGGCAATGCTGCCGTCCAATCTCTTGAGCTGCATTTCCCTGAGACAGCTTTCGGCCTCTTCCCAAGTAGGCTCCGGGGCATCTTCAAAAAGGATTTCAAAAATGAGAGCCCGATCTTTCTCGGGCAGGGCTTCGGCGAGCGCGGCCGCGTCGGGATGAGCGTCCGCGCGGGCTGGCTCGAGCAGCACATCGAAAATCTTTTCCGTTTCGAGGCCTTTGTGAAGGGACGCCTCAATGATCTGCGAGGCCAGCTCCTGCCGAAAACCTTCGGCTTCAACAAGCATTTGCATCAGGCGGCGTTCCGCAGGTCGCACCGAGGACGGCATCAATTCCGGCTTGGTTTTTACCTCGCTGCGGCGTTCCGCGACAGAGCGCCGCAACGCTTCGCGCAGGACGGGCTCTTCGACGCGCAGCTCGGAAGCGATGCGTGTGGCGATTTCCGAGCGCATCAGGCTATTCGGAATTCGTTGCGCGTACGGCATCAGGAAGTTTAGAGCGGCCAATTTCTGCTCGGGAGTGGTACGCGGCATGGCGCGAGCGCGGGCAATCAGATAATCGAAATAGGATGGCGCCTCGCGGAGACGCACAGCATATTGTTCCGCGCCCTGTTCTTTGATGAACTTGTCAGGATCCGCGCCCGCGGGAAGCGCCAGCACGCGAACATCAAATTCACGCTCAAGCAGAAGAACGAGGGAGCGCTCGGTGGCGGCTTGTCCCGCAGCATCCGGATCGTAATTCACCACTACGCGGCGCGAAAAACGTCCGAGCAGTTTGATTTGCCCTTCGGCGAGGCTTGTGCCACAGCTGGCGATGACATTCGTTATTCCTGCGCGCGCCACGGCGATCGTATCCATGTAGCCCTCGACGAGGATGGCGAAATCGCTCTTGCGAATCGTTTCTTTGGCCCGGTCGAGGTGATATAGCACATGGCTCTTCGTGTAAATTGGGGTCTCTGGCGAATTCAGATATTTCGGATTGTCGTCGCCGAGAGCGCGCCCGCCGAACGCGATGACTTTGCCCGATTCATTTGCGATGGGGAAAATGATGCGGCGGCGGAATCGATCAAATAGACGCCCGCTCTGATCGCGGGAAAAAAGCCCAGACGATTCGAGAAGCTTATCGGGATATTTCGCTTTGAGATGGCGCAGGAGCGCGTCACCGGAAGAAGGAGCGTAACCGAGGCCGAACCGCGCGATCGCGTCGGAATCGAGGCCACGGTCTTCGAGATAAGCGCGCGCAATTTTTCCTTCATCACTGGAATTCAGGACGCGAGTGAAGAATGTGGCAGCTTCGCGGTGCATTTCGACGAGCGTGGAACGCTGCTGATTTTCGCGGCGCTCCTCGGGCGAAGTTTCGCGCGGTTTGGGAACGGCAATACCGCATTTGGCCGCAACGGTGCGAACCGCTTCCGGAAAAGTGCAGCGGTCCATTTCTATGATGAATTTGAAAACGTCGCCGCTCTTGCCGCAGCCGAAGCAGTGATAGAACTGCTTCACAGCGTGAACGGAAAAAGAGGGCGTTTTTTCCTGGTGAAAAGGGCACAGGCCGCTGAAATTCTGGCCGGCTTTTTTCAGGCGCACGTATTCGCCGATGACGCGGACGATGTCCGCCTGCTGCTTTACGCGTTCTGCAAATGAACCGGCTTCCGCCATGTCATCCTATAAACTTTGATCCGCTATTTCCTGAGGCGCGAAATTGCGGGCATACACCACGACGTCAAAACCAGACTTCTGCGTCGCGCGTTCGAATTTCATTTCTAATTTTTCCATTACGCGAAGGGACGGGCGATTTTCCGGCATGGCAATCGCGATGACGCGCTCGAGGCGCCCCTTGTTCACAGCACTATGCAAAGCGGCGCGCGCAGCTTCCGTCGCCAGTCCATGTCCCCACTGTTCTTTCACTAGACGCCAGCCGATCTCGACTTCGCTTTTGCCATCAAGCTCAAGCGGTTGCAAACCACAGAAGCCCACGAATTGCCTGCTGGCTTTCAGCCGCAGTTTCCACAAACAAAATCCGCGTAAACGAAAATGATTCATTTGCCGCGCGATAAAGCTCTGGATTTCGGCGTCGCCGAGAGGCTGACCGCCATTAATATAACGCATCACATCGGCATCAGTGAAAATCGGACGAGCGGCTCCGAGGTCTTCTTCGCTCCACGCGCGGAGCCACAACCGCTCCGTTTCGAGCTGAGGCGATTCTTGCGGGGGCATATTTCAGTCTCTTAGATCAACAATCGTGATCGCAGTACCACCGCGATCTTCCGCTTCGAATTGAATGCCTTTGACGAGCGGATGCGCGTTCAAGAATTCCGCAAGACCGCGACGCAGTGCCCCGGTTCCGTGTCCGTGGATGATGCGGACGCGAGGAACGCCTTCGAGCGCGGCGGCGTCGATGAATTTGTCCACACGGCGAGAGGCCTCTTCCACCGTGCTGCCAATGACGTTGATCTCTGTCGCCGAGGGCTCCTCGGCAGGTCTTGAATGCACGGTTATGTCGCGCTGCGGATTTGTCGCAGCCCCCCGCGCGCCTTGCTCGCTTTCCATTTGCAAAATATCCGCGAGCGGCACTCTCATACGCATTGGGCCCGCCTGAATTTCCGCGGAATTGCCATCGCGTCGGCGAAATATAACCGCCTCCTTCATACCGCGTACACGAACGCGCATGCCTTCAGAAAGCTGCTGCGGCTCGACCGGCTTGGGAACCTCAGTCAAGGCACCGAGGTCGACTTGAGATGCAGAGAGCGCGTCGAGCACCGCGGCATCCGCTTCGCCCCGAGCTTCGGAATGAATTTTTGCCATGCGGCGCGCACTGATTTTTTCAGCTTGTGTGCGTGACTTGCGGTCTTTGATATCCGCAGCGAGCCGTTCGACTTCTGCCTGAAGCCGTTTGGTTGTGGCCGCAAACTGCTTTTCGAGTTCAACAACGCGCGCGCGTTGGCGCTCGACCCATTCTGTTTGCAGGGCGCGACGCTCAGCTTCGAGACGGCGCAATTCTTCGCGCGCTTGCCGTTGAAGCGCATTCGTCTCCTCGCGGCTGCGGTGAAGATAAGCAATCAATTCACGAGCCTCGCGTGTCTCCGGCGATAGAGTTGAACGCGCGTGATCCACAATTCGCGCGGGTAAGCCCAGCCGCCGCGCGATTTCGATGCCGCTGGAAACTCCGGGAACACCGGTCAGCAAGCGATAAGTTGGACGAAGGTTTTCTTCGTCGAATTCGACGGCGGCATTCACAATCCCTGCCGTTGTGGATGCGTAGGACTTGAGCCGGTCGTGGTGAGTAGTAGCGAGGGTCAGGCAGCCGCACGCGCGAAATTCCTCGAGTAACGCAACAGCGAGTGCCGCACCCTCTTCCGGAGCCGTACCGGTGCCCATTTCGTCGACCAGCACAAGAGTCCGAGGTGTGGCGCGTTCGAGAATGGATTTGAGATTCAGAATGTGCGCCGAAAACGTGGAGAGGTCCGCGGCAATTGACTGCTCGTCCCCAATATCCGCCAGCACGCAATCAAAAAGCGGAAGAGAACCCTGTTGTGCGGTTACCGGGATGCCGTGCTGCGCGGCGAACGCTGCAAGTCCCACGGTCTTCAGCGCCACAGTTTTGCCGCCTGTGTTCGGGCCGCTGATGACCATCACCGTTTCCGCGCCGCCCAGTTCCAATGACATCGCAACGATTGGGCGGCCTTTGCGGCGCAGATTTTCTTCCAGCACGGGGTTGCGCGCGTCGCTCAGGAGTAGTTGATTTCCGCTGCTAAATTCAGGAATGGCGGCGTCGAATTCCCGAGCATAACGGGCGCGCGCGAAGACGGAATCCAGTTCCGCAATCACGCCTGCGGCAAACTCCAGAGGACCGCGTTCTGCGCGGAGCAGATCGGTAAATTCGGCGAGAATGCGCGCGATTTCCGTCGCTTCATCCTCCGCAAGTTGGACAAGGCGATTATTCAGCTCAATGGTTTCGAGCGGCTCGACGAAGAGCGTCTGGCCAGTCGCGCTCGCGCCGTGAACGACTCCAGGAATCGCGCGGCGTTCCGCGGAACGTACCGGAATAACGAAGCGGTCATTGCGCAGCGTGACGTAATCCTCGGAAGCAGCTTCGCCGCGATCGCGCACGAGTTTTTCGAGCGTTTGGCGGATCCTCTCGCGTGACTGGCCAATGCTCGAGCGAATACGCTTCAATTCCGCCGAGGCATCGTCGCTGATCTCTCCATTCGGATGGATGGCCCGGCGAATTTTCAATGTGAGCGACCGAAAATCAGCCAACGAAGCCGCGCGCTCGGCAATTCGCGGATGCTTCGCGGCATCGGCGCGCAGCGATTGTTTCAATCCTGCGGAAGTGTCCATCAACGAAGCGGCGTCCAGAATTTCAGCGGCGGTGAGTTGTGAAGCGGGAAGCGATAACCGCTGCAGCCACAGGGCAGGATCCGCAAGCGAGCCGAAGCCGAGTTCCGCTCCGGAGCGAAGATAGGCGACCGCCTCTGCAATCAACGTGAATTCGCTGCTCAGTTCGCCAGCGTCTGTGCGAAATGCGAGATTCTCCACAGCACGTCGGCCCGGGGCGCAAGTGCAGTTGCGCGCGACGATTTCGCGCAGTCGGTCAAATTCGAGAAGTTCTTCGGCTGTGCGGCTCACCTGCTCAAAATGCGGGAAGGACGAAGTAGAGTCAAGTCTGAGCTGCGAGTTTGTGAGGTGTGGGCTACGCGCTGCGGCTCGTGCCTTTGAGCAGCATGCGCGCGAGATAATCAGCGGCTTCGCCTGGGCCTTCCGCGTTATGAATGATTCTCGACGAGCTTTCGCCCCACTGCGAGCTGTGGCCGGTTTCCACTTCGCGCACACGTTCGATGATCGGTTCCCAAAAATGCCCGAGGGTGACAAACGGTTTCGCGTGCATTACGCGCTTGTTGAGCATTTCCCAAACCACGGAGAGCTCCACGAGCGTTCCTGTGCCGCCCGGGCACGCAACATAACCCGAACCCGTTTCGATCAGGCTGAAAAGGCGATCTTGCCAGCTCTTTACCGAGATGACTTCGTCTATCCAGCGATTCGCGCGTGACGTGAAGAATTCGGAGACGATCCCAATAGTGTTGCCGCCCGCATCTTTCGCGCCGCGCGATACGGCTTCCATCGCGCCACCATATCCGCCGCTGCAGATAGCAAAACCGCGCGAAGCCAATTCAGACCCGAGATTCCGGGCTAGCGCGTAATGTACATCGCCCTCGCGCGGACGCGAGCTTCCAAAAACCGTGATGATCTTGACGCCGCTCTCCGCTTTCATCGTTTGCGTTTTTCTTTTTGCTGGGCTGCTCCGAGATTTTCAACCATGGAGACAAGGATGGAATCGAGGATCTTTTCGGCGTCGCGGCCCGTCGCGCCATTGTGATTCACAAACATCGAAAAAATCAGCCGCCCTCCATGAATCGTGTTCGCAAATCCTGACACGGCTTGCGTGCGTTCAACGGAACCCGTCTTTGCGAACACGCGGCCTTCCGCCGGCGTGCCGATCATGCGATGGTCAAGCGTGCCGTCGAGGCCTGCGATGGGCAAAGTCGAGAGAAAATCCTTCCCCCATGGCTGCGACTGAATGTATTCGAGAAGGCCAACCACCGCGCGGGGTGTGACCAGATTTTCGCGCGACAGGCCCGAACCGTCGTCCAGCAAAACGTCGCCGAGCGGAATGCCTATCGAGGTGAGAAACTGCTGCTCGATTTTGAGTCCTCCGGCGAGAGAGCCGATGCCGGTTTTTTGCTTTGCCACCGTGCGCAGAAGGATTTCAGCGTGGAGATTCTGGCTGACTTTGTTCAGCACGCGCACAATTTCAATGAGCGGCGGGGAATCGCGTTCCGCCAGGATCAACTCATTCGGCGCGCTTGTGGAAGGCTGAGGCGAGTTCAATTGCCCGAGAGGATTTTCCGGCGGCGGAGGCGCATGTTGTGCCCGCGCATCACCCCTAACGCGAATGCCGCGCGCGATGAGCATCTGTTTCAGTACGTGAGCCGTGTAATTCGCGGGATCAGGCATCGCCGCGGGGACGTCAATGGTGGCGTGCCCCAAGGGCACAGAACCGCGAATCAGATAATGAATCGGTCCTGACTCGGCGACCGTATCGAAGTGGACTTGAGAATCCGTCGCGCCTGTCGTGATGTCGAAATCGTAGACCTCGTAGCCGGGCCACGGTTCAACGGTGACCCACGCTGGAGCGCCGACGTGATCTCCGGGCGTCACTTTGATATCGAGTCCGTTGTCGTCAAAACAGATCGCGCTGACCGCGCCGCCGTAATCTTCCGGAAGATCTCCAACCGCCCAGCCTTCGGGGTAAGGGTCGTACGGAAAATACATGTCATCGCCGATGATGTCGCCGTCGATTTCCTTCAGGCCTTTCGCGACGAGGGCGTCTACCATTTGCGCGAGCGGCTCGTCGGAAGGCCCGTCAATCGGATTGTGTGCATCGTAAGGGATGCGGCGATTGGAGAATTCAGGATCGCCGCGCCCAACAAAGACGAGATTCCCGCGTAAGCGTCCTTCCGAGTCGAGAGTTCCCTGCGTTTCGATTGTCGTGCGGAAGCGATAGTCTGACCCCAGTATGGACATGGCCAGCGCGGTCGTAAAAAGCTTTGTATTGGACGCCGGCGTGAAATAGCGATCGGCGTTAAGCTCATAAACCGTCTGCTTGCTGGTTGCATTCACAATCAGCGCACCGACGAATGCCTTTTGAGCGGTCGGAGATGACAAAATCCCCTGAACATCGCGCTGGAATTGTGCAGTGCCCGCAGCAGTACTGGACCCAGATTTCTTTTTCTTGGCCGGAGCAGCGACACTGGAAACGGAAGCAATGCAGCCGAATAAAATAATTATCGCGGTGCAGATGGACCTTGCAAAAATACGCAAAAGCACGAATCTCCCATCGTGAATTCAATTCGAGGCAGCGCGCGATTATATGCCATTTTCCGCAGACTCTTGTGCCTACCTGAATGTCTGTTTCGCTGCAAATTGGTAACCAGGCCGCGCCAACTCGCTTGTGAACGCCAAGAGAAATGACTAAGATGTGTACGACTTCAGGAGGAATCCGTATGCGAAAAGCGATTGCTATTTTCTGTGCGGTTTTATTTGCCTGCGCGAATGCTGCTTTCGCTTCGAAAGCCAAGACTGCCGACAAATCCGACAACAAAAGCCAGCAGCGTCTGCAAAATTCGGGACAGGTCATCCGCGACATTCTCAATATTCCCGACGATATTCCGCAGGATCTGCTCGACAAGGCCGAATGTGTGATCGTGATTCCGTCGGTTATCAAAGTTGCGTTCGGATTGAGCGGCAGCTACGGTCGCGGCGCCATGACTTGCCGGCGGGGCGAACATTTCGAGGGGCCTTGGGGAGCCCCGACGATGATGCGCCTCGAAGGCGGCGGCATCGGCTTCCAGCTTGGAGGGCAGGCCACGGATTTCGTGTTGCTGGTGATGAACGCGCGCGGCGCGAAAGCAATTCTGAAGAGCAAAGTGAAGCTCGGGGCCGATGCCGCTGCCGCGGCGGGACCAAAAGGGCGTGACGCGGCGGCAGCAACGGACGCGACGATGCGCGCGGAAATTCTCACATATTCGCGTTCTCGCGGCCTCTTTGCAGGCGTTTCCTTGGAAGGGTCAACTCTGCGTCCTGATAGCGGCGCGAACGAGCAAGTTTACGGCCGGAAGGTTGAAGCCACCGACATCGCGCTGAAAGGCGCGGTCGGAGTTCCGCAGTCCGGGCAATTACTGGTTGATACTTTGCAAAAGCATTCTCCGAAAAACCATTCGGATCCTAAATCCTTGCAATAACCGGTAACGCCGCGACCATCTCGCTCATCACTTCTGGCGGAGCGTAATGGCTATCCGCATCATCACCGTTGAACGGGAATTCGGCAGCGGCGGCGCAAAAATCGCCGAACTGCTTGCCAAGCGGCTAGACTGGAAACTGTGGGATACGAACCTCACCGGTGAAATTGCCCGTCGCGCCAATGTGGACCCTCATGCGGCTCAGGAATGTGATGAGCGCTGCGATCCTTTGCTGCATCGGCTTTTCAAAGTTTTCGCCCGCGGCAGTTACGAGCGCAGCCTGCCCGTCGCGGATGCCCCAGGATTCGACACGGACCGCATGGTCGCCCTTCTTCACCGCGTTATTGAGGATGCCGCGTCCGCAGGAAATTGCGTGATCGTCGGGCGCGGCTCACCGTACATTCTTCGCAATCGCGCCGACGCTTTCCACGTTTTTGTCTACGCCTCTGAAGCCGAAAAGCTCCGCCGTCTTGCGGCCATTGGAAAGAGCGAGAAAGAGGCGACCGAGCTCATCCGCACCATTGACCACGAACGGTCCGCATTCATCAAGAAATATTTTGGAGGCGACTGGCCTACGCGCCCGCTCTATCATCTGATGATCAATGCCGGCATCGGAGATGATAAAGCGATCGAGACAATCCTAATGGCTATCGAAATTCTCGAGAAGCAGCCGGTCTTAAGCGCGGCTTCCCATCAAGCGTAAATCCCAGGTTGTGTCCGTCACCATCATTTCCTGGAACATTTCGAATCGAATCAAGCAGTCCCTGGCACACTAACCGCCAAGCTGGATCATCGTGCTGCCGCGGCTCGCTCTATTGCCGGGAGTCCGGCGATTTCCGTCGCCGAAGTACATCCGCGCGCTTGCGTTCCGAGGCCAAGCGTCAATTGTGGAGACCGCCACGCGTTGTTTGCGCTGCCGCTGCGGTCCGGACGATTCTGAAATCCGTACTTCCTTCGTAGATTTTCTACACGCTCAGAAATCCGTAGCCGGTATTCCTCCGGCGCGTTTCCATGCTTGATGTACCACTCGCGATATTGCCGCGCGAGCTTCGGGAATTTCGCATCCACAAAAGGAATGAATTGTTTGAGCGCTGCAGGCATCAGGAAAAGCACGCGGCCGGCAAACCACATTGCATCCGCATCGCTCGCTGCCTTAGCCAAAGAATCGAGAGCTTCTTCGCCGTCCGTGATCCCCGGCACAATAGGCATCGCCAAAACGCCGGCGTCAATTCCGGCGTCACGCAAACGTTGTACTGCCTCAAGCCGGAGGTCCGGACGCGGAGCGCGAGGCTCCAGCAGCCGCGCCAGTCTTGCGCTGGTTGTGGTCACCGACAGATTCACGCTGATGGACGAGCGTTTCGAGATTTCCTTCAATAGTTCCAGATCGCGAAGAACGCGGTTCGATTTTGTGGTTATCGACAGGCTCAGCCCTTCATGGCCGGCAAGTTCTTTCAAAATCGCTCGCGTGGCTTCGAACTGCTGCTCCGCCGGCTGATAAGGATCCGTCGCTGTGCCAATCGCGATGTGGTCTCCCCAGATGTTCTTGTCTCGAATATCGCGCGCCATCAGCGGACCTGAATTCGCTTTCACGTAAATCTTCCGTTCGAATTCGCCGCCATCGAGCTCCATATACTCGTGCGTGTAGCGCGCATAACAATACTTGCAGCCGAATTCACACCCGCGGTAGGGATTTACTGTCCACCCGAACGGTACGCGCGGGGAATCGCAGCGATTCAAAATCGAGCGCACCGGAAGTGAGAAGTACTCCGTGCCGCGCTTGGCTTCCTGCAAAGGGGAAGTGGCGGCGAGCCGTGCAATACCGACCAGTTTGTCCGCAGGCTTCAGTCTCCGGCCATTGGCCGAAGGGGGCGGAGAAGCCTCGCGGGACTCACTCAGACCGTTGGGAGCGGCGGCGGGAAAAAGAGTGAGACTGGAATCGACGGAACGGCGCACCGGCTGCTTTCTTTCTGCCGCTGCGGTTGCCGTCGTGGGAAAAGTGGCCATCGGTAATGCACGCCTCGCCGGGTGGAGTGAGCCAAGTATTTCGCTTTTGTTTCGCCATGTCAAGCACAAAGATTCGCTATTTATTCGCCATAGGTATTCCCTGCAGTCCTGCCGGACAGGGCCAAAAACTGTCCCGCCGCACAGATGTGCTGGGGCTCCTCAGAATGGCATACTTACCAGCGAGCTCAAGCGTTGAGTAACGTAAACATCCTCGTGGTGGACGACGATTCCGCATCCCAGCATGCGCTCCAGCATGTATTTGACACTGAGGGGTGGCGCGTCAGCTTTGTCCCCGTCCCCAAAGAAGCCTTGCGGGAACTGGCGCGTGGTGTATGGACCCTGGTAGTGGCGAATGTCGCGCTCGCCGATGTGCGCGGTCCGCTCTTCGCCATTTTGCGCGAACTGGCGCAAGCCGATCCCGGTGTGTCCAAAAAAATGCTGCGCGTGCTTTTCATGGTTCCGGGAGGCGCAGCACAGTGGGCTCAGCCGGTTCTTGAGCGCGAAGGCCTGCCTTACACCATGAAGCCGCTGCACTTGCATGATTTTCTGGCGAAGGTAAGCGATTTGCTACTTGAGACAGGCGCGATCGGGCAGCCCATTCGCGATGCGCGGCTGCCGATGATACGCGAGCGCAAGATCGGCGAACGGGGAACGGTTCGCGGCCGTTCGCACGGTCAGATGTTTGCGTCACGCGAAGATTACATGATGACCGAAGAAGAGATTGCCGAATTCGAAGCGCAGGAAGAGCGTGAGCGCAAACGCCGCCTGGAAGAGCAAAAAAGACGCGAATTCTTTTGAAACTTCCTCAGGCGCTTACCTTTCCTCGGCCCCAATCGCGCCGGACTTGCAGCGATTCACCACACTGCGGTCTTCTGTTTCAGCGAGCAATTCATCGATGCTCTTGTTCTCCACCGGATGGCGCAGCCCCGGAGCGATCTCCGCGAGCGGCACGAGCACAAAGCGCCGCTGAGTCAGCCGCGGGTGCGGGATTTCGAGCTCGGGCGCGCGAACCACGCTCGAGGAATAGAACAAAATATCGAGATCAATCACCCGCGGCCCGCGCCGAACCAACCGCTTCCGGCCCAAATCATTTTCGATTTGCTGAAGAGCCCTGAGCAATTGCCGCGGCATCAGGTCAGTCTCAACCTCGACGACGCAGTTCAAAAACCATCCTTGCGTTTCGACGTCCACAGGTTCCGTGGAGTAGATTGAAGATTTTTGTTTGACACGAATTCCGCGCTCAGCGAGCGCTTGAACTGCCGCAGCGATCTGCTGTTCGCGATCTCCTACATTGGAGCCGATGGAAATAAAT
Organism: Candidatus Acidiferrales bacterium; assembly: GCA_036796475.1. GTDB lineage: Bacteria > Acidobacteriota > Terriglobia > Acidiferrales > UBA7541 > DAHUXN01. The sequence goes on along the minus strand of DAIRCW010000015.1, from coordinate 4,749 downwards.
GCGGTTTTCATTCAGCTTGCGAATTCAAAATAACTGCGGCTGGCGGCGTGTTTCATCCATTCCAAAATGTTTATAAGCGAGCGCTGTTGCCACTCGTCCGCGCTGCGTGCGGTCGAGCAATCCAAGCTGCATCAAATACGGTTCGTAGATTTCCTCGATGGCATCTTGCTCCTCGCTGAGTGCGGCGGAAAGCGTGTTCAAGCCGACCGGCCCGCCGCCGTATTTGTTGATAATGGCCAGCAGGAGATTCCGGTCAACCTCGTCAAGTCCATGTTCGTCCACGCCAAGCATCGAGAGCGCCTCTTTGGCCACACTGGCAGTAATTTTTCCTCCCGCGCGAACTTCCGCAAAATCACGGACGCGTCGCAATAAACGATTTGCCACGCGCGGTGTCCCGCGGCTGCGGCGCGCGATTTCCCCCGCGCCGTCGTCATCCATGGCAATCTTGAGGATGCTTGCGGACCGGCGAATAATTTCAAACAAGTCCTGCGCGGTGTAGAAGTCCAAACGATGCACGATTCCGAAGCGCGAGCGCATGGGCGCCATAATCAGTCCCGCCCTGGTTGTGGCGCCGACCAGCGTGAATTTCTGCAATTGGTAAGGATGAATACGCGCGCCGGGTCCCTGGCCGATAATGAGATCAATGCGAAAATCCTCCATCGCCGGATAGAGGATTTCTTCGAGGGCAGGCATCAGACGGTGAATTTCGTCCAGGAAAAAGAGTTCGCGAGCTTCGAGAGCCGTGAGAATCGCGGTCAGGTCGCCTTTGCGTTCGAGCAACGGCCCTGAGCTAATTTTGATGGCGACTCCCATTTCGCTGGCGAGGATTTGCGCCAGCGTGGTTTTTCCCAGCCCGGGCGGCCCGTAAAGCAGCACATGATCGAGCGCCTCGCCGCGGCTGCGCGCCGCTTCGACTGCAATTTGCAGGTTTTCTTTTACGCGCGACTGTCCGATGAAATCCGCAAAGCGCTTGGGCCGGACGCTCGCGTCAATGCGAGCATCCTCATCGAATGCCTGTCCGGAAACTACGCGGTGTCGTGAATCAGCCAACTTTGCGCCGCCCGTATTCAAAGAAAAGCTCCTTTAACCAGCGCGCCCTGCGCGCGCTCCTTTTTCGATCGCCGCTCCACCAAGTTTTTGCAAAGCGGCTTTCAGAAGCGCATCGAAATCAGAACCCTGACTGCGCACCAATTCGATCGTTTTCTCGACGGCACGTGCATCATAGCCAAGATTCACCAGCGCCGACGTTACGTCGGACTCCACTTGCGATCGCGTGGCGGGCTTGCCGGATTCCGACACATCAATCGCCGCCAGCTTGTCGCGCAGTTCGACAATCATGCGCTCGGCGGTTTTTTGTCCGACGCCGGGTATACGCTTCAGTTGGACGACATCTTCCTTGCGAATCGCGGGGACCAGCTCTTCCAGGCTCATGCCGGAAAGAATTTTAAGAGCGAGAGCCGGGCCAACACCGGATGCGGAAATCAGCAGCTCAAAACATTGCCGCTCGCGCGCGGTAAGGAATCCATACAGCGCAATCTGGTCTTCGCGCAAATGCGTGTGAATCAGTAGCGTCGTTTCCGCGTGCAGCGCGCCTAACGCAGCAAAAGTGGAAAGAGGGATTTGCACCTGATAACCAACACCACTCACGTCGATGACGACCTGATTGGGGCGTTTGTCGATTAAGGCGCCGCGGAGCTGTCCAATCATGCGAGCGATTATTGATTAGCAGTAGCAGAGTGTCAAACGCCGTACGCTCTATGAACAATACCGGGACGCGGCTCAGTGCCGGAAGCGTTCGTTACGTATTGCTCCCTGAACCAAATTCGCGATCTTACGCCGGCCCAGCGGACCGCGCTCAGCTTCAGGCGAGTCAGCGGTAATCGGCGGGCAACCGGCAGGCGTTTCGATTCCGTAACGCACGCGAGCGCTCATCAGTTTTTCCACGTCGGTCTGCGAGAGCAATTTCTGTTTGTTCAGCAATTCAGTTACGAGCGCAATGCGCGCAAAATGCTCGACGGTTTCCATTCGATAGTACGCGGTCAGAAGATCGGCGCCGTAGGTGACGACGCCATGATTCGCCAGGAGAATGGCATCATGCGAGCTTACAAATGGCTCGATGGAATCGGCGAGCTCGGACGTGCCGGGCGTGCCGTACTCCGCAAGGGGCACGGTCCCCACACCGATGATCGCTTCGCTCACCAGCGCCTTGTCCAAAGCTAAACCGGCGGCGGCGTAGCCCGTTGCGGTGACCGGATGCGCATGGCAAACGGCATTGACGTCGGGCCGCAGGCGGTAAATCAGGAGGTGCATCGCCAGTTCGGAGGAGGGTTTCCCTGTGCCGGAAAGTTTGTTGCCTGAGAAGTCTGTTATGACCAGGTCTTCCGGGCGCATCAGGCCTTTGGAAATTCCGCTGGGGGATGTAAGGAGCCTGTGCGCATCGAGCCGCAGCGATATATTTCCGTCTGTCGCGGCGACGAAACCAGCGTCATGCAGCCACCGCCCGGCGACACAGATATCCTGGCGATGTTCAATTTCAGGCTTCAGCGCGCCATGTGAGATCAGCTCAGCGGGCATTTCGAGATTCCAAAGATTCCGCGCCAGCTAATGTGCGGCAGAATCGCCCGTATTCTACACAGTTCGCGTTTTAAGGCCAGCCTTTTTATGCGTAAATTCCGCGATGCTTGAGCGCGATAGCCACGCGGTCGATGGCCAGCATGTAGGCCGCGATGCGATTGTTCACGCTGTGCTTCTCCGCGTAGCGCACCACGTTGTCGAAGCTGCGGTCCATCACATCCTGCAGACGTTCGTTCACCTCGCGCTCGCGCCAGAAAAATCCTTGGCGGTCCTGCACCCACTCGAAGTAACTCACGGTGACACCGCCGGCATTTCCCAAAATATCGGGAATAATGAAAACGCCCTTCTTGCCGAGCACTTCGTCTGCAGGAGCGGTGGTTGGGCCATTGGCGCCTTCGCACAGAATTTTTGTTTGTACGCGGGAGACGTTCTGGCTGGTGATTTGGTTTTCAATGGCTGCTGGAATCAAAACATCGCAAGGCTGGAACAGAACATCCGCTGCGGACATTTTCTGGCCGCCGCCCGGGAAATCGGGAAGCGATTTGTGCTGGGTGTATACCCAATCCACGACTTTGGGAACGTCGAAGCCTTTGTCGTTGTAGAGCCCGCCATGGATATCGGCGAGGCCAATGATTTTGTATCCGGCCTCGTGCATCAAACGCGCGGCCATGGAGCCGACGTTTCCGAATCCCTGAATAATTACGCGGCATCCCTGCTTGTTCATTCCCAATTTTGCGATGGCGCGGTCGCAGGTCATCATCACGCCGCGCCCAGTGGCCTCCGGCCGTCCCAGTGAGCCTCCTAATTCGAGCGGCTTACCAGTCACGACGGCAGTCACGGTGTGGCGCTTGTGCATCGAATAGGTGTCCATCACCCAGGCCATGATTTGTGCGTTGGTGTTTACGTCGGGCGCCGGCACATCGCGCTCGGGACCAAACCAATCCGAAAGCTCCGCGGTGTAGCGCCGGGTGAGCGCTTCGAGTTCTCGCTGCGACATTTTGGAGGGGTCGCAGATGATTCCGCCTTTCGCGCCGCCGAAAGGAATATCCACCACGGCGCACTTCCAGGTCATCCAGGAGGCCAGCGCGCGGACTTCGTCGATCGTCACGTCGGGCGCGTAGCGGATGCCCCCCTTGCCGGGACCGCGGACGAGCGAATGCTGCACGCGGTAGCCGGTGAAGACTTGCAGTCTGCCGTCATCCATTTTTACGGGAATGTAGACGGTGATTTCTTTGTTGGGGTATTGCAAGTAGTGATAAAGGTCTTGTGCAAGTCCCAGCCTCTTGGCGGCTTCTTCGAACCGCGCTTCTGCTGCTTCGTACGGATTCAGCTCATGCTCGAGCGTTAACGTAGCCATTCAAAATCTCTCCTAAAATAATTTTGGATTGCGCCGGCGAATCAGGATGTCCGGCAAGGCGATTTAAACATTGCGAATGATGAATCATGCGGCATGAGCCAGTATACGGATGCAATGTGCGGCGGCGCAAGCATACGCAAGGGCGGTGGTGCTTTCGAGTAAGTGCCATAGAAATGGCCAGCGCGGTACGTGACTTGGTGGGGTGTGAACGCGGCGATCGCGCGCCTATTGCTCGAAGGAGAGGGCGGAGCGTTGGTGAGCGCAAAATATGGCTGAAAGTTATCGATTAGAAAAATGGATGTGGCTGATTTTGGGACGCTTAGTTGAATTCCTAATTTCACGACAGTGGCTAGCAGGCGGAAGGAACGGCGATTCTGGCCAGAGATCGGAAAGGGGAATCTAAGTCCTGCAAAAGGGCGGATTTTTGCGATTAGAGTTGGCATCGGTCGTTTGTTTTCTGTCGGTTAGACTAGGTTCCAATTTCATATTTTTGCGATTAGACCTCGTGCCCGTGGGAGATTCGTGGCCCGTGGATTTGTGAGCCCGTGAAAGACGAATACCTTGCGCGGATAAGGCGCGGAAAAGGTAAGTAAGGATGGTCGGTTCGCTTTTTCTAATCGCGGAAATTTCCGCGATTAGAAATGAGTCCGATCGTTTGTTTTCAACAAGTTGCATGGATTTCTAATTTTCCATATGTTCCGCGATTAGAATTGTCCTGCCGCATAAAAAGCGAAAGCCGCCTACACTTGGCGGCGCTCTTTCCCATTTTGGAACTGCGGCTAAGTTCAGCCAAAGTACTGTGTACTATAAAATAAATT
>DAIRCW010000014.1:0-30221 GCA_036796475.1 Candidatus Acidiferrales bacterium | reverse complement strand
TGCTCAAATCCGGAACGCTTGCGTCCATGGCCACGGTTCGCGTGGCCTCCGAGCCCGAGCAGATATTGATACTTCCCGACAGCTCGAAAGCCTACGTTTCGTCAGGAGATTCCAACCAAATATCGGTAGTCAATCTTCGCAAACCTTCGTTGCTGGCGAACTTGCAAGTAGGCGGAACTCCGGCAAGTTTTGCGCTTAAGCACGACGCCAGCGAACTGTACATACCATCGCCGGATGCGCATGGGTTGATTGTGGTTAGCACGTGGACGAACAACGTCTCGGATTACCTGATTCTTGGTCTCTCGCCCGATGATGGCGTCATCTCGCCGGATGGACGAGTGTTGTATGTGTCTGATCCGGGAGCGTCGCAAGTCGTCCCTGTAGATTTGACGCTGCGGCAAGCGCTGCGTCCGATTGATACAGGGAGGCAGCCGGAAGATATGGCGTTTGCTCCGCTCGGAGATACGCTGCTCGCCGTGAACGGCGGCTCGGATGCGCTCGCGGTCATTCGTACCCAAGGATGCTCGCAGGCTTCGGGCAGTCCGGATGGATGTTTAATAGCAATGGTTCCTGTGGGGCACAAACCGCAAGGTTTGGCGATTAAACAGTTCTGAAATCGGCGAGGGCTTACCTCACCGTGACCGACAGATTTACTGTGCGCGTCGTACTGGAAATTGCGCCGGTAACTGTCAGCGTATAATTCCCTGCGGGGGTTCCCTTCACGGACGAGCTTGCGGTCGAACCACACGAACACAGGAGAATTGCGCTTGAGAGCGCAACAACAGCAACGAGTCGCTGTCCGCGGAATGTTCGCCAAAACAAAATCAGCCTGAGCAGCACAAGACTCGTTAGAAGAAAAATGAATATCCTGACGGGGCAGCGCGAGTCCGGTCCTAACGGCGCGCCCATGGAGCGCGAAGTTGTCGGCAGCGTAACCGAAAAGGGCGCGTTCTGATTAGGCGCGACCGTCACTTGCGCTGGCGTGAGGCTGCAACTGGCTGCAGGAATGGAGCTCGTACATGAAAGCGAGGGCGTGCCGGAAAATCCATTGACCGAGGCGACCTGCAGATTGAACGTCGCCGTTTGTCCGGCGTCGATCGTTACAGACGTGCCGCCTCCCGCCGCAGCTTCCAATTCGAAGTCAGTCGCTGTGCCACTCAGTTGTACAACCTGCTGAGGGCTCCCCGCAGCATTATCCGTTACGCTCAAGAGCGCGCTGCGGTTCCCTGCCGCGGTGGGCTTGAAATCGACATCAATCTCACAGGCCGAGCCGGGGCCGACAGTAACGCTCGCCCCGCTCGATCCCACACAAGTTCCGGATGCCTGGAAATCAGCTGCATTTGCTCCGCTGAACCCCACCTGCGTAATCACTAATGGACCGTTGCCAGAATTTGACACTTGCACGGGCATATTGCCTGCCGAAGTGCCCACGAGCGTCGCTCCAAACTGAACGGATAAAGCGCTGAACTGCAGCGCGGGAGCGGTGCCCACACCAACCAAAGCAATCGTTTGAGGAGACGAAGCCGCATCGTCGGTAACTGCCAGCGACGCGGCGCGGGACCCTGTACCCGTGGGATCAAAAGTGACATCGATTGTGCACGAAAGCCCCGCCGCCAGAGTCGCAGCAGGCCCTGCCGGACAATTATTCTTCTGGGAAAAATCCGGTGCATTCGTGCCTGTGAAGGATACTGACGATATTGTAAGCGGGCCTGAGCCGGTATTCTGCAAAGTAACGCTCAGCGGACTCGAGATTGATCCTACGTCCTCTGCGCTGAACGCCAAACTCGAAGGAGTGAGGCTGGCGCTGATAGCCGTCCCAATGCCGGCGAGCGGAATGGATTGCGGTGAGCCGCTGGCGTTGTCTGCGAGGGAGATGGCCGCGCTCCTCTGCCCCGACGCGGATGGCTGGAACTTCACGGAAATTGTGCAGTTTGCGCCGGCTGCGAGCGTGACCGGCGAGAGAGGGCAGGAATTCGTCCCCGCGAAATCGCCGGCATTTGCGCCGGTAATTGACACGCTTGCAATCGCCAGCGGCGCACTCCCGTCATTCGTGACCGAAACAGTTTGAGCGGGCGTAACCGAGCCTACGTTTTCGCTATTGAAATTGAGCGACACGGGAGACAGCGCGACTGCAGGCGCTACGGGGATTTCGGTGCCGGAAAGTGGTATGGAAACCGATTCGCTCGCCTGACTCGTAGGGTCTTGCAAAGTGACAACCGCCTCCGCGGAAAGTACCTCAGGCGGGTTCGACTCATTCGGTGCGAATTCCACGACGACCGTGCACATTCCGCCGGGCAGGAGCGTCGGCAGCGCCGCAGCTGTGCACGTGGAACTCGAACCAATCACAAAATCTGTTGCGTTTGCTCCCGTGAGCTGGGGTCCCGGGGAAATCGAGAGATTATCGCTGCCGGCATTGGTCAGGGTGACTGTTAAAGAATTGGGATCTGTCTGCCCTTGCGAAGTATCCGGGAAATTCACGGACGCGGGATTCAGCGTGATCCCAAAACCTGTGCCAGTTCCACGCAAATCCAGAGTCTGCGGACTTCCGATTCCGTCGTCGGTAACTTGTAGCGAAGCTGTCTCGAGCCCAATCACCGAAGGCGCGAACGTAATGGAGAAAGCGCACGAGCCGCCCGCGGCAATCGGCGAGTTTGCGAGGCAACTGTCTTGCGACAGTACGAAGTCGCCGGCATTCGCGCCCGTGACGGTCATACCTGTGACGTTTAGAGCAGCGTTACCCGAGTTCGTGACAAGAATGTTCAGCGGAGGAGAGTTCGTGCCGTCGCCGAATGAGCCCAGATTTGCGACCGACGGATTGAACGCCACGCAACCAGCCGGATTCGTGTTTGCTTTTAGCAGCGTGAGGAAAGCATCGGTTTGCGCCGGTGAGGATTGGCAGCTTGCACAAATTGGCTGGACGCCCGTCTGAGGATCTCCTGCAAGGGGAAAATCCGCGGAGGCCGTATCTCCGAAAACAATAGCGTCGCCTACTGAATCGGCAGCTACTCCGTTCGCCTCGGCGCTGGCTGTGCCGCCTAAGAAAGTAGTAGATAGAAGAGAAGAAGCCCCGCCGACGGTAGGGTTCAGCTCGGTAACAAACGCGTCCTGATTTCCGCTGAAGCTCTGCAACGGGCACAACACGGGAAAATCGGAGGATGTTGCAGTTCCCGCAACGTAAATCTGCGAGGACGAAACAACGGCGATCGTTCGGCCTTGATCCGATTTGGTGCCGCCTAAATAGGACAGGTATTGGAGCACAGGCTTTCCCGTGGACTGATTGATGACCGCCACGAATCCATTCGCGCTTCCATTGAGGCCCGCTTGATATGGTGGATTTGTGATTGTCTGGCTCGAGACCAAGTCGGGTGATTGCGTGGTGCCGACTACATAGGCATTTGGCGGCGCCCCCGCATCTAGTCGGATTGATAATGCCTGGTCAGAGTCACTTCCACCGAGCAGGCTTGAGTAAACCAATCCTGCTGAGCCCGATGCGCTGGGATTGATCTCCATTACAAATCCATCGAATGCGCCGCCGGCATAGTTGGCTTGAAACGGATTCACTGATGGAAACGCAATGGGCGACGACGTGAAACCAGAAATGTAAACACGCTGGCTCGCATCCACGGCCACGCCGGTAACTCCCACCTGAGCGTTAATTCCTAAATATGTCGAATAAACGAGGGCGCCGGGCGTCGCCGATGAGCCGGGCGCGAGTTCCGCGAGAATGCCATCGCTCGTTCCGCCGCCGTACCTGGAATGAACGGCTTTAGCGCTCGTGATGGGAAAATCTGCGGAGGTAGTGTCCGAGGCTACAAAGATATCGCCCGCAGAATCCGCCGCGATTGCGCCAAACTTCTGTGAGGCTTCCGTTCCAGTGCCGCCAAGGTATTTTGAAAACACCATGGCGCTGCCTGTGCCATCGAGTTCCGTCACCGTAAGATCCGATGGCCCGCCCAGAGCACTGTTGTTAGTCACGGGAAAATCGGCGGATGTGGTCCAGCCGAGCACAGCGAGTTTCGGCGGAACAGCGGAATTATCCACCGCAACCATTCCGCCCTTTTCTGTTCCGGAGCCGCCGATGAAAGTCAAATAATCGAGGGACGCTGCGCCGCTTTGCGTCGGATCCAGCTTCGCAACAAATAAAACGGAAGTGCCGGTTGCGCTGCCCAGCGTGCCGGGCGCGGAATCCACGGGAAACACGGGAAGCGTCGTCTCTCCGCCGACGTATATCTTTCCGGCAGCGTCCACGGCTACAGAATTGCCCTTCTCTGCTCCTGCGCCCCCGAGGAACGTGGTGTACTCCACGGATAGGATAGGATCGATGACAATAGGCAGCTTCGGATCGTGCGCACCGAGCGTGAATCGCACACGTCCATGGGGCAGGATCCGATACTCTCCAGCGATAGGCGCTTCCGCTCTTCCTTTCATCTGGTAAATGTGCGGACGCTTCATCACGACCGTGCGTCCTGCGGTGCGCATTTGGAGGTCCCCGTGTGAATTGAGCGAAAGTTTGGCTCCTTCGATCCGCAGCGAAATCTTGCTCACGGCGCTCGCCTGAGCCGCGGTCAGGTCGTATTCGAGCCCTTGCGTGCCACCATAGATTCTTGCGTCAACGCCGGGATAAAGATCTGCATAGCGCACAGATGAGTAGTGCGGCACATTGAGGCGCCATGCGGAACGGTTGTAACCGAGCAGGTAATTCGTTTTGCCGGGAAGCTCGCGTTCGCCACTTGCTGTTGCTCCGCGATTGGCCTCTGCAAACTCGATGCGCACGCGCCTTGCGGAACTGCGTCCTGCGTGCCCTTGCGCTTCCTTCGCCGGCCAGGAAATGTACAGGCTGTCTCGTGTCAGAAAAATTGAAGCACCCTGCGCTCGAGCCACAAAGCTGGCGTTGCGATCAAGCTGCCCTACATTCGGCTCGAATGACCAGCCTGCCGCGCCAACGCTTTTGGGCTCGCCACTGTTGGTGTTTGCGGAAAATTCGAGGTGAGCTTGGTCACGCTGGCCGGTGGCAATTGACGAAGACTGGGGGACCCTCGAGTGAGCCGGAAACACGAGCGAACACAGAATCAGGGCGGTCGATAAAGCTGCGGGCGGCCAAACAATTGACCGAATCAGCTGGCCACACCTTGCGGTCTGCATCGCATTCACGCTTAGACAGTACCCAAGTGAAGGATTGACCTGAGAGGTACCCGCGCACTATACGCCTTCACGTACCGATGTCAATACTTTACCGCAACGATAACGACTGAGAGGACCGAGGTTCCTTGCGGCGATCGGTCACTTCGGCTGTTCGTTCGAGGCTTTGTGAACACAAGACCACGACAGTTGCGCATTCCATATATTCAAAGCACGCCATACTCCGGCGTTCACCGTGCTTCTCTCGCGCTCATGGTAAAATTCCGTGCTTCCTCGATGCGCATTCTCGATCGTTACATTGGCCGCGAAGTTGTCATCAATTCCTTGCTCGGTCTTGCTGTGTTTTCATTTGTTTTCTTCGTTCCGCAACTTGTGCGACTGATGGGGCTAATTGTTCAGCATGCCGCGACCTTAGGGGAAACCGCGACTCTCCTGGTCTGTTCGCTTACGCCAGTGCTCGTTTTCACGCTGCCGATGTCTATGCTGGTGGGAGTGCTCATCGGCCTGGGCCGCCTAGCCGCGGATAGCGAAATTGTGGCCATGAACGCCACGGGAATAAACCTCAGGAGATTGCTTTTCCCCGTCGTGGCCATCGCACTCGCCGCCATGGCGCTCACGTTTTGCACTACGGCCTGGCTCGCCCCTCTTTCGTTGCGAACCCTTACTTCCCTCGAAGGCCGACTGCGAATTTCGCAGGCCTCGGTTTCGATCCAACCGCGTGTGTTTGACGAACGTTTTCCTCATCTGGTTTTGTATGTCCAGGACGTTGGCGCTTCGGGGACGCTCTGGCGAAACGTTTTCCTCGCGCAGTCCAATTCCAGTGCTGATTCGAAAGTCACCGTCGCGAAAGATGCGGTCGTGACCGGCGATTTCCGGCAGGACAGGCTAACCCTGCAGTTCACCGACGCTTCCACACACGTGTATGATCCGGACAATTCCGCGCATTACGAAGTGCAAACCTCCTCGGTGGAATCGACGAATCTTCCCCTGGCGAATCCCGCAACTGCCGAAAGCAACGCAAGGGCGCTCACCGACCGCGAACGAAGCCTCGCCGGTTTGCTTTCCGTGAGTGGCAGCGACAAGCGCGACGCGCGTGTAGAATTTCAGCAGCGCCTTGCGCTTCCCGTCGCTTGCCTGTTTTTCGCGCTCCTCGGTGTGCCCATGGCTGTACATCCACGGCGTGGCGGTCGCGCCGGTGGATTCGTGGCGGCCATTCTGCTGATCTGTGTCTATTACATTTTTTTTGTTACCGGCGTGCATTACGCTCAAAATGGCGTCCTCCCGCCAACACTTGGGGTGTGGCTTGCCAATGTTGTGACTTTCGCGGTTGCCATCATTCTCCTGCGGCGACTCGAACAGATCCGTCCCGAGGCGCGCTGGATGGATCGGCTGCGGTTTGCGTTTCAAGAGCGAAAAGTGCACGAGGGGACATCCAATGGAGAAAAGGCGGTGCTTGTGCGTCGGCCGCCTTTGCAAGTCGAAGGCTGGCATCCCGCGAAATATCACACGCGTGCATTTCCGCTACTCCTCGATCTTTACGTCCTACGCACCTTTGCATTTTGGCTCGCGCTGATGCTCGCCGCGTTCATGGTTCTGTTTGACGCATTCACACTTTTTGACCTACTGGGCGACATCACCAAGAACCACATCTCTGTTTTCATTGTTCTCGATTACTTCCTGCACCTCATTCCCATGATGCTTTATCAGCTGGCGCCCTTGGCCGCGCTCGTTGCCACGCTCGTTACGCTGGGCCTGCTCGCCAAAAACAACGAAGTCACCGCGCTAAAAGCTTCGGGCGTTAGTCTTTTCCGTATTTCGCTCCCGCTTCTGCTGGCGGGAGCGCTGGTGACCTGCGGCCTGTTTCTGCTCGACGATACTTTTCTTCCGTACGCGAATCAGCGGCAGGATTCATTGCATGACCGCATCAAAGGCCGCCCCGCGCAAACGTATTTTCAGCCGGCGCACCAATGGATTTTTGGAGAGCACGAGAAAATCTACAATTACGATCTCTTCGATCCTTACGGGAACCTATTTGCCGGCCTCAATGTTTTTGAATTGAATCCTGCGGATTTCCAGATGCAGCGCCGCATCTATGCGGAGCGTACTTATTGGGAGCCGAATTTGAATTCCTGGGTGATGGAAAATGGGTGGGTGCGTGATTTCTCGGGTGCAACGGTCACGTCCTACAAGAAATTTGTAGTGGATTCGTTTCCGGAGATCTCGGAGCCGCCTTCTTATTTCAAGCGCGAAGTCCTGCAATACAATCAAATGAACTGGCGGCAACTTCGGAATTATATCCGCGCGCTGCAGAAAGCCGGGTTCGAAACTTCACGGCTCTCCATCGAGTGGCATAAGAAATTCGCGTTTCCGCTGATGGTCACCATCATCATCCTGCTGGCGATTCCCTTCGCTTTGCTCGTAGGCACGCGCGGCGCGGTTGGCGGTGTGGCCCTTGCCATTGGAATCGCGATTACTTATTGGGCCATTGCCGCTCTGTTTGAAGCCATGGGAACAGTGGGGCAGCTTCCGGCATTTTTGGCGGCATGGGCGCCCGATGGAATTTTTGCCTTTGCTGGTTTGTATTTTTTCCTGAAAATGCCGACCTGATCCGCGGCGCATTCACTTATCGCCAAAGCCTGTGCCGAGCTTATCGCAGGATCAGCGAACGGACTTTCTGAATCACCAGATCAATTCCCACCTCATTGTGTCCGCCCTCCGGAATGATGATGTCGGCGTAACGCTTGCTCGGCTCTACAAATTCCAGATGCATTGGGCGCACTGTTTTTTCATACTGCTCGATGACCGATTCGAGCGTCCTGCCTCGCTCGCGAATGTCTCTCACGAGCCGGCGTATAAACCGAAGATCCGCGTCAGTATCCACGAAAATTTTTAGGTCCATCAAATTGCGTAGTGTCGGATTTTCGAAAATCAGTATACCGTCCACCAGAATCGCCGGGCGCGGTGAGATTGCCACCGTCTCGGGAATTCTGCGATGCTGGGTGAAGTCATACACAGGGCGTTCGATGGATTCGCCCTCGCGCAGCTTCTTGATGTGTTCGATAAAAAGGCCGCTGTCCAGCGCAGAGGGATGATCAAAGTTGCACCGGGCGCGCTCCGCCGACGGCAAGTGCGACAAATCTTTGTAATAGTGGTCCTGCTGAAGGACCACTACGCCGTCGGAAGAAAGCGCTTCGGAAAGCCGGTTTGTTATCGTCGTTTTGCCGGAGCCAGTGCCGCCGCACACCCCGATAACAAACGGATGATGCGGCATCAGTGGCGAGCCCTCGCACGCTTGGTGTTTTTCTTGCCGCCTTTCTCTTCAATAACGGCTTGAGCTGCGGCCAAGCGCGAGATCGGCACGCGAAACGGCGACGCGCTGACGTAGTTCATGCCGACCTTATGACAGAACTTCACGCTTGGCGCATCGCCGCCATGCTCACCGCATATCCCCACCTTCAAATCGGGCCTTGTTTTGCGGCCGCGCTCGATGGCCCAACGTATCAGCATTCCAACGCCCTCCTGATCAAGGGTTTGGAATGGGTCGGCAGCGAAGATCCCCGTCTTCTTTTCGTCTACGTATTCCGGAAGAAATCTTCCGGCGTCGTCGCGGGACAGGCCCATGGTGGTTTGCGTCAAGTCATTTGTGCCGAAGGAAAAGAACTGCGCTATTTCCGCGATTTGATCTGCGACCAATGCGGCGCGGGGAAGCTCAATCATCGTACCGACCAGGTATTTAAGTTTTACTTTACGTTCCGCAATGATCTTGTCCGCGACTCGGCAGGTAGCTTCCTCCAGAATTTTCATTTCCTTTTTTGCCATGGTGAGCGGATGCATGATTTCAGGAAATACTTTAACTCCACGCTCCTGGCATTCAATCGCTGCTTCGATGATGGCACGCACCTGCATTTCGAGAATTTCTGGAAATGTGATGGCAAGACGGCAGCCGCGATGGCCGAGCATCGGATTAGCTTCATGCAATTGTTCAACACGGCGGATGATCTTCTCCACCGGCACACCAATTTTTCGTGCCAGCTCCTCCTGCTGGCCTTTTTCGTGCGGCACAAATTCGTGCAGCGGAGGATCAATCAGTCGAATGGTAACCGGCAGACCATTCATAGCCTCGAAAATTCCGATGAAATCGCGCCGCTGAAACGGAAGCAGCTTATCGAGCGCCTTCTGCCGGGATTCGCGCGTGTCCGCAATAATCATTTCCTGAATGGCCAACTGCCGGTCGACGCTTTTCTCCGGCTGCTCGAAGTCCTTAAAGAACATGTGCTCTGTGCGGCAAAGGCCAATACCCTCCGCGCCCATTTCGCGGGCACGCCGCGCATCGAAGGGAGTATCCGCGTTGGTTCGCACGCGGAGCTTGCGAATATCGTCAGCCCACCCCATCACGACCGAATAGGCTTTCGGCGGTTCGGGACGTGCCAGTTCGATTTGACCTTCATAAACGGTGCCTTCGCTGCCGTCAAGCGTGAGCCAATCGCCTTGCGAAATGGTGCGTCCGTCTACATGCATCATTTTCTTCGCGTAGTCGATCTCTAAGTCTTCGCAGCCAACAATGCAACATTTTCCCCATCCGCGCGCGACCACCGCGGCATGACTTGTTTTCCCGCCTGTCGCGGTCAGTATTCCCTGTGCGACATGCATGCCGCCAACATCTTCCGGACTTGTTTCGCGGCGCACCAAAATGACTTTCTCTCCGCGTGAAGCCCAGTCCTCCGCTTCATGTGCCGTGAAAACGGCTTTGCCTCCCGCGGCGCCGGGGACTGCATTGACACCGGTAGCGATTTTACGTTTGGCCAAGTCTTCTCTCCTTGTGGAAGGAGCAATGACCGGGTAGAACAGGCGCTCGAGGTCGTCTGGCTGAATGCGTTCGATGGCCTGCTCACGCGTGATCAAACCCTCATAGGCCATATCCATCGCGATGCGAAATGTTGCCGCAGGTGAGCGCTTGCCGGTGCGCGTCTGCAGCATGTAGAGCGTTCCGTCTTCGACGGTGAATTCCAGGTCCTGCATGTCGCGATAATGGCGCTCGAGAGTTGTTCGCACATTCTCTAGCTGCTTGTAAACCTTCGGCATGCGCTTGGACATCTCGTGCAACGGCATTGGCGTGCGAATACCGGCGACCACATCCTCTCCCTGTGCATTGATCAGGAAGTCTCCAAAAAAATCCTTTTCGCCCGTCGAGGGATCGCGCGTGAAGCAAACCCCCGTGCCGGAATTTTCGCCGGTGTTGCCGAAGACCATCTGCACGACGTTCACGGCGGTGCCAAGGAGTCCCGTGATTTTTTCAACGCGACGGTAAGTGACCGCTTTTTCGCCCATCCAAGATTCAAACACTGCTCCAATCGCACCCCATAATTGTTCGTCAGGATCCTCGGGAAAGGGCTTGCCGGAGTTCGCTCTGTAAAACTGCTTGTAGTCGTCTACGAGGGTTTTCAAATGCCCTGCGGGAATTTGGGTATCGTCTTTAACATTCAAGCGATTCTTTAAGTTTCGCAGTTTCTCCTCTAGGGCGTCTTTGGGGAAGCCCATGACAACGGTTGCATACATCTGAACAAAGCGGCGATAGGCGTCATAGGCAAAACGATCATTCCCCGTTCGCTTGGCAAGCCCATCGACGGACTTAGAGTTCAGCCCTAGGTTCAGGATCGTCTCCATCATCCCTGGCATTGAACGAGCTGAGCCCGAGCGCACGCTGACGAGGAGCGGGTCGGATGGATCGCCGAGTTTCTTGCGTGTAGCCTTCTCCAGGCGCGCGAGGTTGGCTTCGACTTGGGCGGCCAGTTCCTTAGGATACTTTCGATCGCGCTTGAAATAGTAGTCACAAGCTTCCGTGGAAATCGTGAAACCAGCCGGAACGGGCAATCCTATCCTGGTCATTTCCGCGAGCCCGGCGCCTTTACCGCCGAGCACGTCCTTCATCTGGCCATTCCCTTCCGCTTTGCCGCTTCCAAAGAAGTAGACGTATTTCACAGTTGCCCTCGCATTTCCATTAAGTGCGGTTTTTGATTACGAATATTTGTCGGCGCGCCGACAACTCAAGATTTTTGCGACGGGTCGCTGCCAGCTTCCAGCCCTATTTCGCGTCTGGCGCAATTTCCGAAAAATCCGCAATGGTCGAAAATTCTTTAAGCAATCCGGAGAGGAGCGCCAACCGGTTCTCGCGAACAGCTGCATCCGTGTCCATCACTAAAACTTCGTCAAAGAAACGATCCACGGCCGGACGCAGTTCAGAGATGGCCTCAAGTGCTTCTTTATATTTTCCGGCGCGCTTGTGAACACCGGCACGCTCGGCAAGCGACCGCGCTTCGCCATGAAGCTTCTTCTCCGCATCGAGCGCAAGCAGTTCGGAATTCACTGAGCGCGTATGCCCGCCATCCGGACCTGCCTTCTCCAGAATTTTTTTGATTCGCCGAAAAGCAATTGCCAGCGGTTCGAAGTTCTTCGAATGACGAATAGCCCGCAACGCGAGGATACGGTTGCGAACATCCACGAGATCGTCAGATCCGGCAGCCATCGCCGCATTGATTTCGTCATACGCAAATCCGCTCTTTTCGCGCAAGAGATACTTGGCGCGCTCACCGATGAACTCGAGGACGCGGCGCTCCATCTCCGGTGTCACTTCAATCTTCGGCGTGTTGGCGCGCAGAGCTTGCACCGCCAGAGACACTGCAGCCGACAAGGAGAACGGAATACTCAGTTCAAGTAAAATCTGAACGATTCCTGACGCCGCACGTCGCAATGCAAATGGATCGCTTGAACCTGAAGGAATCATCCCCACTCCGAAACAAGCTACGAGAGAATCCAGCTTGTCGGCAATGGAAACTGAACAGCCGGTGAGATTTCGCGGAATGGAATCCTCAGTTCCCTGCGGCTTGTAATGATCGTAAATCGCCCAGGAAACATCTTCATCCTCCCCTTGAACTCGGGCGTAGAGCCCGCCCATGATTCCCTGCAGTTCCGTGAATTCGCGAACCATTTCGGTGGCGAGGTCGCACTTGCAGAGCTGAGCCGCGCGGTCTGCCGCACCCACATCTGCCCCGCGAATTCCGGAGTCGAACCAGTTGCTCGCGATTTTGCGAGCGAGATGGCGAATGCGTTCGGTCTTGTCGCGATAGCTACCGAGGCGTGATTCAAAGGTGACGTGTGCGAGTTTTTCCACATAGTCGGCGAGCCGACGCTTTTGGTCTGTCTGCCAAAAAAACTTGGCATCCGCCAGGCGTGCGCGCAGCACTTTCTCATGCCCCTGACGAACCAGACCCGCGCGGTCTTTGTCCAAATTTATGACCGCAAGAAAATGCGGCTCCAATTCGCCTCGGCGGTTTTCCACGGCAAAGTATTTTTGATGATCGCGCATCACTGTAACGGTCACTTCGGAAGGCAGTTCCAGATACTGCGCATCAAAATCTCCGCAAATCACCGTCGGATATTCGTTAAGGTAAGTCACCAGATCGAGCAGGGCTGGATCCGGATGCAGATTCCATTTGCCTTTGCCGGTAAAGGCGCGAAGCTCTCGCTCGATTTTTGTGCGGCGTTCTGCAGGATGCACCAACACGAAATTGCGCCGCAGCTTCTGGGAGTAATCTCTCGGCCCACTCACTGAAATCCGCGAGCTTCCCAGGAAACGATGGCCCTGGGTGCTATTGCCAGAGATCACGCCTTCATATTCAAAGGACACAACTTTGCCTTGTAGCAAAGCGACCAGCCAGCGCACTGGCCTGATGAAACGCGCACCCTTTTTTCCTGTCCAGTACATGGAGCGCGGGAAAGTAAGTTCGCGCAGGATACGCGGAAGGATCTCCGCCAAGAGTTCGCGCGCCGGTTTACCGGGAATGATTCGCGATGTGGCCAAGTACTCGCCGCGCGGGGTCATCGTGGTGTAGAGATCGGAGATATTCAATTTCTGCTTCTCGCAAAAGCTCAAGGCGGCGCGTGTCGGCTGGCCGACATCGTCAAACGCCACGGATTTCGGCGGCCCCAGTAATTCGATCTTCTCGTCCTGCTGCTGCAGCAGAATGGCGCTGGAGATCGCGGCAAGCCTTCGCGGCGCGCCATACGCCGAAACGGGTGAAGAGAGAATGCGAGCGGCACCGAGATGTTTCTCAAGTAATTCTTTAAGGTCTTCAGCCGTCTTGGCAAGCAGCCCGGCAGGAATTTCTTCGCAGCCAATCTCGAAGAGGAATTCGCCGCGGTCCTTCATCGGCGCGCCTTCTCCCCGGGAATAGCCGGGGCCTTTTCAGAAGTAACGTCTTCGACCCATCCCTGTGCTACGCAATACGCATTCGCAATAGCGCAACAGAGCGCGCGTACTCGCGCAATCAGAGCGGCGCGCTCTGTGGTGGAAATCGCTCCGCGCGAATCAAGGATGTTAAAGAAATGAGAGCATTTGAGCGCCAAGTCATAAGCGGCCAGTACGGGTGTTGAAGCGCGCGAGGTGGAGGCGCTCCCGGTGGCGCCGTGATGGGCTAATATGGCCTTCGCTTCCTTCTCGCAAAGTTCGAACATTTCACGTGTTCGTTTCGGATCGGCCCAATCAAAACTGTATGTTGAAAACTGCTGCTCTTCCGCCAGGCGAATGTCGCGATAGGTCGAATTCTCCGACCAGCGCAGATCAAAAACGCTATCGACGCCCTGCAGAAAAGCGGCGATGCGTTCAAGTCCATAAGTTAGTTCGCACGAGACCGGATCGAGATCCAGGCCCCCGGACTGCTGGAAATAGGTGAATTGCGTGATTTCCAGACCATCAAGTAATACCTGCCATCCCACGCCCCAGGCACCCAGCGTGGGCGATTCCCAATTGTCCTCTTCAAAACGAATATCATGCTGCCTCAAGTCAATGCCGAGAACACGAAGGCTCTTTAAATACAAATCTTGAACATCGTTGGGCGACGGCTTAAGAATTACTTGAAGTTGCGAATGCTTGTACAGGCGATTGGGATTTTCGCCATAGCGTCCATCAGCAGGCCGACGGCTCGGCTGCACGTAAACGACGCGATAGGGATTCGGGCCGAGGACGCGAAAAAACGTCTCGGGATGCATCGTTCCGGCGCCCATCTCCACGTCGTACGGCTGCTGCACAATGCAGCCTTGATCGGACCAATAATTTTGCAGAGCAAAGATCATTGCTTGCAACGACAGCCCGCGCTCCTTCCGTGACTCCCTCGCAACCTTAAGGTTCTTCTTTAATTTAATTGCACTGACTGCCCGGCTCACAATGCACTCTCCAGAATTTCGCGTACCTTCAATTTGCGTTCGATCTGGTGCTCAATCAGATCCAAGGAATATCCCGACACAGCATGGAGCGCCGCCTTCGGAAAACTGGAAGGCTCAAACTTGTCCAAGCGTTCGCTCAAGATGCTCCTCGCGGCCGAAACTGCCGCCTCAGGGATCATGCGCATGCCGGCCGCTCGGCAGTTCGCACAGAAAAAGCCGGGGCTCGCTGGATTCGTGTAAACGCCTCCAGCAATGCCCTTCCCGCACCGAGCACAATTCTCCAACGACCCCAGCCAGCCACCTAAACGTACTGTCCACAACGCGAAATATGCCAGCGGCAGTTCAATGCGCTTCTTGCGTTTGATGTACTGTGCCGCCAGCAGCATCAGGCGAAAATAAGCGTCCACCGGCTCGCGCTCCGGCAAAACAGCTTCCGCTATTTCGGCAAAAAGAGTCAACGAGTTGCCCGCCGAATAATCGCGGAATACATCCACGAACGATTCAATGAGCTCGCACTGATTAACCTGCACGAGCTCGCGCGTTTCCCGCTCGAAAAACCAGACGCGCACATAAGACATGCGCTCAAGCGCAGAGCCGAACCTGCTCTTACTGCGGCGCGCGCCTCGCGCGACTCCACGCACGCGTCCCATGCTCCGTGACAAGAAGCTCACCAAGCGGTCAGCTTCGCCGAGCGGATAACTTTGCAAAATAATGGCTTCCGATTCGCGAAGTGGCATCCGGCTTGTCGGCGCGCCGACTTGTCTGCACGCAAAGCAAACTCAACACGTTGCGGCAGAACAAAACTATTATCACACGCCTGCGAGGCGCGCAATCGTTGCGTGCCGCTTTTATTGGCAATGCTGCGCTTTTCATTCGCGAGCTTCTCGATTACAGTACACGCCTGTGCCGCGCCATTCAACGCACCCCGAGGTTGCAGATGTGGTTGGTGTCGGAATCAATGCGACCGACACAGTGATTCAGTTGCCGTGCTTCCCTGAATTTAATTCAAAACTTGAAATTTCCTCGGTCGCAGTGCTCCCCGGAGAGCAAGTGGCCACCGCTCTCATCGCGTGCAGTAAATGGGGGCTTTCGGCGCGATACGTTGGTTCGATTGGTGACGATGCTGCCGGCGACCTGCAGCAACATAGTCTTCGCGGCTCAGGCATTGAGACACACTTCGTCCGCGTGAAGTACTGTTCGAGTCAGTTCTCGTTCATTCTGGTGGATGGCCAATCGGGCGAACGCACAATTCTATGGAAGCGCGATCCACGATTAACCCTCAAGCCCGCACACTTGAGGCAAAACTGGATAGTCAACTCGCGAGTGCTCCTCGTGGATGGACATGATACGTCTGCCGCAGCACAAGCAGCGAAGTGGGCGCGTTCGGCAAAAATTCCAGTTGTCGCCGATGTGGACAACGTTTATCCCGGACTTGAAGCTTTGCTTGAATGTACCGATTATTTGTTCGCGTCGCGCGAATTGCCCAATCGCGTGGTAAAGGAGTCGAACCTTCTCGCTGCATTGCCACAGATTGCTAGGCGCTACGGCTGTCGTGTTGCCGGTGTTACTTTAGGCCGCCTCGGCGCTGTTGCCTGGGATGGCTCGCTCTTCCACTATTCAAGAGGTTTCGAGGTTGATACGAAGGATACGACTGGCGCTGGCGACGTTTTCCACGCCGGCATTGTGTATGGCATTCTCAGAGGATGGGCACTTCAAGAGATCCTTGAATTCGGCTGTGCGGCTGCCGCTTTGAACTGCACAGCACTTGGCGCACGCGGCGGAATTAAATCTTTACGCGATGTGCGCAAGTTCATGAAAAACTCGAAGCGTTCTGAGCCGGAATTCTCGCCAAGCGAATTGATGCGCTACGCGCGACCGCAAACAGACGCCCCATGATCCCCCTCAAAAATCTCCGGCCGCGCGTCCGCTTTCCCGCGATCACCCTCGCGCTCATCATTGCAAATTTTCTGGTCTTCTTTTACCAGATCTCGCTGCCGCCGCGCGGTCTGGAATCCTTCATTTTTACTTATTCGCTGATTCCAGCGCGCATTCAACTGGCGCTGGCCGGCTCGCAGTTCACTCTGGCACAGGCATTCCTTCCCTTCCTGACTTCCATGTTCCTTCATGCGGGATGGCTGCACATTATAGGGAACATGTGGTTTCTCTGGCTCTTCGGCGGAAACGTGGAGGATCGGCTCGGCCACGTTCCCTATCTTGGCTTCTACATTCTCTGCGGACTGGGAGCGGGCGTGGCGCAAACGCTCTTTAGCCTTGGGTCCAAGATCCCATCGCTTGGTGCAAGCGGCGCCATTGCCGGCGTGCTTGGCGCGTATATTGTTTTGTTCCCATCATCAAAAATTCTGACGCTTGTGACGCTTTTTTTCTGGTGGTTCTTCGCACGCCTGCCCGCCGTGCTTTTTATCGGACTGTGGTTCATTGTGCAGTTTCTGAGTGGAGTTAGTTCGCTGGGGAGTGCCGCGGAAGGAGGGGTAGCCTGGTGGGCGCATGTAGGTGGATTTTTGCTGGGAATGTTGCTGGTTTCCGGCATGACCCGCAGACGCGATCGCGAATACGACTCCTACGCCTGAGCGCCCGCGCCGGCGAGGCCGCGTTTCGAAATTCTGTCGGCCAGCCAATCCCCGAGTTCGCGAGTGCCCATGTTGCCGCCCAGATCTGGAGTGGTCTTCCCTTCCCGCGCGGCATCGCGCGCCGCATTTTGAATCGCGGTTGCTTCTCGCTCAAGGCCAAGATATTCGAGCATCATCGCGCCAGCCAAAGCTGAGCCAAGAGGGTTGGCGATATTCTTTCCGGCGATGTTTGGCGCCGATCCATGCACCGGCTCAAAAAGCGAGACGCGGCCGGGGTGAATATTCCCGGAAGGCGCGAGGCCCAGTCCGCCGGACAGTTGCGCGCCCAGATCGCTGGCAATATCGCCAAAAAGATTGCACGTAACAATCACCCGGAATTGCGATGGGTCGCGCACCATCTCCATCATTAATGTGTCAACGTAAAGGTGCCGCGTTTCGAGATCGGCGAATTCCTTCTGCATCTCTTTCCAAACGCGCTGCCACAGGCCGTGGCCGTAAGTCATGGCATTTGACTTATCGCTCATGCACACGCGTTTCAGGCCTTTTCCCCGCGCGTATTCGAGTGCGTGCCGAATAATGCGCTCGACACCTTTGCGCGTATTCACGTCCTCTTGCACAGCGATCTCGTCTGGCGTTCCCTGCTTGAAATTCCCACCCACTCCCGCGTAGGCTCCTTCGGTATTTTCTCGGAACACCATGAAGTTGATGTCGCCCTCGGAGCGGTTCCGCAAAGGTGTGAGTCTTGGGTCGAAGAGTACACAGGGGCGTGCATTCACGTAGAGGTCCAGCTTGAAGCGCAAGCCTAGCAGAATATCGGCGGCATGCTGATTTGAGGGTACGCGAGGATCTCCGACGGCGCCGAACAAGATCGCGTCGAAATCTCGTTCGAGCATAGCGGGCGCGTCAGCGGGAAGAGTGGTCCCATCCTTCAAAAAACGATCCGCGCCCCAGTCAAAATTCGTGCATAGAATCTTTTGCCCGCTCAATGCACAGGCGGCCTGCACGACTTTCACGCCTTCAGGCGTTACTTCACGTCCTATACCGTCACCGGGAACGACAGCGATGCGTTTGGCTTCCGCCATTCTTCACCCTAAAGAACTACTTTATATGCATGGAGTCGCGCGATTCGAGCAAGCGCTCGCGGAGTTTAGCACAAATGTTCTTGCACTAGGCTCCTGCCGTCTCAACTGGCGCTTCCTGCTTACCGGGGCCAAACTCCGTCAGATACACTCCTGCGAGAATCAATGCGCCGCCGATGAGCAGTCCTCCTGTCAATTTCTCTCCCAGCATAATGACGCCGATAAGCATGGCCAGCGGCGTCTCGATGTATGTGAAAGCCGCAAGGCGCGAGGCTGAAACGTGCGCCAGCGCCCAGAAGAAAACGAGGTATGCGGCAATCGAAGAAATCAGCACCGTGTAGGCGAGTCCCAGCCATCCAACCGTGCCCACAGAATGCCAGTTCAAGGACATCCCCTGCTGGATGGCGAGCGGAAGCAAAAGAATCGCCCCGGCCATGTTGCAGAATGTGTTCATCGAAATCGTGTCGTAGCTCCGCGCTACTTTTTTTGAGAGCACGGTGTAAACAGAAAAACCGATCGTGCCGCACAGGGTAATTAAGTCTCCGACCCATGTGCCGTGTCCCGCGTGCGTTCTGTCTCCGCCCACGAGGACGACAATTCCGGCGCAACACATCAACATTCCCGCAATCTTGGCGAAGGTCACGGATTCGAGCTTCTGCGCGCGCGCCAGGAGCAGAATCAGGATCGGAGCGGTGGCCACAATCAACGCCGAGTGCGAAGCTGTGGTGAAGTCTAGGCCCAATATAAAGAGTCCCCGGTTGACTACTACTCCCCAGAACCCCAGCACCACGAAGGTCCACAGATCGCCACGATGAAACGAGGAGCGCCGCGGCATAAGGAAATAAATCGGCAACATCAGAAATCCCGAGAGCACGATGCGGAACGAGGTAAGCGCGTACGGATTCATGTGCTCGAGCGTGATTTTGCCGATGGTAAAGTTAAAGGACCACGCGAGGATCATTAAAAGTATCAGCGCGTAAAGCAGGACGGGATGGCGCGGGCGTTCCGCCAATTATTTGAGCACCTCTTTGCGCACGGTGAGCTTCTCTATCATTTCAAGTTTTGGTTTAAATCCGATCCCCGGGCCGGTGGGGACCTTAATCGTTCCTTTAGGCGTGACTTCAATTCCCGGTTCAACTATATCTTCAGCCCAGTAACGTTTGCTGGCCGCGACGTCGCCGGGCAGCGTGAAATTCTCGAGTGTGGAAAGCGCGATGTTATGGGCTCTTCCAATGCCGGATTCCAGCATTCCACCGCACCACATGGGAATTCCGTGGGCCTTGCACAGATCATGAATTTGCCGCATGACCGTGTGCCCGCCAACGCGCCCCATTTTCATATTAATGATGCGGCAGGCGCCGGTCTCAACCGCTTCCACTGCATGGTGATATTCATGAATGCATTCGTCGAGGCAGATCGGCGTCTGAAGCTGCTTCTGAAGTTTTGTATGGCTATAAATGTCGTCCCAGCCGAGCGGCTGCTCGATCATCATCAGCGCGAATGCGTCGAGCTGCTTCAATAGCGCCGCATCTTCGAGCGTGTAAGCGGAATTTGCATCGGCCATCAAACGAATCTGTGGCCAGCGTTGGCGCACGGCCTCGATCCGATTGACGTCCTGGCCTGGTTTGATTTTAATCTTGATGCGTTGATACCCTGCCGCTAATTCCTTTTCGACATTTGCCAGCAGTTGCTCCGTGCTGGGCTGAATGCCTATCGAAACACCGCTGGAAATCTCCTGACGCGCGCCTCCAAGAAGTTTCGATAGCGGCACGTTCTTCTGCTTCGCTTCCGCATCCCAAATGGCCGATTCCAGTGCGGCTTTAGCCATGTTATGGCCACGCGTATGCGATACCAGTCCAGAAACCTCACATGCAGCTTCGAATTCTCTTCCGCGAATATCCTTCCAGAGGAATTCCTTTAAGATCAGCCACGCAGTTTCGACTGTCTCCGGCGAGTAGTAGGGCTCCTCGCCGGCAACGCATTCGCCCCAGCCGGTCACGCCGTCTGCCTGCACTTCAGTGAGCAAGATGCGCCGTTCAGTGGTGGCGCCGAAGCTGGTTTCGAAACGCATCACCAGCGGCATTCGAATTTCGCGCAGCGTCAATCGTTCAACACGCATTCTTCCGCCTTTTAGGACTAACTGTCTTTGCCGAGTTGAGAACTGAGTTGTTGAATTGGCTCGAGAATGTAGTTCGCCTCCCGCGGGCCAATCTCCAAGTTTGTAAGCACAAAACCATGCTCCATATGCTTCAAGAATTGCTGGCGCATTTCCGCTTGTACCCGCGCGCCCGCTTCGGGCTCCTGCTGTTTTCGGCTGCTGATATCCTGCGGAACAGAAATTCGCACCGCGTCCGGGCTGATCTTCGGAGTCTCCCCGCGCAGAATCGCCTGCACGCGTGGCGAATCAAGGCGCCACTCGGCCATCAGCCGATCCGTGGGCAATCCCGCATGCAGCGGGCTTTGCGTGATTCCGTAGCAGTTAGGGATGTAACGCCGCACAACAGCGCCGAGACGATTGATATTGAAGTGCGCGTTCTTCAATTCCAGCGGATCAAAGGTCCACTCCACCAAGCGTATGTCACGCCCAAGGCAATCATTGCGCTGCGCCAGTTTTAACATGCGCCCGATGCCCCGATCGCGAAAATCCGGGAGAACCGCGGTCATATGCGAATGGATCATCGGCTTGCCTTCGTGAAATCCGGCCAGGCCCAGTGTGAAGCCAACCATCTGCTCGCCTGAGAACGCGCCGAGAGTTTGTCCCCCGGTTTCGCGCGCCACGACGAACAATCCCGATGGAACGACCAAGTCCTCGCCCCAGGTAATGAGCTGCAAGCGCACGCACTCTTCGTATTCTTCGAGCGTCGCGCAATGCCTGACGGTTATCGGCTTGCGCGCTGCGCTTGAGCCTTCGACATGTTCCATAATTCTTCCATCTTCGCGCGAGGAACGTCGGCGAGCCGACTTCCCTGCTCGCGAGCTTTCTTCTCCATCCACTGAAAGCGTTGCTTGAATTTTCGATTAGCGCTCTTCAGCGCGCGCTCGGGATCCGCACTCACGAAACGCGCGAGATTCACCGCCGTAAAAAACAGATCGCCTACTTCATGCTCTACTTCAGAATCTTTGTTGGCGCCTTTTGCTGGCACGCTCACGAGCGCCACTCGAATCTCATCCACTTCCTCACGGATCTTTTCAAGTATTCCTTCCGCATTCTCCCAATCAAAACCGATATTCGAAGCGCGGCGGCTTAACTGATAGCCCTCAAGTAAAGCTGGAAGTCCGTGCGGCACACCGTCCAAAACAGAATCTGCATCCTTGGCTCCTGACACTGCTTCACCGGCGCGCTCCTCAGCCTTTATCTGCTCCCAATTCTTGAGCACCTGCGCTGAACTCCCGGCCTTTACTTTGCCGAACACATGCGGGTGCCGGCGCACCATCTTCGTATGCACGGCGCGAATCACATCCGAAACGTCAAATTCACCGGCCTCGCTCGCCAGTTCCGCGTGAAAAACAATTTGCAGCAACAAATCGCCCAGCTCGCTCGCGAATTTCCGCGTATCGCGCGCGTCCAGCGCATCCAAGACTTCATACGTTTCTTCCACCAAAAAAGGACGCAAAGTCTCGTGCGTCTGTTCCCGGTCCCACGGACAGCCGTTTGGCGCGCGCAGTCGCTTCTGCAGCGCTATCAGATCCTCGAACAGCTTCCCAGCCCTGCTGGAACTAGATTCCTTGCGCCGCCGACTTATCTTCGTCCGCGCGCGGTGAACCATTTGTTTCTTTTTCCCAGACCTCGGCAAACCTGTGCTCCTGAGGTAATCGCACACTTTACGGCACGCGCTAATTGATGACAAGGCTAAATTGCAGCGTGATTACGCGCAGAACGCTTGGTGATGGTAAAATAATGGTGTCATTCCGAAGAAGTGATGAAGATTGGCCAGGAGCATTCGTTGGCTGACCCCAAAAACGAAGAATCGTTTCGCGTAGTAGACCGGCGGCTTTTCACACCAGAGGGCGAGTTGCGTCCAGAAATCGCCGAGCAGCAAACCCGTGAGCAAACGAAAGCCGAGACCAGCGCCGTCACACGCGAAGGCAAACGCGACAAAAACGCAGCGCCTCCATCGCAACAGGCGGACGCGCCCGAAAATTCGCCGGTCAAGGCCGACAGAAATTTCCAACTGCTCATCGACTTGCTCGCTCGCAATGCTGCGGCTCTCATGGGCGGCGTGCCGGATCCCGCAACGGGACAGGCCTACCTCGATCTCGAGGGCGCGCGTGAGATGATTGACATGCTCGATATTCTGCGCGAAAGAACTCGCGGCAATCTGGCCCCTGAAGAAGAGTCTCTGCTCTCCGACGTTCTCGGCAGTCTCAAACTTTCCTACATGGAAATTTCCAAAGCCGCCGCCAAGAAAATGCGCGAAGGGGCCAAAGGCGCGCGCTAGTGCATGTCCGCTGAATCCAGACCTTCCGATTCAAAGTTTCCGCAACAGTTTCGCGTGACGGTTCTTGGCTCGGGCACTTCCATGGGTGTGCCTACGCTTGCGTGCCGCTGCGACGTCTGCCGCTCGATGGATCCCCACGACAAGCGCACTCGGCCTTCCATCCTGCTCACGTACAACGGACACGCGATTGTCATTGACACGACGCCTGATTTTCGCCAGCAAGCGCTTCGCGCGAATCTTGACCGGCTTGACGCGATCCTATACACCCATGCGCACGCGGACCACATTTTGGGCCTCGACGATATTCGCCCGTTCAACGCGAAACAGCGCTCACCTATCGCCGTATACGCCTCCCGGCAAACAGAGGCCATTTTGCGCCGCGCTTTCGCGTACATCTTCGAACCGCAAACCACGGAAAGTTCCATTCCGCAGATTGAAATCCACACGCTCGACGGAGCCTTCGGGCTTTTTGGACTGCGCATTATTCCAGTACCCGCAAAGCATGGCCCGATTGCCGTACACGGATTCCGCGTGGGCACGCTCGCATATCTTACGGACTTCAGTTCCGTGCCGCCGGCGTCCCTCGAGTTGCTTCGCGGACTCGATCACTTGATTTTGGATGCGCTGCGCTACACTCCCCATCCCATGCATTCAACCGTCGATCAATCGCTCGCGCTCGTTCGCGAACTGAAGCCGCGGCGCGCCTGGTTCACGCACATCTGCCATGATCTCGGCCACGAGGCAACCAACGCCAAACTTCCAGCCAACGTCCGGCTGGCGTATGACGAACTCCAATTCGAGGCCTCGCTCTGATGCCCTTTGCCGTAGCGTATTCGCCCGAGGAATGGGTCCGCCACTTCGGGGATTCGCGAACGAGCCTGACCATTGGAAATTTCGACGGAGTGCACTGCGGCCATCAAAAAGTTTTTCAGCAAGTGGTGGACCGAGCGCGCCGAGGGCATTGCCTTGCGGCTGCGTTGACCTTCTCTCCTCATCCCGCGCGCGTGCTGCGCCCCGATGCCGCCCCGCTGATGATTGAGACATTCTCCCAGCGCGTCGAACGCATGAAGACTCTCGGCCTAGATGCGGTCTACGTTCTGCAATTCGATGCCGCCGTGGCTTCCATGGCTCCGCAGGAGTTTGTCGAGCGCATTCTGAAGAACATATTGCACACCAAGGCTGTTTTGGTCGGCGAAAATTTCCGCTTTGGCCATCGCCAAGCCGGCGATACGCGTCTGCTCGCGGCGCTTGGCCGCGCGCACGATTTCCAAGTCGAGTGCGTGCCATATCTGCAGATTCGCGGAACCGCCGTTTCGAGTTCCGCCATCCGCACCGCAATTTCCCTTGGTCATATGGAACGCGCCGCGCACCTTCTCGGCCGCCCCTTCGCGCTCGCCGGAGAAATTCGCACAGGAACAGGCACCGGCCGGCGCTTCGTTTTTCCAACGCTCAATCTCGCAACCGGGCAGGAACTGCTCCCCGCCCGCGGGGTTTACGCTGCCGAAGCAATCGTCCACGAGAAATGCTATCGCGCCGCGACAAACGTTGGCATGCGTCCGACGTTCGACGGGACGCGCCTCTCCATCGAAAGCCATCTTTTTGACTTTTCCGAGGAGATTACTTCAGGACCGCTAGAAGTTCGTTTCTGGCGGCATCTGCGCGAAGAGCAAAAATTCTCAGGGCCGGAAGCGCTTCGCGAGCAGATCCGGCGCGATCTCGCTGCAACCCGTTCATTTTTTGCGCGATTGGACGCGGCGCGTCGCGTCGTAAAACGAAGTGTTCGTACCTAGCCTGGAAGAATCGGCTGGCCTACCGGCAGTCCTTGCAGTACCCGCCAATTTCCGTGCGCGCCACCGTGACGCTCATGTCGCAATCCTGCTCGATCTGCTGTTTGAGCTGCTCGTACAATTCGCTCTCGAATTCCCGCACTTTCCCGCAGCGCAGGCAGGCGATGTGAATGTGGTCGCGCGGCCCGTGGCTTTCGTAGTAGTGGCGGTGCCCGCGCAGGTGCAGAAGATCCAGCTCGTCAATCAGCCCTTGATGCTTCAAGAGATCGAGCGTCCGATACACCGTCACGCGTGTAATCCGCGGATCGATTTTCTGCGCGCGAACTAGAATCTCGCCGGCATCCATGTGCCGCGGGGCGTTATCCATCACTTGAAGAACAACCCGGCGCTGCCGGGTCAATCGAATTGAGCGCGCCGCCAGCTGCTTTTGGAGCTGCCCCGGCTTCTGCTGAACGTTGATGCGTTCGCCGGAGGAAACGCGGCGTGCTGCAGTTGAGGTCATATCAGCGGTTCAAAATGCGCAGAACGACGTCGTTGTACGTCACAAACGCAAGCAGCGCAAGCAGGAACACCAAACCGATGGCCACGAAGCGCTCTTTCATCGCTACGCTCAAATCCCGCCGCAGCACGCCTTCAATCGCAAACACAACAATGTGCCCGCCATCCATAATGGGAATCGGGAGTAGGTTTACAATTCCGAGGTTCAGGCTCAGGAAGGCCATAAAGCTGATGAAATCGGCTACGCCGTTCTTTGCTGCTTCAGTGGAGATCTTCACAATTCCCACGGGCCCGGCCAAATCTTTGATGGAAACGCTGCCCGAGAAAAGGCCGCCAAAAACACGAATGATTTCCTTGACCATGGAGGCGTTGAAATTCCATGCCTGCGCCGCTGATTGCGTGAACGTAAACGAATGCCGCACCATGTCGCCAGCGCCGAACAGCGCGCCTACCACCCAGCGCTTCGAGGTTCCATCCGGATTTCCAAACGTGGGATTAATATTCAGCGCCTGCTCTTTGCCATCGCGGCTGATTTTCAGCTGTACCGGTTTTCCGCCTGAAGAACGAATCATGTAAGCCAGTACGGCAGGGTCTGGATGCTCAACGCCGTTCGCCGACAATATCTCATCGCCCGCTTGTAAACCCTCTTTCGCCGCCGGAAAACCCGGCTGCACGGAATCAACTACAACGCGTCCTGCTTTGGGATAGCCGAGAAGGTCAGTGTAATCCACCGCATTCTTGGGGACAGCTTCGCGGATCGGCACCACTGCGCCATTGCGCTCCACATCCATCGAGAGATTCATCCCAGGGACCACGCCCGAATCCGAGAGCGCTTCGTTCCATGTGGAAACGGAAGTACCGTTGATCGAAACGATTTTGTCTCCAGCTTTCAGGCCGGCCTTCTCGGCTACAGAGCCGGGAATCACGCCCGCAATTTGGGCCGGTTCCTGCATATAACGGGCGATTGGGATACCGGCCATGTAAAGCCCCCACATCAGCGCGATGGCCAATACGCCGTTCATTGCCGGCCCAGCCAGAACGATCAACACTCGCTGCCAACGCGGGCGCGCCAAGAATTCATCAGGAGCGCCTGAGCGCTGCTCCGAAGGATTGTCACCGGCCATCTTGACGTAGCCGCCCAGAGGAAACACGCTAATGCGATAATCCGTATTGCCGCGCTTCCAGCCAAAAATTCGGTTGCCGAATCCAATCGAGAACACGTCCACGCGCACGCCACACATCCGGGCGACAATGAAATGGCCCCATTCATGGACCAGAATCATTACGCCCAACCCGATCGCCGCCGCTACGATTCCTTCCCAGCTATGCGTCATCGCTGATTCTTCCTTTTCTCGATTTCCTCGCGCGCCAATCGCCGGGCCTGCTCATCCGCTGCGAGCACATCATCCATCGCATGAAGCTTCACTGTGGGCATACGCTCCAGAACGCTTCCGACGACTTCCGCAATTCCTGTGAACGCCAGCTTCCCATCCAAAAATGCCGCCACGCTTTCCTCATCAGCCGCATTCAATGCGCACGGCGCTGCTCCGCCCGCCTTCATCGCTTGCTGCGCCAGCCTCAGACACGGGAACTTTTCAAATGGCACGGGCTCAAAGTCGAGCTTCTTCAGCCGGCTCCAGTCCAGCGCAAAACCGTTGGATGCCACGCGCTCCGGATAGGTTAACGCATACTGGATGGGCATGCGCATGTCTGTTGGGCCAAGCTGTGCCAGAATAGAACCATCCACAAATTCCACCATGGAGTGAATCGTGGACTGCGGATGAATGACCACGCCAATCTGCTCCGGCCGCATGGCAAAAAGCCAGCGCGCTTCGATGACTTCAAATCCTTTGTTCATCAGCGTGGCCGAATCCGTGGTGATCCTCTTCCCCATCTTCCAATTGGGATGCGCTAACGCCTGCTCAGGGGTCACGCGTTTCAGTTCCTCGACCGGAGTCTCGCGAAACGGGCCGCCGGAAGCCGTCAGTATGAGCTTCTTGACCTCCTTCGGTTCGCCTGCCCGCAAGCACTGGTGAATGGCATTGTGCTCGCTATCTACCGGCAGGACCGCTTTTTTCTGCCGCTCGGCTTCGGCCATCACCAATTCCCCCGCCGCTACCAGCACTTCTTTGTTCGCCAGCGCGAGATTTTTACCCTGCTGCACTGCTTTGTAAGTCGCCGGAAGGCCAACCACCCCTACGGCAGCGGAGAGCACCGTGTCTGAGTCCGGATGAGTCGCGACGCGCTCGATTCCTTCGCTGCCGCATAACACTTCAGGCATAGGCGCAACCTTCGCGCTTGATAGCCGCGCCTTAAGCTCTTTTGCGCCTTCGCAACTCGACACGGAAACGGCCTTCGGTCGGTACTTAATGGCTTGCTCAGCCGCTAACTCCACGTTTCGCCCAGCGGATATGGCCACCACCTCGAATCTACCGGGCAGCGAATCCACCACCTTGAGGCATTGCCGCCCGATCGAGCCGGTCGAACCGAGAATGGAAATGCGTTTCACCGTGTGCAGGAAGTCACAGCCGGGTTTGCAGCAGCCAGCCGGCCGCAAGCCAAACAACAGGAGCAGCGAAGATCAAACTATCAATGCGGTCCAACATTCCTCCGTGTCCGGGGAGCAGCGCGCCGGAGTCTTTCGCTCCCGCGCCACGTTTATAAGACGATTCTACCAGATCGCCCACCTGCCCTGCGATATTCGCGAGCACGGCTGTTGTCAACCAAGCTCCTATCGAACCGTGCTGCCAAAGAGCGAAACAGTATCCGACAATCAGCGAGCCAACCACGTTTCCAACGGCGCCTTCCCAAGTTTTTCCCGGTGAAAGTGCCGGCGCCATCTTTATGCGCCCAATTGATTTGCCCACAAAGTACGCAGCCGTATCCCCCGCCCATACAATCGCCAGCGCAAAAAGCACCAGCACTGGGCCGGTGCTCGCTTTTCCTTCCAGGCGCGCCAAAAAACTAAACGGAAAAGCAATAAACAGCAGCGCCGCCGCGCTTGCGCCAATTGACGGGAGCACATCCACAATCGGCATCCGGCCCATCACCCCGATGGCCCCCATGCCAAACACAAATGCCAACAGCAGCGCTTCGATGGATGCATAACGCCACGGCAAGCCGCGAATCAGCTCTGTATTGTCGCTTAGCCAGTGCACTTCGACGCTTCCTTGCAGCCATTGAAGCCCGAATAAAACCACGGCGCATATCATCGTCCATGTGCGCGAGGCCTTCAGCCCCATTCGCGCGCACAAATCGAAAAATTCCTTCATCGCCAGCAGCGCCACAATCGCCGCGATAACTGTAACCAGCCAAGACGGCGCCCAATACACTAGCACCACCACAATCGGTATAAGAATCGCGCCGGTGATGACTCGCTTAATCAATTTGATCTGTCCAGGTTGAGTGAAATTGAATAGAACGCTGCTTGCAAAACGCGAACTTTTTCACGCGCCATTCCCCGAAATACTAGCGCCAGCAAGCCCGCCGTACCGCCGTTCCCGCTTCTGAAAATTCAGCAACGCTTCCAGCAATTTTTCGCGCGAAAAATCCGGCCATAGCGCCTCGGTAATGTAGAGTTCCGCATAAGCAATCTGCCATAACAGGAAATTGCTCACGCGCATCTCGCCGCTGGTGCGAATCAGCAAATCCGGATCCGGCAGTCCCGCCGTGTACAGATGGTCTGAAATCGTCTGCTCGTCCGCATGAAACGCCGAGAGCCCGTTCAATCGTACCCGATCCAGAATTGCATTGAATGCGTCCACTAGTTCGGCGCGGCCGCCGTAGTTCAACGCTACGATCAGTTTCATGCCTGTATTCTGCGCCGTCAGCCGCATGGCCTTCTCGATGTCCTTTTGCACCGCATTGGGCAACTGCGCGGAACGGCCGATGATCAGCAGGCGAATGTTGTTCTTGTGAATGGAAGGCAGTTCCCTTTTCAGGTACTCGCGCAGCAGCCGCATCAGGAATTCCACCTCCGCCTGCGGGCGTCTCCAGTTTTCCAACGAAAACGCGTACAGCGTCAGCGCCGGTATTTTCAGCCGCGCGCAAGTTTCAATCACCTGCCGCGCCTGTTTCACCCCGGCGCGATGACCGGCGATTCGCGGCAAATGACGCTTCTGCGCCCAGCGCCCATTACCGTCCATGATGATGGCCACGTGCTCGGGCAAGCGCTTCGGATCAATCTGCTCCAGCAAAACCGCCTCCCTGCTGTTCACCGTTTTAATCAGCTCAATGGCTCGCATCGGAATTTAATTCTGGGAGTGCCGGAAAACGCTAACACACAGGTATACGGCAGGCAACCGTGCGGACGGCTTACGGGAGAACGGAACGGAGTTTTCCATACTAGCCTGCGGCGTGCGGCTTGAAAATCGTAACGTAGGCGAGCGCCACCGTCACCACAATCAACGCCACGCTGATGGCCCACGCGAGAATATTAAAGCCCTTGCTGTTCACGTGCGTGCCCATCAAATCCTTGCGGTTCACCAGCAGCAGAATCAGCACCATCACAAACGGCAGCCAGATTCCATTGGCCACTTGCGACATCAGCAAAATCTTCAGCAAAGGCGCGTGCGGCATCAGGATGACACCGCCGCCCAGCACGATCAGCGCCGTGTACAATCCATAAAAAATCTTCGCGTCCCGGAACTTGCGATCGATTCCCGCCTCGAATCCCAACCCTTCGCAGATCACATGCGCCGTCGAAAGCGGCAGCACGGAAGCCGAGAAAAGCGAAGCGTTCAGCAGTCCGAAAGCGAACAAGTATCCTGCCCATTTTCCAGCCAGCGGCACCAGCGCCTTCGCCGCGTCCGCTGCATCGTTGATCTGCGTGTGCGATGCGTGCAGCGTCGCTGCCGTCGCGACGATAATGAAGAACACAATGGCCATGCAGCTGATGCTTCCTACCAGCACATCCATTCGCGCATGTTTGTACTGCCGCGCTCCCACACGCTTCTCCACGTATCCGGCCTGCAGGTAAAAAAATTGCCACGGCGCTACGCTCGTACCGATCAAACCGGTCAGCACCAGCAGGTATGCCACATTCATGTGAATCTCGGGAATGAACGTCTGCTTCGCCGCAAGCGCCCAGTCCGGCTTTGCCAAAAATGCCGAAGCAACATATGAAATATAAAAAGTGCAGGCGACCAGAAATACTTTTTCCACCTGGCTGTACGTACCCTGCACCACCAGCACCCAAACCAGAATCGCTGCCAGCGGCACGGCGATATACTTGCTCACTCCGAAAATCTGCATGGATGCCGCGACGCCGGCGAATTCCGCTACCGTATTGGCGAAGTCCACCGCTAGCCCAGCAATCATCACGAAAAATGTCGAGCGGAATCCGAATTCCTCGCGAATCAGGTCCGACAGTCCTTTGCCCGTCACCACACCCATCCGCGCGCACATCTCCTCGCTGACGTAGAGCGCGATGGTGATGGGAATCATTGTCCACAGCAGCGCGTAACCCAGCTG
>DAIRCW010000013.1:0-31477 GCA_036796475.1 Candidatus Acidiferrales bacterium | reverse complement strand
AAACACAAACGCCGGGTCCTTCGAGCGGTCAATTTCCCGCTGCCATTCCGCAAGCGCAAACCACTTTTGGTGTAGGTGAGGAGTCCGAGTTTCACGCGCCTGCCGCTCAGCAGCAGTTCGCCGCTCCCGCGTCAGAATTGACTGCGCCGCTGAATCGCCTTCCCGTTCAAGTTCGTCGTGGAGATACCGAGCGCGTGGACGTGGTGGTTCGTACTCGCGGCATTGGCCATTTCTTTCCCGGTGGAACGATTGATGCTTTCGATTTATGGCTGGAGCTTCAAGCCAAAGATGAAAACGGCCGCACTATTTTCTGGAGCGGTCGAACGGGCACTGAAGATGACCGCAATGGTCCCGTTGACCCGGGCGCGCAGTTCTATCGCGCGCTGCTGATTGACGATCACGGCAACCCCATCAATAAACGCAACGCCTGGGCGGAACGTGCCGTCGTTTATGTCCATCTGATCCCGCCCGGCGCAGCCGACACAGTTCATTACCGCCTTTACATTCCAAAGGACGCAGGCAATCGCATTACCGTCACGGCCAAATTGAACTACCGCAAATTCAGCTGGTGGTTCACTCAGTTTTCGTTTGCTGGCATCCATGATCCTCAGCAGCAGAATCCCAACCTCGCACCGGCGTACGACGATACTAAGTGGATCTTCACTGGCAGCACCAAAGGCGATTCGGGCAAGCGCTCAGGAATTCCCGATCTGCCCATCGTCGTTATGGCCGAGGCCAACGCCGTGCTGAACGTTCTTCCTGCAACCGCGCCGGCGCCCAAGCCGCAGGTAGATCTCGAATCCAAAGACTGGCAGCGCTGGAATGATTACGGAATTGGACTTCTGCTTCAGGGAGACCTACAGGGCGCTGATGCCGCCTTTGCGAAAGTGTCACAAGTAGCGCCAGAACGCCCGGATGGTTGGGTCAATATGGCTCGTGTGCGTCTGCAGGAAGGCAATTTGCCGGGCGCAGAAAAGGTTCTCGATCAAGCGCTCAAAGTAGCTCCGCATCTCGCCAGCGCTCATTATTTTTACGCAAGGCTTCTTCGCGATCAGGGAAAATACAAACTGGCATTGGATCAGCTCAACATTGTTCTTGAGCAATATCCCGAGGATCGCGTCGCTCGAAATGACCTAGGGCGAATTTACTTTCTGATGCGCCAGTATGATGAGGCCGCCAGAGAATTTCAAAAAGTGGTCGCCATCGATCCCGAGGACGTGGAAGCGAACTACAATCTGATGCTTTGTTATAACGGACTCGGCCAGACCAGCCGCGCGCACGACTATGAAGTGCGTTATTTGCGCTTCAAAGCCAACGAAGCGGAAGGCGCTGTCGCCGGACCTTATCTCCGAGCGCATCCCAACGATAATAATGAGCGCCAGCCTATTCACGAGATTAATTCAGCGCCTTTGAAGCCGGCGCCTTCAAAATACGCTACTGCGCAGAGTGCAAAGGCTTCCCACTAATGAGAATGACCCTCCACAAATTTTTGCTCGCGCTTGCGGTTTCGCTCGGCCTGTTTTCGTTCGCGGCCGTCCGTGCTAGTGAGCATTCGCCATCATCCGTCCAATTTGTTGATATAACCCGCTCTGCAGGCATTCACTTCATCCACGATAACGGCGCGTTTGGGAAGATTTGGCTTCCTGAAGCGATGGGCTCTGGTGTCGCCTTCATCGACTACAACAATGATGGCTGGCCCGACATTTTACTCATCAACGGGTCTGACTTTCCTGGCCACGGCAATCGCCACACCCATATGGCCCTTTATCGCAACAATCGCAACGGCACATTCACAGATGTCACGCACCAAGCCGGCCTAGATTTCGAAACTTACGGCATGGGCGTCGCCGTAGGCGATTACAACAACGATGGCTGCGACGACATTTTCATTACCGCTCTCGGCCAGAGCCATCTTTTCCGCAACAATTGCAACGGAACGTTTACGGACGTCACGAAGCAGGCTGGACTGTGGGGCCACGACGAATTCAGCACCAGTGCCGCTTGGGTTGACTATGATCGTGACGGTCGTCTCGACCTCCTTGTCGCCAATTACGTCCAATGGACGCCGCAAACCGACATCTATTGCACGATCGACGGTCGCACGAAATCCTATTGCACTCCGCAGGCGTATCACGGCGCTTCCTTGCGTCTCTGGCATAACAATGGCAACGGGACGTTCACCGATGTGACAAAGCAGGCTGGAGTTTACGACCCGACTTCAAAGAACCTTGGAATTACAATTTTTGACGCAAATAATGACGGCTGGCCCGACATTTTCGTCAGCAACGACACCGAACCCAACAAACTCTATATAAGCAATCGCAACGGAACGTTCACCGAAAAAGCAGTCATGTCCGGCGTCGGCTTCAGCGAAGATGGTATCGCCCGCGCGGGCATGGGCACAGCCGCCGCCGATTACGATCATTCCGGATTCCCCAGCATCCTCGTCACCAATTTCTCGAATCAGATGCTCGGCCTCTACCACAATGAAGGCAATGGCCTCTTCGTGGACGAAGCCCCGAATTCCCAAATCGGCCACTCCAGCCTGCTGACACTCGGCTTCGGCTGCTTTTTTTTCGATTACGATAATGACGGCTGGCCGGACGTTTTTGTCGCGAACGGGCACATTCAACGCGACATCCAGATGGTCCAGCGCCAGGTCCACTACGCCGAACCTCCGCTGCTATTCCACAATCTCGGCGGCGGCAAATTTGCCGATGTCACCTCCCAAATGGGCTCATCGCTCAGTGTTCCGCGCGTGGCGCGCGGCGCCGCTTACGGCGATGTTTTCAATCGAGGCAAACTCGATATTCTTGTGTCTACCAATTCCGGGCCGGCCGCCCTCTTCCGCAATGAAGGCGGCTCGAATCACAGTCTTCGTATCAAGCTCATGGGCGCAAAATCGAACCGCGACGGCCTCGATTCTCAAGTGCGCGTAACTGCCGGTGGGGTCACTCAAAGCAAAATGCTCACCAGTGGCTCCAGCTATTTGTCTGCCAGCGAGCTTGTTCTTACCTTCGGTCTGGGGCAAAATCCGCGCGCGGACGAACTCGAAATCCATTGGCCTAGCGGACAAATCGATCGCCTGAAAGATGTTTCAGCGGGTCAAACCATTACCGTCAAGGAAGGCGCGGGCATCATTGCGTCCAAGCCATACGACAAAAACTGAGTTGCGCAATTTGCTGCGAAATCGCCTTCTGTTGCTCACTGCGCTCGCTGCAATCGGCACTTTTGTCTTCTCATTTGTGGTTATCTCGCTGCGCGCCCAATCATCGTCTGCAAAAGTGAAGGTAGAAGCCGCCGAGCACAATAATCTCGGCGTCGCCTACATGAATCGCCAGCAGCAAAAATCTGCCCTCGTCGAATTTCAAAAAGCCTACGGCCTCGACCCTCATCTTTACGTCGCGCGCCTGAACGAAGCCATTGCTCTACTGAACCTGCAGCAGTTTTCGGAAGCCGAAACAATATTGAAGGAAGTAGCCACGCGCGATGTGAAGAATCCTCGTGTCTGGTACAACCTCGGCCTCCTTGAAAAATCCACTGGCCATCCGGATGCATCTGCGCAGGACTTCGAACGCGTCATTGCTCTCGATCCGAATGACGCGGACTCACGTTATTTCCTCGGCCAGGACTATATGACGCTCCAGCGGTATCCCAGCGCCATCGCGGCCTTCCGCAAGACTCTTGAACTGAATCCCTTCCATGCGTCTGCCTGCTTCGCGATCGCTCAAGCCTATCAACGCTCTGGCAATGTCGCTCAAGCGCGCGAATACCTCACGCGCTTCCAGGACGAAACCCAAAAAAAGATCGCCACGCCCATGAGCATGACCTACGGAGATCAGGGGAAATATTCGCTGGTCGAGGAAGCTTCGCCCGGCGTGGAGACTGTTTCTCCGCCGATTCCCGTCCGTTTTGCTGATGTCACTGCGCAATCGGGCTTACCAACGACTTCTGCGCCCTTAGCTCCGGCCATGCACTCGGATAGCGATACCGCCGATGCGGGTTCAGGCGCGTGCGTCTTCGATTTCGAAAGCGACGGCCGCCCCGGCATTTTTCTCGTCAACGCGAGCGGTAGCGGCCAGCC
The DNA here is from genome assembly GCA_036796475.1 of Candidatus Acidiferrales bacterium. Classification (GTDB taxonomy): domain Bacteria; phylum Acidobacteriota; class Terriglobia; order Acidiferrales; family UBA7541; genus DAHUXN01. The sequence goes on along the minus strand of DAIRCW010000013.1, from coordinate 27,393 downwards.
CGGTCTTTACCGCAATTTGGGGAACGGCCGCTTTGAAGATGTGATCGCCGAATCCGGCATTACTATTCCTGCCATTGGGACGGGCTGCGGAGTCGGCGATTACGATAATGACGGCCGTCCTGACCTCGCCGTCAGCTATCTCGGCGGAATCTCGCTTTTTCACAACGAAGGCAGTGGGAAATTCCGGGATGTCACAAAGTCAGCAGGTATTCAAGCCAGTGGTCATCCGCTTGGACTCACGTTCGTCGACTATGATCATGATGGAGACCTCGATCTTTTCGTTTCCTCCGCATCCGAAACTGTTCCGAATGAAATGTGGCGCAATAATGGCAACGGAACTTTCACCGAAGTCGCATCCCAAGTTGGACTTGCAGCACCCGCCGGCGATGGCGCCACGCTCAGCGACATCAACAATGACCGTGCCATCGATCTCGTCTTAGCTGCGTCGAGTGATCAGCCGGTGATTTATCTGAACCCGCGCGAAGGTGCATTCCATCCGCTTCGTCCGTGGAACTCACAAAGCTCAAAAGCCGTCGGCACTGTGGCTTTCGACTTCAACAAAGATGGCTGGATGGACCTTGCCTTCACACACCCGTCCTCCCCTGCGCTTTCTTTGTGGCGCAACGTAGATGGCAAGACATTCGCCAACGTCAATTTACCATCGCTGAATTGGAAGCGCGCCTGGGGCGTCACCGCACTCGATTACGATAATGACGGCTGGCTCGACCTTGCCGCAATTGGCGAAGATCCTTCCGGCCACGGCCAAATCGCTCTTTTTCGCAATGAGGGCACTGCTGGCTTTCGCGACGTTTCGAAAGAAGTCGGCCTCGACAGAATTCATCTGTCTCATCCGCGTTCGTTGCTGGCGGCTGACTTCTTTGGCGACGGCGCGACAAGCTCGCTGATTACGCAAGAAGACAGCCCTCCTGTGCTCCTGCGCAATATCGGCGGCAATCGGAATCACTGGCTCCGACTCACATTGCAGGGCCTTGCAGACAACAGGAGCGCCATCGGCACTAAAGTCGAAGTCTTCGCCGGTTCTCTCCACCAAAAATTTGAAATTCCCTCCGCTTCCGGCTACTTAGGCCAGAGCGACGCAAATCTTACCGTTGGCCTCGGCAGTGCAACTCACGCCGACATTGTTCGCATGCTATGGCCCACAGGTGTGCTCCAGGATGAAATCAATCTCGCTGGCGATTCCATGCATTCGATTACCGAGCTCGACCGCAAAGGCAGTTCCTGCCCGCTCCTGTTTTCATGGAATGGGAAAACTTTTCAGTTCATTTCCGACATGCTCGGCGCCGGAATCCTCGGCCACTGGGTCGCCCCCGGCGCTCGTAACGTCTCCAATCCCGAAGAGTATTTGAAGGTAGACCACTCAGCCGTTCAGCTCAAGGATGGTCTCCTTCAATTCCGTCTCCTCGAGCCGATGGAGGAACTGGATTATTTGAATCGCGTTCGCCTGCTTGCGGTGGATCACCCCGCAGGCGTCGAGGTCTATCCCAATTCCCATTTCGCTATGAATCCTCCGTTCTCTGCTTTCCAGGTTGTCGCCGCGCGTGACGCGCATCTTCCGGCAGGCGCGTGGGACGATCAGCATCGCGATGTGCTGACGCTGCTCGCCAAGGCCGATCACCGCTTCGTGAAAGGGTTTACCCCGCTGCCCTACGAAGGATTTGCCAAGCTGCATTATCTGGAACTCGACCTCGGCCAGTGGAATCCGCACAATCCATTGCATCTGCTGCTCGACGGGCTTACGGATTATTTCTCCGCCAGCTCTCTTTACGCCGCTTGGCAAGCTCCCCTACAACCGATTTCGCCGTACATCGAAGCGCTCGACGCTTCCGGAAAATGGCGGCGCGTCGTCAGTGATATGGGATTCCCTGCCGGCCTCGAGCGAACTATGACGGTCGATCTAACGGGCAAACTTCCCGCAGGCACACGTCGCATCCGCATTGCCACGAATCTCACAATCTATTGGGATCGCATTCGCATCGACAATTCGCCCGCAGCCACTCCTTATCGCGTCTCAACTGTTCCCCTTGTCCGGGCAAACCTCAATTTCCGCGGCTATCCCAAATACATTGTTGGCAGCATCCCGGCGGATTTGAGCTATGTCTATGACAAGGTCAGTTCCACAGGACCCTACGCCCAGCAAAGCGGCAATTACACTCGTTACGGCAATGTACTTCCTCTTCTCAGTCGCGGCGACGAAGAATACGTCGTCTTTGGCGCTGGTGATGAAGTGGCTCTGAGTTTTGATCCGTCTTCTGTTCCTCCGCCGCCACAAGGATGGGTGCGCGACTATTTCTTCTACGCGAACGGCTTCGACAAGGACATGGATTTCTACGCGAAATTTGGAGGAACTGTAACGCCGTTGCCTCTGAACGCCGCTCGCACCTATCCCTATCCATCAGGAATCCATTTCCCGAACGACCTTCGCCACCTGGATTATCTCCTCCTGTACGACACTCGTGCTGTTTCGGGCGCCGCCCCGGCCAGTTACAACTTCGTTTATCGGAAGAGCAGACCCTAAACTTCCGCGTGGAAACCATTCCACCAAGGAGCACATCCTAAGACAGCACTATGCGGACGCGGACCATAGCTTTCCTGATCGCGCTGGCGCTGGCTGGCGTCACTTTGCCGTTTGCGCGGGCGCGTTCATCTCAGGTGGCCTCTTCTCCGAAAGACTTGTCAGATCCCACAGCACAAACCAATGCGGATTTTTATGCTGCTGCAAATAGCGTCTTGCAGACCATGAGCAAGATTCTGGATTTGCCGGTCAAATCGCCGCTAAGAGAAAGTGTGCGCACGAAAGCAGAGATTCGTCAGTACCTCGTCGACGAGCAGAACAAAGAGGAATCTCCAGAAAAGCGGTACGCCGACCGCCGCACGTTAGAAGCGTTTGGCCTGATCCCTAAAGATTTTCCCCTCGATTCTTTTTTGTTGGATCTGCTCACTGACCAAGTCGCGGGATTGTACGACCCTCGCGGGAAACAATTTTTCATCGCCGATTGGATTTCACCCGTTGAGCAAAAACCGGTGATGGCGCATGAACTGACGCATGCGCTGGATGACCAGAGTTTTCACCTGAAGAAGTGGCAGGACGCCGTACGCTCCAATGATGACGCTTCACTCGCGCGTGACGCGGTCATCGAGGGCTCTGCGCTCGCCGCCATGATGGATTACACGCTGGCTGACCTGCATACCAATGTCCGCTCATTGCCTGACATCGCGCCGTTCATCGAAAGCGGCGTCGCCGGGCAAATGGACAAAGATCCAAATCTCGCCAAAGCTCCCGAATTCATTCGCGACGAATTGCTGTTTCCTTATCTTCAAGGAGCGGAATTTAGCCAGCAGGTACTGAAGGCTACAGCGGGCTGGTCAGATTTCAAGAGTGTCTTTCAAAATCCGCCGGCCTCAACCCAGCAGATACTTCATCCCGAACTGTACTTTCAAAATGTGCAGCCGGAAGTCATAGAGCTCCCGCACGTTAAATCGGCGCTGCCGAGCGGCTACACGCAGTTGGATGAAAATGTCGTCGGCGAATTCGCGCTGGGTGAAATTCTTAAGAAATTCGATGGCCCGGGCGATGCCGAGAAGTTCGCCCCGATGTGGCGCGGCGACCGCTACGCGCTTTTCGAAAATAAAGATTCAAAGCAGACCATCCTTGTGGTGCTCTTTGCTCTCGATAACGAAAAGGATGCCGCTGAATTCTTCGGCGCGTACCGCAAAGTTATCGAAAAAAAGGACGGATTGGCAGCCCCCGTCTTAAAAGGTCAGGAATTTGCGGTTTTCGCGAATGCCTATATCGGTTGCGCGCAGGACAAATGTTTGAGCATCGAAGGCGCCGACCGGGCAACCTCCGAACGCATCGAGCAAAAGTTAGGATGGACCGTAGCAGCGGGCCAAAGTGAGAGCACTTCAGGTGGCAGTCAGCCGATGCACTGAATAAGTGGAATCTTCAGAATTGATCCAGCACAAACACTTCTCTACTTTTTAAAAAGATCTTCAAACGCCCTTCGTGCGTCGTCTGGACGCCCATTCGAGACGGGCGCAGCCGGTGCAGGCGTGCTGGGATGATTGACCGGCGACGTATCCTTCTCCACGGTCATACGGAATTCGAAAAATGTGCACTCGTTCTTCACATCCTTGCGCGGAATCCTCTCCGGAATCGGCTGCGTGCATTCAAACTGCGCTCCTGTGTCGAAATGAACGCACTGTTTGCATGAGTGCAGTTCCAACTGGCATTTCGGGCAGCGGCCCTTCTGGTCGAAGCCGGGCGCCAGAATCGTGCCGCAGTTGGAACAGCGCGCGCGCATCACCGTTCCCACCATGCGCGGAGTGCGCGGGCCCATCTGCTCCTGCCTTGGCGGCCTGGGCTCAGACGGGCGCTCGCGCTTTTTCTCATCGCGATCGCGCTCGCTGTAGCCCTTGTGCTTGTACTTCCGCTCCATAATTCTCCTCCGGAGATTTACCCTTCGCCCCGCGAACTCTGCAGCCTGTCAGCAACTTACGCACAAACAGTCGGATGGAGTACTCATTCTTCCTGTCGGATTGCTTGCGACACGAACCCCAAATCTCGTTTCAATGGAACTGAACTAATCGCGGCACACACGCCGGTAAATCGAAGACCATCCTCTAGCGGCTACCTTAATTCTACTCCTTTGCCCATTTTCGGCAAAGCCCTTCCGCAGGCAAGTCCGGCACTATGAATTTCCGCGGCGCGCCAGCGGATTCAAGCACCGCCTCGGCCGCAAGATAGCCGCTGCGGACCGCACCTTCCATCGTCGAAGGCCATCCGGTTCGCGTCCAATCCCCGGCCAAGAAAAAGCCGGAGATGCCTGTCTTCTGCGCGGGACGCCATCGGTCGAATCCGGGTCGTGGTGATTCGGTCGCGTTTACCTCTTTCACCACTGTGGCCTTGAGCAGTTTCGCGTCCTTGCTTGCCGGCAGCACTTCGCGCAACTCTTTCACGCACAGATCAATGATCTCCTGGCGCGCCCGCGGCACCAGGTCGTATGACGCGCTGATGACAAGCTGCAGGTACTGGCCCGTTGCCGGGTGCTCTTCCCTACTCGTTTTCTGCAACACTGCACGATTGAAGATCCACTGAACTGTATGGTCCAGCAGCGTGAGAAAAGGCAACTTGAGCAGCGGACGGTCATACCACAAATGCACGCTGGTGATCGGCGAGACTTCTAGATTCTTTAGATTCGAAAACACCGGACAATTTTCGCGCATTGCTTCCGGCAGCAGCTCCAGCAGAGTGTCGTGCGGAATGGCGGAAATGCAAGCGTCTGCTGTTTGTTCGCTGCCATCGCTGAGCATTGCGGAGCGGAATTGATGATCATCAAAGCGTAGTGCCCGTACCGTTTCGCGCGATTTTATCTCGCCGCCTTTGCTTTCGATTGACTTGCGGCAGCCCTCATATAATTCACTCAACGGAACCGAAGGAATGCCCACAACGTATCCCCTCCGGTTGCGCAGAAATGCTTTCCAGAAAACATCAATTCCATACTGCGCATCGGTCAATGCCAGCTCTTCATCCAGCGCGCTGACCAGCACGACGCGCCAAAACCGGCGAATCACGCTCTCCGGCTGCCCATTTTCGCGCAGCCAGTCGAGCATTGTTTTTCCCGAAGCACCCGGAGGACGTCCTCCAGCGCGCGCAATGCGCAGCAAAGCCTCGGCAATCGCCTTCTTTTCTCGGTAGGAAAGCGCGCTGAAGCGCAAGAACGACAAACTGGTGTGAAACGGCGGCGGTAGCGCCGATGATTTTATGGTGCTGACTCGCCCATTGCGGTCGGCAAAAAACAATTTGTCGTAATGCTGGATTTTCGAGGACGCTCCGGTCCTCTCGTAAAAGTCCGCCAGGTTCGTGCAGCAACCCAGCGTTACGTGCTGGCAATTATCGATATGCGTGCCGTCCGGCAGCGCGTAGGAAGTCGCGCGACCGCCCAAATATGGCCGCTTCTCAAACAAGCGAACGCGAACGCCGGCTTCCGCGAGCGCTGTCGCGGCCGACAGTCCCGCCAGTCCGCCGCCGATCACGATTACGCTCTCAAACGCCATCGTGGTTGAACCAGCCCATTCTTGCCCTGAACAAAATCCATACCTTTTCCGCCGTGGAGAGTCGCGCCCGTTCTCCCTTCAAAACGTGAATGCCTCGGCGTTGGATTTTCTGAAGTATGCCGGAATAAATTTGCGCCATAGCCCACAGGGCCGCGCGGCTGTCGGCACTTACAAGGGGCAGCAGCTCCCATCCTTCGCGATAAAAATCCTGTGCGCGCGCCGTTTCGAAACGAAGCATTTCAAGCGCGCGGGCAGCAGCGGAATTTTCACTGAATTGCTTGACCTCGCATCCAAATTTCGCAAAATCCTCGCGAGGAAGATAGACGCGCCCCATAGCCAAATCTTCCCGCACATCGCGCAAAATATTCGTCAGTTGAAAGGCGATGCCCATCTTTTCCGCGAATTCCGGCGCTTGCGGGGCCGTAAATCCAAAAACATAGAGGCAGCATAATCCCACAGCGCCGGCCACGTGATAGCAGTAACGCCGCAAATCATCAAACGTTTCATATTCCGCGACCCTCAAATCCATCTCTGCGCCGGCAATCAAATCGTGCAGGTAACGCGGCGGAATGCCGAAACGCGTCACCGTATCACGCAACGCGGGCCACGCGGGCTCTGCTGTGCTCCCGCCGGCCAGAATGCGATCCAACTCGGCACGTTGTTCTTGGAGCCGCCGGCGTTTCACTTCAATCGAGCCTGGCTCGTCAGAAATATCATCAACTCCGCGCATAAATGCGTACAAAGCGCAGAGGGCATCGCGTTTCGCATCGGGAAGCAGGACAAATCCATAGTAAAAGTTGCGGGCGGCGGAACGCGCTAATTGACGGCAGTATCGGTAAGAATTTTCGACCGCGGCATCAGGCATGTCGGTCGGCGGCAAGGGGAGCTTTCTCGGTCCTCGATTCGTTTTTTGTATTCCGGCGAAAAGGCGCTGCAATTCGCGAAATCATCGCCCAGCCAAGCAAGTGCGCCTGTGTTCGGCGGCTGATCGCAGGACGATGATGCAGCGTATCGTATCCGATCGCCTTAATGGCGTCGAGCACGGCGCATCCGCCGCGCGTGAAGAGCTCCACATCCACGCGGAATTCCGCGGACACGCGATTCGCGAGAGATGAGCCCGCCGCAAAAAGCGACCGCGTTCGAGTTAGCAGATCTTTCATTAAGCTGGCAAATGAGTGGTCGAAAATTTTGCCGGTGATGTCGCCCTCTGCCACTCCATGCGCCACCGCCACATCGAGCGGAATATAAATTCGTCCCTTCTCCAGATCGCGCGCTACATCCTGCCAAAAATTCGCCAGTTGCAAAGCCGTGCAAGTCGCATCCGAGAGCGCCTGCCGCTCCGCATCACGATATCCCATCAAGAAAAGAACCAACCGCCCCACAGGATTCGCCGAATACCGGCAGTACTCGATCACGCCATCCCACGTAGCGTATCGATGGACCGTCTGGTCCTGGCGAAACGCAATCAGCAAATCGCGAAATGGTTCGATGGGAATATCGCACGCGCGCGCCGTCTCGCCCACCGCGATGAGCACTGGATGCTTCGCTTCGCCGCGATAAGCCCGCTGCAACTCCTCGTCCCACTGATCGAGCAAATCGAGCGCATGCTTCGGGTCTTTTACTTCATCGCCCAAGTCATCTGCCCAGCGGCAATAGGCGTAGACATTGTAAAAATGCTGGCGCAAACGCGACGGCAGCAGCCAGGACACAACTCTGAAGTTTTCGTAATGATGCGTGGCCAGCCAGTGCGTGTAGAGCTGCGCTTCAGCGAGCGCGCAGCCTTCCGGCGGCAGGTTCTTCGCGATTTCCAGTTCGTCTCGTCCGAGCATAGCGACGTTCACGCCCGGGGATTGACCGCGGTTTTCAATTCGCCGTTGCGCTGCTTCATGTGCTCGAAAACGCGCGGCAGTTCGGTGAGCGGAGTCTCTCCCGTGACGAAATCGTCGGCGCGCACATCGCCACGCGCAATCGTCTCCAGCGCCTCGCGAATGAACCGCGGCGTATGGTGAAAAGTAGCCTTCAAAGTAATCTCGGAATAATGCAGCAGTGCAGGATCGAATTCCACCTGCGTGCCGTGCGGACATCCGCCGAACAGATTGACCTTCCCGCCTTTTCGAACCATTTGCATCGCCCACTGCCACGTTGTAGCCGAACCTACCGCTTCCACCACGGCGTCCGCGCCGCGCCGTCCATCGGTCAATTCGCGCACCACACTCACCGGCGAATCCATCGTGGACACGTCAAATGCCGCGTATGCCCCCAGTCGTTCCGCAGCTTGGATCTGGCTTTTTCTCTTGCCCAACGCAATCACGCGCACGTCTCTCGCGGAGAGCGCCCGCACGAATTTCAATCCAATCGGCCCGCATCCGATAATCACTGCGGTATCGCCGGCCTGGATTCCCGTTTCATGGATCCCGCGCAGCACGCACGCGAGCGGTTCGACCATTGCCGCGTCGCGAAAACTCACATGCTCGGGAATTTCCAGCAAATTCTGCCGCACGATGCGCCCGGGGATTCTCACATATTCCGCGTACGCGCCGTTGTTGAAGAGCAAGTCCTCGCACAGGTTCGGCTGCCCTTTTCGGCAGTACAAGCATGCTCCGCAAGGGGCTGAATTCCCCGGCACCACGCGCATGCCCGCGCGAATCTCTCTGCCTACCGCGGAACCGGTTTCCTCAACCACTCCTGCTAATTCATGCCCGAATATCGCCGGGGGCTGAATCATCCGCGGATGCGATCCCTGTTTCCAAACTTTCAGATCCGTTCCACACGTCAGCGCAACCTGCACGCGCACCAAAACTTCATCTTCCTTGAGCTTGGGCACTCCTACACGCTCAATTTTCAAATCTTCGCGCCCGTAGAGCACGGCCGCGGTCATTACGCCGCTGGTCTCAGTCTTCATGAATGTGTAATCAGCACTTTCAGTGTATCGTCCTTGGGTTTGGCGGCCAGTTCCAACGCTTCCGCGATCCGCTCGGTCGGAAAGCGATGCGAAATCAGTTCCGCCAGCGGCAGCCGGCGCGCGAACACGATTTCAGCATACTCCTGTTGTTCGGTTATCGAGGCGCTATAGCTGCCCAGAATTTCCTTTTCTTCAATGCCTACCGCTGCCGCGGGGAATTCGATTTTCAGCACAGGGTCGTTGTGCGCGAAGAGCAAAACGCGTCCGCCTGCACGCGCCATATTGAGCGCTTCAGTTACGAGCTTTGGATGCGGCGCGGCCAGAAGCACCACGTCAGCGCCCCGCCCCTTCGTACGCTCTCGCACTTCAGCGGCTACATCATCCGATGCGGGGTTCAATGCCGAAGTTGCGCCGAGCTTCAAGCTCGCCGCGCGCCGGCCCGCCAACGGATCCGTCGCCGCAATTTCCGCGCCTTTCAGTTTGCACAAGCCGGTCAGCAGCATTCCAATCGGCCCCTGGCCCACAATCACAACAAATTCGCCTTCGCTGACGCGCGCCTTCCACACTGCCTTGGCGGCAACATTCACCGGCTCAATGAATGTAGCCTCTTCGAAACTCACGTTGGGCGGTATCGCCAGCATCCCGCGCTCTACGATCCAGGGCATCGCTCTCACATACTGTCCAAAGCCGCCGCCGCTGGGATTGAATCCCGCCGTCAATCCCACTTTCTTATACTGCGCACACTGCGAAAACAATTTGCGCTCGCAGTAAAAGCATTTCTCGCATGGCACGTGATGGAAACTCACTACGCGGTCGCCAGGCTTGAATTTCCGCACGCCGCGTCCCACCTCGACCACCGTCCCTGCAAGCTCATGTCCAAAAATCTGCGGCGGGTCGAGAAATCCATGCGCGATTTTCTTTAGGTCTGTGCCGCAAATTCCGCATGCGGCCACACGAAACAGCACTTCTCCTTCGCTTATCTGCGGTATCGGCACTTCCTCGCAAACGACTTTTCCCGCGCCGCGATAAACTCCGGCGAGCATCTTTCCGCGAACATGCTCCTCACGTGAAAATTCGCCCGTGTGAGTGACCGTCGAACTCATGCCCGCTTTGCTCCCGCCATTTTCCCAGAATGTTTCCAAGCAGCATCTAGCTCAAGTACATAACCTTCGAGAAAGTCCGCGAGCTTCTTCGAAGCGGCGCTGCTTCTTCGCGCCAACCGGATTACCGCCGGCACTTTATGCGGCGCTCGCGCGATCTCCTTCGCGACTTTGGAAACTTGCACCGTCCCGTCTTCATCCAGCACTTTGCCAAAATCCATGGGCAGATTCTCATCCGCTGCGTCGCTGATTGCGCGGATCGCAATCGACGGAACTCCCAGCGCCGCAGCCTGACTCATCACCGCGTAGCTCTCCATCTCCACCGCTTCAGCCATTTTTCCCAGACGGCTCTTACCTTCTGCGCTCAACACCATCTCGCCAGACGTCAGCAGTCTCTCGATAATCGCGGCCTTGCGCGCCTCGGCAATGCTCAACAGTTCCGCATCCGCAACGATTTTGCGCCCCGTCTCAAGCTCCACGACTTCTCGCGCTGCGCAAACCTGCGCAATCTCAATCTCATTGCGCAAACTACCCGCCAATCCGGACGAAATGCAAATGTCCGGCCGCCAATCGAGCGCCGCTCGCATCGTCTGTCGCGCATTCGCAAAACCAACGCCGGTCAGCAGAACGCGTATTTCTGCGCCGTTGAATTTGCTTTCGTAAATCCGCAAACCAGCGGCTGGGATTTTTGAAAATTCGCGCAGGCCGCGCCAGGGTGCGAATTCCACATCCAGCGCAAATGTAATGAGGATTTTCAATTTCGCTCTCGGCCCCGCTTACACCGCGGAAGCGTGCGCGACGCGCGCCTGCTCCGGAATTGCCGCATAGCCGTTTGCCACGTACCACTCAACCGCTCGCCGCAACGCATCCTTCACTGGCCCGGACGTGTATCCAAGTTCTCTGCGGGCTTTTTGGTCATTCACGAACATTTTATGCCGCGCGATTCGCACGCCTTCGACTTGAATCCGCGGCTCGCGTCCGATAATCCGCGAAAACGCCGTGTCTCCCAGCGCCGCCAGCAGCGCCACCCCATGCGGAATTTTTCGCGCGGGAGCTCGCAAACCGGTAATCTCCGCCAGCGCATCAAGCACCTGCTTAAGCGTTAGATTCTCCCCACCCAGCAAATATCGCTCGCCAACCTTGCCACGCTCGGCGGCAAGCAAGTGCCCTCTCGCCGCATCTTCCACGGCCACGAAGTTCAATCCCGTATCCACGTATGCTGGCATCCGCCCCAATAAAAAATCGAGAATGATGCGGCCCGTCGGCGTCGGCTTCCAATCGCCCGGTCCAACGGGCGTTGTGGGATTCACGATGACCACCGGCAGCCCTTCATGCGCCGCGCGCAAAGCTTCTTGTTCCGCAAGCAATTTCGATTTTTTGTAATTCCCAATCATCTCGTCCACGGTTGTGCGGTTCGTTTCATCGGGCAAACCGCCGCCGCGCTCCACAGCAATCGTCGCGACCGTGCTGGTGTAAATAAACTTTTCAACGCGCGAACGCAGCGATGCGGCCAGCAGATTTTTTGTTCCTCTGACGTTGTTTTCGTAGATTTCTTGCGGGCGCTTGGCCCAGAGGCGATAATCCGCGGCCACATGGAAAACTCGGCGAATATCTTTGAGCGCGCGGTCCAGCGATGCTTCGTCGCGAAGATCACCTTCAGCCCACTCGATTGCTACGCCGTCCAGCATCTTTCGCTGCGCTCCGGGACGCGCCAGCGCGCGCACCGAATCCCCGGCAGCAACCAGTTGCCGCGCCACGTGCGACCCGACAAACCCGGTCGCACCGGTGACCAGCGTCGTCATAGTATGCGGAAGGCCTCTTCCTTTTCAGCCGGCTGGGCTGGCGGAATCAATGGACGTGAGCTGGACGCTCCGTGCCCGTTTCCGCTCACGCCCTTGCTCTTCGGAGCGCCCTTGCGTCCGCCCATGCGCCCGGACACTTGCCACTGCAGCATCTTCCATGTGTCGCCGAATTTGCTGTTGCCGCCGAGCACCGCTGAAGCTTCATATCCCGACTGCACCATGCAATTTTCGCAGCGTGGATCGCGGCCGTACCCGTATTTTTCCCACGGCGTGTTATTAATCAGGTCGCCGAACGTCTTATGGTGTTCGTCCGTCATCAGATAGCACGGTCCTTTCCATCCGCGCGGGTTGTAGGTCGGATTGCCCCACGCCGTGCACATCAAATCGCGCTCGCCGCGCAAAAATTCCATGTAAATCGGCGACGTGATTACGTTGAACTGCTCCAGAAGTTTGCTCGCGCGCCGGAACTTTTCGTTCACGTCCTGGCGCGACATAAAGATATCTTTCGTTTGCACCGACGCGTACGAATACGCCGGCGACAACATGTTGCCGTCAACTCCCAGCGTCCGCAGATAAGCAAACAGGTCAGCGATTTCTTCGATGTCCGTCTCTTTATAAACCGTCGTATTGGAACACACCAGAAAACCCGCCGCCTTTGCCGCTTTGATTCCCGCAATAGCCTCGCGGAAAACACCGTCGCGCTCCACACACAAGTCGTGCGTTTTCTCGAGTCCGTCCAAATGCACATTGAAGAAAAACCGCGACGTTGGCGTAAATTCGTGCAGCCGTTTGCGAATGAACATTCCGTTCGTGCACAAATAGATGTTCTTCTTGCGCGCCAGAATCTCTTTGGCTAGTCGCCCCATATCCGGATAAATCAGCGGCTCCCCGCCACAAATGGAAACAATCGGCGCGCCGCAATCATCCAGCGCGGCAAGGCACTGCTCCACCGTAAGCATTTCATTGATTGTCGGCTTGTATTCGCGAATGCGGCCGCATCCCGTGCACGTCAAGTTGCACGCATGCAGCGGCTCCAGCATCATCACCAGCGGAAATTTCTTCTCCCCGCGAATCGTCTTCGCCGCCAGATATTTCGTCAAATTGGCGGTCAAGCTCAGCGGAAACCTCATCGTTTACCCCCGTCCATTCGGTAACTGAATTGATTTGGATCAGCCTGAAAGAATTTCGCCTCCTCGGAAGATTCGTGCTTCCGGTTGCGATAGCGGGCTAGAGCGTAAAGCGGAAAAGAATTCCTATATAAATGATACTTCAAATAGAAAACACAGGGAAATCCGGTACCGGTGAAGTCATCTTCGTCCCACGAGCCATCTGCGTTCTGATGTTGCACCAGCCAATCCACCGCGCGAATCGCAGCCGCATCGTCCGGTCCTGCTGCAGCCAGCAATCCGATCAATCCCCACGCCGTCTGCGAAGCTGTGCTTCTACCCGTTCCCATGACCGACGGATTGTCATATGACGCGCACGTCTCGCCAAATCCGCCATCGGCATTCTGCACTCGTCGCAACCACTCGGTCGCTTTACGGCACTCTGCGGTGGTGTTTTGTCCTAACGCTTCCATCGCCCGCAGCACGCCGCTCGTCCCGTAAACGTAATTCACGCCCCAACGCCCGTACCATCCGCCTTCCGGCGTCTGCTCGCGTTGCAAATACGCAATCGCGTTCTGCACCGCAGGATGCGTCGAAGTCCATCCAAAATTCGCCAGGCACTCGATCGAACGCGCCGTCACATCCGCCGACGACGGATCGATCATCGCGTTGTGATCCGCAAACGGAATACTCGTCAGCAGCTTGCTGTCATTGTCGCGGTCAAACGCGCCCCATCCCCCATCGCGATTTTGCATGCTCAGCAGCCACGATAACCCGCGTCGCGCCGACTGCACAAAACGGTCCGCGTCCTTGTGATACGCGCGCTGCAGCGCCATCAGCACGAATGCCGTATCATCCACATCAGGGTAGAACTCATTTCGAAATTCGAACGCCCATCCTCCCGGCTCGGCATCCTGATTCTTCACTTGCCAGTCGCCCGGGCTGAGGATCTGATGATCAATCAACCAGCGCGCTGCGGTTTGCAGCGCCGGATGCGCCTCGCCAATTCCCGCCTCTTCCAAAGAAACCATAGCAATCGCCGTGTCCCACACTGGCGAAATGCACGGCTGCACGCGCACCGCGCCGTCCTCTTCGATCTCGTACGCCGCAATCCATCCCAGCTCGCGCATGATCACCGGATCCGTTGTCGGATACCCGATAGCGAGCATCCCGTAAATCGAATGCGCCATCGCCGGGAAAATCGTAGCCAAGCCTTCGCTCCGCTCAATGTGCTCGAATAGCCACTTCTTGGCTTCCGCCAGCGCGCGCCGCCGGAACGGCTTCCACGGCATGCGCTCGTAAATTTTCAGCCCCCGGTCAATCGCCAAAAACAAATTGCGCCACGAAACGACTTTTCTGCTCCACGCAAACGCCGCTTTTCGATTCGCAGGATCCACAAACAGCTCGTCCACCGTTTCGCAGTCCGCCATCCGCCAGTCCGGCTTCAGCGCATACACAATCGAAAGCGGAATCACAATCGCCCGCGTCCACGACGACATTTCGTACAAATTCACGAAGAACCAGCTCGGCAGCAGCATCATTTCCGGCGGAATCGCCGGCGCCATGTCCCAGCCGATCGCCCCAATCATTGCCAGATAAATTCGCACGTACGAATTGGTCTTCTCAAGCCCGCCGAGCTCACGAATTTTCGCGCGCGCTCGCTGCATATGCGGATCACCCGGCAAATCCCCCGCCAGCTTCAGCGAAAAATACGCCTTTACCGACGTATTCAGTTCCGACGGACCGCCCGGATAAATATTCCATCCGCCGTCCGCCTGCTGCTTTTTGCGGATGTATTTCGCGAGTTTCTCAACCTTTTCGTTGTTTCCGTCCCGCAGGATGTGATGCAGCAGAATATGATCCGACTCGAGCGTAGTGTCCGCTTCCAGTTCGCCCCACCAATATCCGTCGGACGCTTGCAGCGAAAGAAGGTGCTCCGTCGCGCGCTCAATAGCGCGGTTCAGCCGCGCGTCCGTACCGGTGCCCGCGACTCGCGCTCGCGTCGCCGCAGCCCCCATCACCTGTGGTTCTTGTGTGTTCACAGTCTCCGGCATGAATCCGAATCCCTCATCTACGATGTCGGTCGTATTTCGTTCGGCTGCCCCGGAATCTTCGCTTTTGCCTAAAAAGACAAATCGCGCTTCCGCCGCATGAGCAAACCAATGCGGCCGCTTTGTGCCTAAACCATTAAATTATCAGGGCCTTAACCCGCTCGGTCAATACAAAAAGCACGCTGGATTTCATCTACAAAATCGGGCAACTTCGCCCTAGGGCTAATTCACTGCTCCCTCAACGCGTCACTCGATTGCAGCTCACCCGACAAAAACTGGTTCATCACCGTCACAAATTGCTCTGCCTGCTCATAAAAAGGCAAGTGCCCGCTCCGCTCAAAAATGACAAATTGCGACCCGGGAATCTCTTCATGAATGTTGTACGCGATGACCGGCGCGACATTCATATCAAAACGCCCGCACCCCACCAGCACCGGGAACCGGAATTTCTTGATCTCTGGATTTAGATCGAATCGTTGCACATCCTCGTTCACCAGCCGGTTGATGTTGTAATATTCTCTGTCGCCCGCCATCTTTTTGACGAATTCATCGCGGTGTTCCGGCGAATAAAATAGCATCGTCAAATACAGCTCCGTCGAAGCGCTCCGGGCCTCCTCGGAATCCGTCTCGCGCAGCTCTGCAGTGAATGCGTTCCCATCCTCCTTCGCAGTCACATCCGGAAAAACGTCGTGAAACAGGAAGAGCGTGTCTTTCCATCGCGGCGCCGCAGAATCCAAGATGATCAGCCGCTCAATGTGCTGCGGAAAACGCGACGCGTACGCCATCGCCAAAAATCCGCCCCACGAATGCCCCAACAGATCGATTTTGTCGTATCCCAAATGCGCGCGCAGCGCGTCCAGATCATTAATCTGATCCGCCAGCGTGCACGTTTGCCCTGACTTGAGCGGCCCGGATTTCCCCGTCCCGCGCTGGTCCCACATCACAATCTTGCGTTTCTGTCCTAGCGTGTCCCACGCGTCCGATACGTGCAAGTAAAAATGGTCGAATCCTGGCCCGCCATTGGCCACAAACAGCGGCGTCCCCGCCCCGGAGCCGAATACTTCGTAATAAATCGTCGCACCCGGCGCCTGAAAAGTAGTTCCGTGCTCATCGTGCGCCAATGCGCTTGTCACAGCCAAAAAGAAAATTGCAAGAAGTCCCGCAAACATCAAAGTCCCAAAATACCGAAAACGTCTGCGAACCGCGCGATTACGCGAATGATCCATCGTGCCCCTCACCAAAAAACTCTTTCGCTGAAAACTCGTCAGCCCGCGCAGACTAGCATGGAAAAAGCTGCGCGGCCAGAGTCATTCGGCCTGCGCAGCTCATGAAGTTTGATGTTTGTTGGAAATCCAGCTGGGTAAACGCTAATGCTATTCCATTTTCGGCGCCAGCTTCAACGGCCGCGCCAGCCGCATCCACGTCAGCACTTTCAGCACCGGCCATGACGGATCCAGTTCGCCCCGCCGCACGCTAAAACGCGCCGATGTGGGATACGCATGATGGTTGTTATGCCATCCCTCGCCTGCGGTGAGCAAAGCCACAAAACCAAGATTCGTCGCCGTGTTTTCGAAGTTGCGCTTTCCCAGCGCGTGATTCGCCCCGTTCACCACAGCGTTCAGGAAAATGTACACGCCCGCCTGCACAACGAACGATAGCCCGCCCCACACAGGCCCGAGCAGCGCCATCAAAATGGCTATGCCCACTACCAATCCAGCGACTCCGAATCCAAAAATGTGCCGGTCCCACCAGTCATTTCCAATGTCCGGCGCGAATTTCGCCAGCGTCTCCGGATCGCGCGCTTCGCGATTGTAGTAATACACGTTTCCCAGCAGGATGCGCCACAACCCTTCGAGCACCGGGCTGTGTGGATCGCCCTCCACATCCGTGTGCCGGTGATGCTTGCGATGAACGGCCACCCATTCCTTGGTGTTAATGCCCGTCCACAGCCACAGCTGCACTCTCATCGGAAACGCCACCACAGGGTTCAAATACACGCCCCGGTGCGCCAGCGTGCGATGCAGGTAGATGCTGGTAGCAAATGCGGAGAGTTGCACAACCACAACGACGGCCAATACGGAGTACAGAAGATGGAGCAAAGTCGCCTCGTTCTGTTCGCTTCCTCAGTCAAATGCGAACAAACCAGCATAGAATGCCGTACTCTCCCAGTCAAACGAATACCGTACGAAAATTTCCATAGGACGAGAGTGGCCTGCGGGAACCGCAACTCGGCGGTCAGCGTGTGACGCCGGGTTTCGGATTCTTCGAGTCTGCAGCCGAGGGATGAGCGATTGCGCGCACAATCTTCATCGCCAGCCCGGTGCTGAACGGGCAGCTTGTGTCATTAATGCGGCACTCCGCCAGCGTTAACTGGCATCCGCAGTTGCACGATTTCGAATTCAACTCCTTCAGCGCTGCTTTTCTCTGCTCTGGCGTAAGCCCGGCAAAGCTCACTCCGGGCAGCTCTGTGGCCTGCGCTGCGTTCTTTAGGAAAATCTGCCCCGTATCCTTGAACGTCTCGATATGCGCGCTCACCGGCAGCCCCGCCAACGCGCGCACCTGCAATGCGTAATAATCCGTTGGATAAACGCCTACATCCTTCGCCACCACCCGCCCATCCGGATTCACCAGAAAAGATGTCGGCAGCGCTGCAATCCCGCCGTATTCCTTTTCGAGTTCAGCGCTGGCCATCACTACCGGATAATTGATTCCCGCCTTCTTTGCGAATTGCGCCACTAGCGCGGGCGGTTCTTCGTCTTCGGAGAGGCCAATGACCTGCAGCTGATCCTTGTACTGCGCTTGCAACGCAATCATTTCCGGAATTTCTTCCCTGCATGGCCCGCACCACGTCGCCCAGAAATTCAAAATCACGACTTTGCCTTTCAGCGCTGCCGTCGACACCACGTTTCCGGAAAGATCCCGCAAAAGAAACGCAGGAACCGGCTCTGGATCCTTCGCGAAATAAAGCGAAGGCATTTTCCCCGAATCGTTCTGAGCCGTTTTCGCTGTTGGCGTGCTGGCCACAACTACAGAATGACCGGGTGCCGCAGAAGCCGATCGCGCTCTTGCGCGAACCACTCCGTAAACAGACAGCGAAACGATCGTCAGTCCCACGAGGACCGCCGCGGCAATTACCAAACTCGATCGGCGTAGTGACATTGTTTCAGTTTCTCGCTCTTAATTATGAGGCCGCCTGCATTAGAAGTACAAGCCGCGAGGCCAATTTGGATTCCTGAACAGAGAAGCTTGCCTACAAACTAATCCAAAGCGGGACGCCGATTCCCGAAACGGCGCACCAAACTCATCCCGGTCACAATGTATCCGCAGCATTATCAAATACATACCTGCGGACATCTTTTGGCACTACCTGTGCACCATCACACTCGAGTCGCGTTCCAACACGTGGCTCATTGCACTGTGGCCAGAGGAAGGAAGGGGCTCGGCCACGGAGCGGTGAGATTA
This sequence comes from Candidatus Acidiferrales bacterium, assembly GCA_036796475.1. Taxonomy (GTDB): domain Bacteria; phylum Acidobacteriota; class Terriglobia; order Acidiferrales; family UBA7541; genus DAHUXN01. The sequence goes on along the minus strand of DAIRCW010000013.1, from coordinate 8,895 downwards.
CGTTCCCACCTGCCTCTGAGAGGGAAGCTAGGATGGATGACCCCAATGACTCGGTCTCGCCTAGGCCGGGTCACGGAACGCGGCTTTTGGGGCTGCCGATCCCAAGCGGTGGCCCCTTTTTTTCCTGTCCGCAGTCGCTGCGGCCCAGGTACTCCAAGTCCCTGTTAGTTCGCCTTCACTCGCCCGACAACAGGAATGTTCGCCATTCGCAGCACGTGCTCGACTTCCGTCTCTTTCAGCCGCGAAGCATCGTATTCGAACTGCAGCCAGTTCTTCTTCTCATCCAGCCGGAATTTCTGCAGGCCGTATGTGTTAGCGAAAAATGCCAGCGTTCGTAGCTGCTCCTGCTGCAGCGGAGACTGCAATTCATACGTCATGCTCATGAATGTCATGTGCGCATTATAGCAGAAACGCTTTCGGCGGTTATTCAGCAGCACTGCTGCGAATTCTAAATCGCCGCGTGCCGCAGACGCAGCGCATTCGTAATCACCGAAACCGAGCTGAACGTCATCGCCGCGCTTGCGATAATTGGACTTAACAGCAGTCCAAAAAACGGATACAAAATGCCCGCCGCAATCGGTATCCCCACCGTGTTATACGCAAACGCAAAAAACAAATTCTGCCGGATATTGCGCATCGTTTTCTCGCTCAATCGCCGCGCGCGAACAATTCCCCGCAAATCTCCCTGCACCAGAGTTATCCCCGCGGATTCAATCGCCACATCCGTTCCAGCACCCATCGCAATTCCCACATCCGCCGCCGCGAGCGCCGGCGCATCATTGATTCCATCTCCTGCCATCGCCACCCGCCGTCCTTCTGACTTGAGCCGCTCAATCGCCTCCGCTTTGTGCTCCGGCAGAACTTCGGCAATCACTTCCTCAATCCCCAGCGCCCGCGCCACCGACTCTGCCGTCGCGCGGCTGTCTCCCGTAAGCATCACCAGCCGCAAACCCTCCTTGCGCAAATCTGAAATCGCTTCAGGAGTGGACTTCTTGACCGGATCGCCAATCGCAATCAGTCCCGCCTCTTTACCGTCCACAGCTAAATGTACGACCGTCTTTCCATCACGCCGCAGCGCCTCCGCTTGCGTTTCCAGCGCGCTCGCACGAACGCCTTTTTGACCAACGAACGCCATGCTGCCCAACAAGACCTCGCGCCCCCCAATCCGGCCAGAAATTCCCTTCCCGGTCACCGACGCGAAACCGCTCACATTCTCCAGCTTCACGTTCTGCCGAGCCGCTTCCGCAAGAACAGCCAACGCCAGCGGATGCTCGCTCGCCTTCTCCAAACTGCCCGCAAACCGAAGCACTTCCGCCGCCGTCCATCCATCCGCCGCCTCAACTTTCGCAACGCGCGGCTTGCCCTCCGTAAGCGTCCCCGTTTTATCGAACACCAGCGTGTCCACGCTTTCCAGAATTTCGAGCGCCTCCGCATTTTTGACAAGCACGCCTGCCGTCGCTCCCCTTCCTGTTCCCACCATAATCGCCATCGGCGTAGCAAGCCCCAGCGCGCAAGGACACGCAATAATCAGCACCGCGACCGCGTTCAATAGCGCATGCGCCAGCCGCGGTTCAGGGCCAATCATTGCCCACGCAATGAAAGTAACAATCGCAACAAAAATCACCGCTGGAACGAAGTACCCCGCCACCTTGTCCGCCAGCCTCTGTATCGGCGCCCGGCTGCGCTGCGCCTCGCTGACCATCTGCACAATCCGCGCCAGCAGCGTTTCGCTCCCCACGCGTTCCGCTCGCATGACGAAACTGCCCGTCCCGTTCACCGTCCCGCCCGTCACACGGCTGCTCGCGTTCTTTTCCACCGGAATAGGCTCGCCGCTAATCATGGACTCATCCACCGAACTCATTCCCTCAATCACGCGCCCATCCACGGGAACTTTTTCTCCTGGTCGCACGCGCAGCCGGTCCCCACGCTGAACCGTTTCCAGCGCAACGTCTTTCTCCTGCCCGTCCGCAAGCACGAGCCGCGCCGTTTTCGGCGCCAGCCGCAACAGTTCACGAATCGCCCCGCCCGTCCGCTGCCGCGCGCGCAATTCCAGCACTTGCCCAAGCAGCACCAGCGTCGTAATCACCGCGGCAGCTTCGAAATAGAGCGGCAACCCCCCATTCGCATCCCGAAACTGCACCGGAAAAATTCCCGGAAATACTGCCGCAACCACGCTGTAAACGTACGCCGTTCCCGTTCCCATCGCGATGAGCGTGAACATATTCAAGCTGCGATTCCGCACCGACGCCCATCCGCGCTCGAAAAATGGCCATCCTCCCCACAACACAACCGGCGAAGCCAGCGCCAGCTCAATCCATTCGCTCGCCGCCGGCGAAATTTGCCCGCCCCACATGTCCCCGCCCATCGCCAGCGCCAGCAGCGGAACAGTCAGCCCCACGCACCACCAGAATCGCCGCGTCATCGCCGCGAGTTCAGGATTCGCTTCTTCCGCACGCACGTGAACAGTCCGCGGCTCCAGGGCCATTCCACAAATCGGACAAGCGCCCGGCTCGCCCCGCACAATTTCCGGATGCATCGGGCACGTGTATTCAATTTTTCCCTGCGGCATCGCCGGCGCCAGAGGCTCCAGCGCCATCCCGCATTTTGGACACGCTCCTGGCTTGCTCTCGCGAACCTCCGCATCCATTGGACAAACGTAAACTTGAGTGGCGCCGCTTACCTCAGGCGCAACCGTCGCGCGTGGCGGCCCAATTTTGACGCTCTGCGGCTGAATCACCGTGAGCCCGCCAGTTCCCTTTGAATGCACTTTCGCCGGCGTGTTCAAATACTGCTCCGGCGCCGCCTCAAACTTCTTCGCGCAGCCCTCGCAGCAGAAAAAGTACGCCTTCCCCGCATGCTCGCGCGTGGCTTTAGCTCGTTGCGGATTGACGCTCATCCCGCAAACCGGATCGATCGCCAGAGACGGCTCCGCAGGCACGGTTCCGAATTGTGTGGGATCGTTCAAACTCTGATTAGAGCAAATTACTTGCTGTTCGACTTCAATTGTAGATGCAAATAAAAATTCACGCCAAACGGATGCTCGCCATAAAAAGGAACGATGGCCTCAGGCAACGTATATGTCGTGAAGTTCGCGCCGAATCCCGTCCGTACCGGCGAAAACACGTGAAAGTACCGCGCGTACCCAAGCGTGTACGCACCAATCCGAAACGTGTCCGTTCCCGCGCTGCTCAAAAGTTGTTGCTCAACGGCTGGCTCCGCCGCAAAAAGCTCATCCTTATCCACCAGCTCCCACCGTCCCGTGAAGAAATTCTCTCCGCGAAACGGAACAATGGATTCGAGCAAAAACGCATTCGTGCCCTTACCAGTTGCCGTTTTGTGATTCCTGCCGAATACAAAGCTCGTCGACCAATTCGACGCTCCCATTGGCCTCGAATATTCCACCGACGCTGTCGTGCGCACCACGTCGCCTCGCTCCAGCGCCTCCGGATGCGCCAGCCGCCCCACCGAAACCTGCGCAACCCAGTTCGCCGTCGGCATCAACGAAACTCTTCCGGCCCACGAATCGATAGCCCCGCCCGAAATTCCCCACCGGCTCTCGCCCGGCTCCGCGCCGTGGAACCCGCTCGCCTCGAGCCGCACGAATTTGTGCTTCACGCCGACAGTCACCACGTCGTAGGAAATATGCGTTGAATCTTCCCAATGATGCCCGATCGGCGCCTCAGGAATCTCCGCCGACGACGCGCGATGTGGATACGCCAGCGGCCCCAGCGCCGGATCTCCTACCGGAGCAAAATACGCTTCAAAAATCGTCGCTCCGCCAACCGGCCGCGCATAGTGCACTCCAAGTCCCATGAAAAAATTATGCGGATGCTGCCCATCCTCAATTGCCGCGCCAAACGCCGTCTCTCCCGTCTGAAAAAGCAGCGGATACCGCCGCTCGCTCACCGTCGCCGGCTCCAGGCTGAACATCGCTTCTGCGACAAAAGCACCGCGCCCCATCGCGTGTTCCGCGGAAAACATCATCACATTCGTCGAGTACAACTTATCTCCGCCGCGCGGCCCTGACTGCTGCGTCTCCGTCAAGAACGCGTCCCCCATGAATCCCAAATTCCATTTCGAATGCATAAGCATCTTCATCCGCATCGCCACTGGCGCCGAAGCAGGATTCACGCTTGTTCCGGAAACCTCTTGCATTAGCAACTCGGCGGCAGGCGGCAAACTCATCTTCATGTTCATGTCGCTCATCTTGTGCCCCTGATCCATTTGCTGCGTGGACACGAGCCGCGCATTCAACGGCTCAGGAGCGACCTCGCTGCGCGCAACTGAAGTCCCGGCGCACAAACGCGCGCATTTCTCCGCGCTCATTCCATTAAGCGGGCAAAACGCCGCTGCCTTGGCACACCTCGCCGTCAGAGCAGTCATCAGCACAGCACTCATCACGCAAGCCAGCCCCGCGCAAACGCACGCCGTAACCTTCCTCGCGCTCGGCATCTCTCGATATTCCATATTCATCAGTGGAAAAACCGGCTCAGCGCTCCGCCAGCACCGAATCAAGATATTCAGTCATCGAAGGGCTCATCCAATCCTGCGCGCCAACAATCTTCCGCGCAATCCGTCCGTGCCGGTCAATGATGTACGTCTCCGGATACATGTACGTCCCGTATTCTTCTGGAATTTTTTTGGAAGGGTCGCGATACGTAGGAAAATCAATCCCATTCTGCTGCACAAACCGCGTGTACGCCTGCTCATCCTCATCGAGGCTGATGCCGATTATCGTTCCGCCCTTCGCCGCCAGATGCTTTTGCAGCGCCACCAGCGACGGCGTTTCGTCCACGCAAGGCGGGCACCACGTCGCCCAGAAATTCAGCACCACCACTTTGCCGCGATAATCCGCCAGTTGCGCAGGCTTCCCGTCGAGCGCAAACGAAAAATCCTTCGCCGCGCTTCCCGCGGGACTCGCCTCGCCCTGGTTGTATCCGGGAATCGCAAAAATAATCAGCAGGCCCGCCACGGCCCCCAGCGTCAATCCCGTTATGATTTTCCGCTTCATCGCTCCGCTCACCTGCGCTGTAGCAACTGACCTTATGATATATTTTTCCCGAGCATCCGGCTAATCTGTTAAGAGCACTAGGGTCAGTTTGAATTTTCTGTCAAACGGGGCCCCCAGGTCCCCCGTTTGGGGAGCCTGGGGGATCGTGACACAATAAGTCAAAATTCAAACTGACCCGCCGTTCTTCCCATCCCTAATGCCGCAAATTTCAGCCATCATTCCCGCTCGGAATGAAGAAGAAAATATCGCAGCCGCCGTCTCCAGCCTTGCCCCGCAGAACGAAATCGCCGAAATCATCGTCGTCGACGACCAATCCACCGACCGCACCCCCGAAATTCTATCGCGCCTCGCATCAGCAATTCCCAAACTCAAAATTCTGCGCTCCGGCGGTCTCCCCTCCGGCTGGACCGGAAAAAATCACGCCCTTTGGCTCGGCGCGCAAGCAGCCAAAAACGACTGGTTCCTTTTTACCGACGCCGACACCGTCCATCTGCCTGGCTCAGCATCCCGCGCGCTCAACGACGCGCGCACTCACCACGCCGCCCTCGTCTCCTACTCCCCCGGGCAGCGCACCGAAACCATCCTCGAACAAGCGCTCATCCCTTTCATCTATTGCCGCCTCGCTCGCCGCTTCAATTTCGAGCGAATTTGCAATCCTGCTCTACCCGACGCCGCCGCCAACGGCCAATTCATCCTCATTCGCCGCGACGCCTACGAAAAATCCGGCGGCCACCAAGCGATTGCCGCGCTCGTCCTAGAAGACGTCGCTCTCGCCCGCCGCGTCAAGCAGGCTGGATTCCGAATTTACTTTGCATCAGGCGCCGGCATCGCTCGCACCCGCATGTACCGCAATTCCTCCGCGCTCTTCGAGGGCTGGACAAAAAATCTTTACCCGCTAATGGACGGCACGCTCACAAGCGCTTTCCGCGAAATCGCATTCACCTTCCCATGGGTATTTCTCGCGCTTTTGCTGTTCGGAATTTTCGCGCATGGCCGCAGAGCGAACTTGCTCTTCGCGCTCGCCGCGATCGCCCTCATTCTGCGTCACTTATGGTACGCCCGCGAACTCAAAGCGAATCGTTATCCACCTCGCTTCATCATATACTATAGCTTCGCGGCTCCGTTGTATGCCGCGCTTGTCATCGCATCCGGCTGGAAGCACTTCCGCGGAAAGGTGGCTTGGAAGGGACGGGAATATCCCGTAGGCAGAGCCTCCGCAAAATCATGATTCGCTTGACGCGCAAAATCGAATTTTCCGCCGCGCACTTTTATCACAACGCGGAATTTTCCCCCGCCGAGAACCAGCGCATTTTCGGCAAATGCAATAATCCGCATGGACACGGCCACAATTACGTTCTCGAAGTCACCGTCGCCGGCGAGCCGGATCCCCGCACCGGAATGGTCCTCGATCTCACTGAACTGAAAAATATTCTCGAACGCGAAGTCATGGCCCGCTTCGACCATCGCCATTTGAATTTCGAAGTCCCAGAGCTAAAAGGCAAAATCCCCACCTGCGAGGAAATCGCTTCCGCCCTCTGGAAAATTCTCGACCCCAAAATCACCCAGGGCCGCCTCGATCATCTCCGCCTTTACGAATCTCCTGACCTCTTCGTTGATTGCTCGCGGAATGGCCGATGAAAATCTCCCTCACCCGCCGCTACTCCTTCGCCGCTTCGCACCGCCTCTGCCGTCCCGATTGGAGCGAGCCCGAGAACTATCGCGTCTTCGGCAAATGTGCGAATCCGTACGGACACGGCCATAACTATCTGCTAGAAGTCACCGTTACCGGCGCCGTCGACCCCGCCACAGGAATGATCATCAATCTCGCGGATTTGGACGCAGTCGTGAAAACCAGAGTCCTCGACGCATTCGACCACGTTTATTTGAACGAGCAGGTGCCCGAATTTCGCGACATCGTGCCCACAACCGAAAATCTCTGCCGCGTAATTTTCCAGCGGCTCAGCGGAGCCACTCACGCGCGCCTCGAGCGCATCCGAATCGAAGAGACCGGGCGTAATAGTTTTGAATGCGACGCTGCCGGCGTTTCAGCGCAGGAAAATGAATTGCACGCCGCCTATCAGGAGCAAGCGAAATGACCGATTCCACACGAGCCAACACAATTCAACTCGCCACACCTGGCGAAACCGAAAGCATCGCCGATCTCATTCGCCGTCTGCTCGTCCTCCTCGGCGAAGATCCCACGCGCGAAGGCCTTCGCCGCACGCCCGAGCGTTTCGAAAAAGCCCTCCGCTTCCTCACCAGCGGCTACCGCCAGGATGCCGACGCCATTCTCAACGGCGCCACTTTCACCGTCTGCTACGACGAAATGGTCGTGGTCAAAGACATCGAACTCTACAGCCTCTGCGAACATCACCTGCTCCCGTTTTTCGGACGCTGCCACGTCGCTTATATTCCCAGGAAAAAAGTCATTGGCCTCAGCAAAATCGCACGCCTCGTCAATATGTTCGCGCGCCGCTTGCAAATTCAGGAGCGCCTCACCAATCAAATCGCCCGCGCCATCGAAGACGAGCTCAGCCCTGAAGGCGTAGGCGTCATTATCGAAGCCCGTCACCTCTGCATGGTCATGCGCGGCGTCGAGAAGCAGCAGTCCTCCGCGGTCACCAGCGCCATGCTCGGCGCCTTCCGCGAAAACAAGCAAACCCGCGACGAATTCCTCGCCCTCGTCAAAGGCAAACAGTCCTAAACCTCGTCTCGCATCAGTTTGAATTTTCTTGCTTGCGAAACGAGGAAGGGCGCCCCAGGGTTACGACCAACAGTTCAGGTTTTACTCCTAGATATCTAATCTACAAATTATATTTTACGATGGAGTACGGATAAGCATAAGCTATGCCGCGATATGAAGCCAAGTGACCTTCGACTAATATGCCGCTGTGCCCAATGGATTCCAAAGGAAGCCCGAAGTCACGTCAGCGCGGGAGTTCGCGGCATCTATGCGCTCCTCGACAACCGTCCGATGAAATCGAAAACCTATAATGTGGTCTACATCGGTATGGCTAACGCACGAGGAGGAATACGCTCACGGCTGAACTCGCACGCTCGCAGTAAGCGAAAGCGCGATAAGTGGACGCACTTCTCCTTCTTCGAGGTATGGCCGAACATAACCGAAAACGAGATCCAGGAGTTAGAAGGACTGTTCCGTGAGATCTACCGAAGAGATGCCCGGGCGAACTCGTTGGCACGCCAAAAGGGATACAAAAAACTGAAAAAGGTCAAGGTGAGCAAAAGGGCGATCGTGAATCGTTCTCTTCCAAGTCTAATGCTCGAACCAGAATAACGAAGACGTTATCTAAACTAATCCTATCCATGCCGCCAGCGCCGCATTCTTGTGCTCCAGCGTCCACGGCGAACCAATCGTCTTTCCCTCATCGGCGATCTGCTTTTTCGCGGAAAGCGCGGCTTTGCCCAGCATCTCCTTCGCAGTCTTCTCCAACTCCCGTTCGCGCACTCTCGACACCGCAATTTTCATATTCCGGCAAGCCGCGCAAATCGCCTCCCGAAAAAATTCCCCCTCCGCCGTATGCACCAGCGGATGCGCCGCCAGAATTCTGCTCAGCTCCGGCAGTTCGCGCCCCGCTCCCGTCAGCACAGCGCATCGCGCCACTCGAAATCCACGCTCCCGCAGCTCCCCGCAAATCGTGCCAATCGCCTCTCCCGCAAGCCGCTGCGAATCCTCCGCGCATTTCCCTAGATACTTTTCCGCCGCCCCCAACCTCATCGTCCTCGCAAAATGGTACGGCTGCTTCTTCCCTCCGCTCTTTCCATCGACAACTTCAATCCGCTCCCGCGCGATCACCCTCACGCGCCCGTTCTCCTTCGCAACCGCCACCAGCACGCCCCAGCCCGAATGCATCCGCACGCCAATC
>DAIRCW010000012.1:0-33055 GCA_036796475.1 Candidatus Acidiferrales bacterium | reverse complement strand
GACCCGCATTTTGATTACGGACCAGCGGCTTTTGACCGGCGGAACGTTTTGAACGTCAACTACGTTTACAACCTGCCCTTCTTCACGTCGCAGCAGGGTCTTGTGGGGCATGTGCTAGGTGGTTGGGAAGTCTCGGGAATCGTCAGCGTTTACAGTGGCCGTCCGTTTACCGTGTTCGATTCATCGGAAGACACCGCGGGAATTGGCGTACTTGGAGCCAGTGGTGCAACACAGCGGCCCGACCTCGTCGGCGATCCCTACCGAGCGGGGCCGGTTCCAGGCAACCCGAACTCCTGCACCGCACCTTCGCAAGTCCACACGTTCCTGCACTGGTTCAACCCCTGTGCTTTCGCTCATGTCCCGAAGACAGAGGTTCGCGTTGGCACGGCGCCACGTGGGGCGGTCGTCGGGCCAGGACTTCAGCGTTGGGACATATCGCTGTTCAAGAACACAAAAATCAATGAGCGCTTCAACGTGCAATTCCGCGCCGAGGCGTTCAACGTTTTCAATCATACGAACTTCGATACAATACGCGCGTCGCTTACCTCGGGGTCGAACAGCCGCGTGACTGGCGTTAGAGACCCGCGAATCTTGCAGTTGGGTCTTAAGCTGTATTTCTAAAAGGACTCAAGAAGAAACAAGAAAGGGAGGCGGAAACGCCTCCCTTTTTCATTTGTGGAGGAAAGACAATATGCCGACCTGAAGGTCGGTGCTACAAAAGCAAACAGCAGGTCCCTCACGCTGTCGTGGACGGGGCGAATAGGTTCGGGATGACCCAAAAGCAGAGTCATTTGCCGGCGTCGCCGCCGGCGGAGGCTGCACCGGCGCTGGCGGCTTCGGCGGGACGCTGCTTCTCGCGGGCTTCGCGGAGGAGCGCTTTGCGGCTGAGCTTGATTTTGTTGCCCTCGATGGCGAGAACTTTCACCATCACCTGATCGCCTTCCTTCAGCGCGTCGCGCACGGTGCGGATGCGCTGCTCGGCGATTTCGCTGATGTGCAGCAGGCCGTCGGTGCCGGGGAAAAGTTCGACGAACGCGCCAAACTCCGCGATGCGCACCACTTTGCCGAGATAGGTTTTGCCGACTTCGGCGGTGGCGGTGACTTCGCGGACGCGGCGCAGCGCTTCTTCCGCGGCTTTGCCGTCCACCGCAAAAATGTGGACGCTGCCATCGTCGCTCACGTCAATTTTCGCGCCGGTGGATTCGGTGATGGCGCGAATATTCTTTCCGCCCGGGCCGATGAGGTCGCGAATTTTATCCGTGGGAATATTGACCATCTCAAGATGCGGCGCGTATTCGGAAATCTTGGCGCGCGACGAGGGCAGAGCCGCTTCCATCTTGTCGAGGATTTCGAAGCGGGCTTTGCGTGCCTGCGCGAGAGCTTCGCGCATCATGGCAATGCTCACGCCGGAGACTTTGATATCCATTTGCAGCGCAGTGATGCCGGTGCGCGTGCCGGCGACTTTGAAGTCCATATCGCCGTAATGATCTTCGGCGCCGGCGATGTCGGTGAGGACAGCATAATCGCTGCCTTCGACAACGAGGCCCATGGCGATTCCGGCGCAGGGAGCTTTGATGGGCACGCCTGCGTCCATCAAGGCGAGACAGCCGCCGCAGACGGAAGCCATCGAAGAGGATCCGTTGGATTCGAGAATATCGGAGACCACGCGAATGGCGTAGGGAAATTCCGCTTCCGACGGAACAAGATTTGCGAGCGAGCGTTCGGCGAGAGCGCCGTGGCCCACTTCGCGGCGTCCGGGGCCGCGCAGCATTTTCACTTCGCCTACCGAGAACGGCGGGAAATTGTAGTGCAGCATGAAGCGCTTGAAGACGTCCTGCTCGAAAAGCAGGTCGAGGCGCTGCATGTCGTCTTTTGTGCCGAGCGTCGCAGTGGCCAGCGATTGCGTTTCGCCGCGGGTGAAAAGCGCGGAGCCGTGCACGCGCGGCAGCAGGCCGACTTCGCAGGTGATCTGGCGAATCTGGTCGAAGGCGCGCGCGTCGGGACGGCGATGCTTCTTGATAATGTCTTCGCGGAAAATGCGCTCGCGGAGACGTTCGAATGCGCGCGCGGCGAGTTTGCGCTTGTCTTCGTCCTCTTCCGGAATGGACTCCTTTATTTCCTTTTCGATTGCGGCGATGCGGCCGTAGCTCTCGAGTTTTGGATATTTTGCGGTGTCGAGAGCGTCGTGCAAACGCGCGCCGAACTTGAATTCGATTTCCTTGGCGAGCGATTCGTCGAATGCCGGCGGAGTGACGGCTGCTTTCTGCGGCCGGACGGCGTTGTGCAGTTCGCGAATCGCGCCAATGATTTTCTTGATCTGCTCATGGCCGAACGCGAGCGCGTCAGTGACGGTTTCCTCGGAGACTTCCGTCGCGCCGGCCTCGACCATCACGATGGCCTGCTCAGTGCCGGCAACGACGATATTCAGCAAACTGGTTTTCTGCTCGACGACTGTGGGATTCACGACCAGGCTGCCGTCCAGCAAACCGACGCGAACTGCGGCGACGGGATTCGCGAACGGAATGTTCGAGCAATACAGCGCAGCGGCGGCGGCAGTAACGCCCAGAACGTCAGGATCATTTTCGCTGTCGGCGGAGAGCACCATGCTGATGATTTGCGTTTCGGTGGACCAGCCTTCCGGAAATAGCGGGCGAAGAGGGCGGTCAATGAGCCGCGATACCAGAATCTCTTTCTCCGTAGGACGGCCTTCGCGCTTGAAAAATCCTCCGGGAATCCTGCCCGCGGAATAGGTGTATTCGCGGTAGTCCACGGTGAGCGGAAGAAAATCTTTCTCCGTAGGTTTGCTGTCCATGCATGCGGTAGCGAGAATTACGGTGTCGCCGTAGCGCAACACCACTGCGCCGTGCGCCTGGCGGGCCATTTTGCCCGTCTCGAAACTCATTTGCCTTCCGCCGATTTCTATACTCGTTTGATGTGCCATTTATGTTTTTCCTTGGCGCTCCGGTTCGCCGGAGCGCGCATTTTTTAAGTGCGGGGAGTTTCCCCGATTCTTTTTGTGGAAGAGAAAACGCGTGAGAGTATGCGCTCAGCTGAATCTACTGGTTCAGCGGATAGACTTGCGCACACGCATATCCAACGGCCCTGCGAACGGATTGTTGCGTAGGGTTAAATTCCAGGAGAGCGTGAAACGGCTGGGAAAAGAAGCCGCGTTACTTGCGCAAACTGAGTCTTTCGACAATCTCGCGATACCGATCCGGGTCGCGGCGGTTCAGGTACTCCAAAAGCCTGCGGCGGCGGTTCACCATCATGATGAGACCGCGGCGCGAGGAATGATCCTTGACGTGGGCTTTGAGGTGAGTGGTCAAATAGTTGATGCGTTCGCTGAGTAGCGCGATTTGCACTTCCGGTGAACCGGTATCCTTTTCGGCCCGGCGGAATTGCTCGATAACGCCTAATTTGGCCTCGCTCAACTCACAACCTCCCTGAATCGTCTGAAACCCTGCTCTACGTTTTTTCTCTTCTGAGTCATTAAAAAGATTAGCACAGAGAAGGGCGGCGGCAACAGAATAATTTTTTGCAATCGGGAGTTTCTATGATTTTGCGGCATGGGTTCAGCGCCTGCGGCGGACGATTGCCAGCACGCGCATGCAGGAAACAGTTGAATTAAGCTTGGGGGCCTACAGCTGAGTGGAAGAGCAATAAGAGTAAGGGATGAGCTGGATTAGCTCTCACGGTGGATCATGTCGGCGGCTTTTTCTGCGATCATGATGGTGGGCGCGTTGGTGTTGCCGGCGATGACGCGGGGCATGACGGAAGCGTCGGCGACGCGCAAGCGTTCGATGCCGTGAACGCGAAGACGCGAATCCACGACGGCCATGGGATCGCTCCCCATTTTGCAAGTGCCAGCAGGGTGATAGAGGGTCTGCACATTATTGCGAAGAAATTCGACGAGATCCGTTTCGGTGTCAGCTTGCGGAGCGGGATGCAGACGGGCGCCACGGAAGGCGTCGAAAGCTTTCGATTCCGCCAGATGAATGACGAGACGAACGCCTTGGAGCATTGCGCGTAGATCGGATTCGCAGGCGAGATAGTTCGCGTGAATCGCGGGCGGCGCGAGCGGATCAGCGGAGCGCAGCGTGATTTCGCCGCGGCTTTCGGGGGCGATGAGCGTGGGCCCGAAGCCAAACGCATGCTCTTCGATTTTGTCGAAGCCGTGATTCACGTAATAAACAGGGCCGAAGAGGATTTGCAGATCAGGGATGCTCGAATCACTGCGTGTATGAATAAAAATTCCTGCTTCGGCGACGTTGGAGGTGAGCGGGCCTCGCTTCAACGCGAAATACTGAATGACGTTCTTTAGCGAATCCGCGCTTTGCAGCGTGATCGGCTTGGTGCAGAGGTATCCGGCCGAAACCATGGGGTGATCCTGCAGATTTTTTCCGACGCCGGGCAAGTCGTGAACGGGCGAAACTCCGGCTCTGCGAAGTTCATCCGCGGGACCGATCCCTGAAAGAAGCAGCAGTTGCGGGGAATTGACGGAGCCGCCGCAGAGAACCACTTCGCGATCGGCGCGAGCGGTTTCGGTGGCGCCATTGCGCATGAATTCGACGCCTGTCGCGCGATGTTTTTCGATGAGAATGCGCGTGGCGTGCGCGCCGGTTAACACGCGAAGATTCGAGCGAGATATTACGGGCTTCAAAAAGGCATCAGCGGCGCTGTGGCGCGAGCCATTTTTCTGGGTCACCTGGTGAAGGCCGGCGCCAAGCTGCGTTTCGCCGTTGAAGTCGGGATTGGCGGCGAAGCCCAACTCGCCTGCGGCGGACAGAAAAACATGAGTGAGCGGGTTCACGCAGCGCAAGTCGGAAACACAAAGCGGTCCACCGATGCCGTGAAATTCCGAAGCGCCGCGCTCTTGATTTTCGGATTTCTTGAAATACGGCAGAACATCATCGAAGGACCAGCCATCATTTCCGAGCGATGCCCAATGGTCGTAGTCCAGGCGATTGCCGCGAATGTAGATCATCGCGTTGATAGCGCTGGAACCGCCCAGGACTTTTCCGCGCGGCCAGTACAGGCGGCGATTGTGAAGATGAGGCTCGGGCTCGGTGGAGAAATTCCAATCGAGCGCGCTTTTGAAAAGTTTGGAGTACGCGGCAGGAATGCGAATTTCGCGGCGATGGCCCGGGCCGCCTGCTTCGAGGAGCAGGACGCGCGTGTGCAGGTCTTCCGTGAGGCGCGAGGCGAGCACGCATCCCGCGGAGCCTGCGCCCACAATGATGTAATCGTACGACTTCGCTTGCGAGGGCATGGAAGGCGGAGCGATTAGACTACACGAGGAACAAGCCCCGCAAGTTTCACGGCGCACTGGGCGCGGCAAATCAATGCAGATACAAATCGGCGGCGCGGAGGGCGATGGCGGCGAGGTCCACATCCGTGCGATTGGAAAGAATGATGATGGAGAGACCGTCTTTGGTGAAGCGCTCGATGATGGAATGAAAGCCTATGGTGCTTCCATAGTGCCACATGCGCGGGTGACCGCGATAAGGATCGAGGAACCAGCCGAAGCCGTAATCAAGGTGCTCGCTATCGGCGGCGGCTTTGGGCAAGTCGTCCACCGCAGAAGGTGAGACGACGGCGGTGTTTTCCGGCGTGATGGCGGGCTGGAATTCAGCGGCGCTCAAAAGCGTGTGACTGCGAAGCGCCTCGTCCCATTTGGCGAGATCGTCAAGCGAACTGTAGATGCCGCCATCGCCGAGAGTGGCGGACGTGGGACTCTGGTCGGTTTCGAGCCACACGCCGGAATCGTTGGTGTAGCCGTAAGCGCGATTTGCGAGGTTGTCTTTGCCGTAGACGTGAGCGACAGTCTGATCCATGTGCAGCGGAACAAAAATGCGCCGTCGCAGAAATTCCGGGAAGGGCATTCCTGAAATCTTTTCGACAATCACTGCCAGAATGCAGTAGCCGCCGTTGCTGTATTCCCATTTCGTACCCGGAGGAAATTTCGTGCCGGTCTGCTTTTCGGCGAGCGCGAGGACTTGCGCGTCCGTGATTTGCGGAATTTCGTACCATTCTTTGCCGGCGTACATTTTGTCCATCAAATCTTCGTAGGCGATGAGGCCGGACGTGTGATTCAGCAGATTGCGAATCGTGATGGAGCTGCCGTACGCGGGGAATTCCGGGAAAATATCCTTGAGAGTCTCATCGTAACGCAGCTTGCCGTCATGAACGAGGAGCATGATGGCGATGGCGGTGAATTGTTTGGTGCAGGAGGCGAGGCGGAAATTCGTGCGCGCATCAATCGGCAGATTGGAGCGCAAGTCGCGCATGCCGTAGACGTGTTCGAAAAGCGTGCGACCATTTTGGCGGATGAGAACAGCGAGGCCGGGCTGATTCGGCGCGGTGACAACCTTGGAGAAAATGGCGTCGAGCTGCGCAGCGGAGGGAGTCTGCGCGCGTGCGGATGCGAGAAGCAGAAAAAAAACAACAGTTCCCGTTGCAATGGCGGCAAGTCTGCGGCACCAAAATCTTTTCGGCATAGAATTCCTCAACCCCGTTTACTTTGCGGAAGAATTTGCCTCAGAAACGAGCAGGATTCCAGAAAATTTGCGAGCGGTGCACGCAAGCGGAACCGTTGTGTCTGCCACAAGATTCCACTGGACACAATGCAGGAATCATGGTAGGGTAAACTTGCATTTGTGGATCTTGTACAACCTTTAGATTCGATAAAAGGGGCTGCAAGTGAAAAACACTTGCGGCCTTTTTTGATGTACGGCTGGAGGCCTGGCGAGACGCAAATAGCTTAATAAAAAAAGAAGAGGAAACACTCAAGTGGCAAAAGAACAAGGAACTGTGAAGTGGTTTAATGCAAGCAAGGGCTACGGATTCATCCAGCGCCAGTCGGGGGAAGATGTCTTCGTGCACTTCTCCGCGATTCAAGCGGATGGGTATAAGTCTTTGAACGAAGGCCAGGCCGTCGAATTCGACGTGGTCTCCGGGCCGAAGGGCTTGCAAGCGGCGAACGTCACAGGTCTCTAGCCAAATCAAGAATTGGGGGCTCGCGAAAGCGGGCCCTCTTTTTTTTCGCTCCAAAAGTATCGGGCGGACCCTCGGCCACCATTCCTGCCTGAAATCTCCGAAGTCCTCGCATGAAATTGCAACACTGCCACCTGCGCCCAAGCGCGCGCATCTGAATTACGCAATGGCATAATCCGCTGCGCGAAGGAGTCTCTCTCATGGCGAAGTTGTACGTGGGGAACCTGCCTTTTGAAGTCAACGATGAGAGATTGCAGGAGTTTTTCAACGGCCAGGGTTTCGAAGTGCAGTCCGCGCGCGTGGTGCGCGACATGGGCACGGGACGCTCGCGGGGATTCGGATTCGTGGAACTAGGGCCGAACGTGGATTCGGCGCGTGCGATTTCGCAGCTGAATGGAGTACCGCTGGACGGGCGTCCGCTGCAGGTGAACGAAGCGCGCCCACAAGTCGCGCGCGGCGAAGGCGGAGGCTATGGACGCGGGGGCGGCGGGCGCGGCGGTTACGGCGGCGGGGGCGGGCGCGGCATGGAACGCGACCGAGACCGCGATCGTGACCGCGGAGGCTACGGCGGCCGACGACGCTAAAAATACCGAGCGTGTTCCGCGAAAAGATAGCGCTTCGTAAGCGCCACTTCATTGCGCGGTATAGCCACCGTCAATGATCAACTCGCTTCCCGTAACGAACTTCGATTCGTCCGAAGCCAGGTAGACAATTCCCCACGCAATATCGTCCGGCTCGCCGATGTGCCCCAGCGGATGCCGGGCCTCAATAATTTTGCAAAACTCCTTCACGCCGACGCCCGATTCTTTTGCCGCGCCCTCGACCATGGGCGTCCAGATAAATCCCGGATGAACCGAATTCACGCGGATGTTGTCGGGTGCGTAGAGCACGGCATCATTCTTGCTCATGAGGCGAACAGCGCCTTTCGAGGCGTGATAAGGCGGGTTATCGCCCGCGCCGATCATTCCGTAGATGGACGAGAGATTAATGATGCTGCCGCGCCCTGCGGCCTTCATGTAAGGCACGGCGTGTTTGGTGCAGAAAAAGACGCCCTTCACGTTCACGGACATTAACTTGTCCCAGTCCTGCTCGGAAATTTCGTGTGTGGGCTTGTTGGTGCCGGCGATTCCGGCATTGTTTACGAGGACGTCGATTTTCCCGAACCGTTTGTGAATCTTAGCGAACACGTCGCGAACTTCTTTTTCGCTGGCGACGTCCATGTGCCAGTATTCGGCATCGCCTCCCGAAGCGGTGATCTCGTTCGCGAGCTGCGCGCCTTGTGAATCAAGCACGTCGGTAATGGCTACCTTGGCGCATTCGCGCGCAAACAGCAGGCAAGTCGCGCGGCCGATGCCCAAAGTGCCGCCAGTGACAATGCACGCTTTATTCTTGAGCCTGTCCATGGTTACTCCGCCTTAGTTCCCGATGGCGTTACTTATATCCCATTTTGCGAAATGGTGCGCATGACTCGGGTCACAAAGGACTGTGAGACGGGTCACACTGCCGGAAAAGAGTTGGAAGTTATGCGATGAATTGGAGCGGGAGAAGGGAATCGAACCCTCGTTTCGAGCTTGGGAAGCTCACGTTCTGCCATTGAACCACTCCCGCTTGCGGAATCCATTGTACTCGAACCGAGCGGCGAGGCAACTGGTTCGCGTGCGGCGGCGAAACCGATCACTTGACGGTCTGCGCGGAAAAATTGAGAGCCAGTTCGCGGGCGGCGCGCAAATCGAGTTTGCCTGTGCCGAGATGCGGGAATTCCTCGACGAAATAAAATTGATTGGCGCGCGGAATCCACAGATTCGGCAATCCGGATTCGCCGAGACGCGCGAGTACTTCGCGCAGTTGTTCATCGCCGAGCCGGTGCAGCACGATGAGCTTTTCGCCTTTTTGCGTATCAGGGACTCCTGCCACCAGAAAAGTTGCCTCCGTCGCGTTAGCCAGTTCGTGCAATTTTTCTTCGACTTTGATGTGCGGCACCATCTCGCCGCCGATTTTGCTGAAACGTGAAAGGCGGTCGGTGATGGTGAGAAAGCCGTCTTCATCCATTGCAGCGATGTCGCCGGTGATGTACCAGCCATCGCGCAAAACTTCCGCCGTTTTCTCCGGCCGATTCAAATAGCCCTGCATAATGTTTGGCCCCCGCACAAGAAGAAGTCCGGACTGATCGATTCCGAGAAGTTCAGTCGTCTCCGGATCAACAATATGCACGCTGATGCCCGGAAGCGGATGGCCGATGCGACCGCGTTTTGCGCCAACCTGGCGAAAGCCGGCGGCGCGGAAATCCTGCGTGTTCACCGCGACCACTGGCGAACATTCCGTGCAGCCGTAGCCTTCCAGCGGACGAATGCCGAAGCGATCTTCGAAGGCCAGCGCGACACGCTCCGGCAATTTCTCCGCGCCGACGAGGACGAATTGCAAGCTGCCAAAGTCTTCCGGCGAACACCGGCGAATGTAGCCCTGCAAAAATGTGGGTGTGGAAAGCAGAAACGTGACTTTGTGCGTGCGCACCAATTCGCCGATGGCCGCGAAGTCGAGCGGATTCGGGTGGTAAACGACGCCGACGCCAATCACTGCGGGCAGCCAGAGCGTCACCGTGAAACCGAATGAGTGAAAAAATGGCAGCACGCCAAGTAAACGGTCATTTGTGTCGAGCATGAACGTCTGGTTCATCTGCTCGATGTTTGACGCGATGTTGTAATGCGAGAGCATCACGCCTTTGGGTTCGCCGGTGCTGCCGCTCGAGAAAATCACGGTGGCGAGGTCATCCATCGAGATTGCGCGGCCTGCGAACCAACGCATGAGCGCGCGTGACGGAAGCAGCCAGAGCGCGAGCACAGCTAGCTTTTCGAGAATGCGCGGTTTTGCCGTCGCCTCCTCGATGAGAATTGTTTTCACCGGAATTGCGAGCTTGGTGCGGTCGAGCAGCGCCTGTGTAGTGATAACGGTTTGGAGTTCGCATTGGCGAATGCAGGAATCGAGTGACTCTTGCGAAAGCGTGTAGTTCAAATTCACGGGAACGTTGCCGCAGAGCGTTGCGGCGAAATTCGTAAGCGCGCCAGCGGCTGAAGGCGGGAGCAGCAATCCGACCATTTTCTGGCCGCACCAGAATTTTCGGAAGCGCCGCGCCAGGAAAATAGTCTTGACCAGCGCGCTGCCGAAAGAGACGTGGCGCGTTTTCGCGTCGGCTGCAAAAAATCGAAATGGATGCCAGTGCGCTGAACCGACAAATGATGCGAGCAGCGGGCGCATACGTTGTTTTCTCAGTGCAAACGCCTCAGTCTGCAATTCCTGGACAGCAAGGCGAACATCCTGGGCGGTCGACGTTGCGGGCATCGGCTTCCCAAAGCTAACCGTCACGGGATACGGAACGCGGCGCGGAAATTTCCAGAGGAAGCGTCCGCCTTTGAAGCTGAAAATGCTGCCCCACACGCCATCAAGGCTCACCGGGACGATCGGCGCGTCGAGCCCGTTCATGATGCGCTCGAACCCTCGGCGGAACGGCAGCATCTGCCCGATGCGCGTGATTTGCCCCTCGGCGAAAATACAAACGACCTCGCCATTGCGAATCGCCTCGCTGGCCGTGCGCAGAGACTTCAGCATTTCGCGCGGCCGCTGCATGGATGAAATGGGAATCGCGCGCAGAATTTTCGCGAATGGCTTGATCGCGGGATTTTCGTAGATGTCTTTGAAGATCAAAAAACGGATATGCCGGTCTGTGGAAGCGGAGAGCAAAAGCGCGTCCACAAACGACATGTGGTTCGCAACGAACAGCGCGCCGCCGCGCTCGGGAATGTTGGAGCGGCCTTCGACGCGAATCGAATAGAACGAATGCGTGGCCATCCACAGAACAAAGCGCAGCAGGGAATCCGGCAGCAGAACAATGGCTCCGATCGTCGCGATCAGCGTCAGTCCCGAGCCGACCAGAAAAACGTGCGCCGGGCTGAGCCGCAGCACGCTGGTCAGGAGGTAGTACATTCCAGCGGCGATCGGGCCGATACCGATGAACGAGAGCACGCCGGCAGTCGCCAGTACCGCGCCGCGATGCTCGATTTCCGGACGGTGCTGGATGAGCGCGTTCACTGGAACGGCGAAGAACCCACCGAAAAATCCGAGCAGCGCAAGCAAGGTAAGCACCAGCGAAAAGGTGAGGTGGCTCGCAGCCAGAGTGATTGAAAAAACCGTCAGGCCGATGGCGCCGAGAGGGATCAATCCATATTCGATTTTGCCGCCGGACAAATATCCCGCGGCGACACTGCCGACACCGATTCCGATGGCCAGCGCGGCTTGCAAGTAGCCATTGTGCTTGTCGCTCAGATGCAGAATGTTTTTGCCATACAAAATAATCGTCGGCTGGAGCAACGCGCCCAGAAACCAAAAATAGGTATTGCCCAACACCGCGAGCCATAGCACGTGATCTTTCCGGATTTCGCGAACTTCGCGCCAAATTTCGCGGATGAAGTTCGCATGGAATTTGCGATTGGGATTGGCCACCGGAACGCGCGAAATTCCGAGGCTCATCAATGTTCCAAGCACAGCGAGAACAATGAAAATCATGCCGGACCATTGCTGGCGTCCGCGAAAATCATCCGAGAGGTATCCGCCGGCGATTGTGCCGGTGATCACGGCCAAAAAAGTGCCGAGCTCGATAATCCCGTTGCCCCAGGAGAGGTCGCCTTCGGGAAGAATCTCAGGCAACAGTCCGTATTTCGAAGGACCGAACAGCGCGGCCTGCGTGCTCAGAAGAAAAATGGCGACGAATTCGAGCGGGAGATTTTGCAGCGCCAATCCGGCGAGGGCCACGAATGTCGAGCAGATTTCAAATATTTTAGTGCCGATCGTCGCAGACCGTTTGCTGAAACGGTCAGCGAGATAGCCACCAGCCATCGAAAACAGAATGAACGGCAGCGAAAAGAGAACGAGCACAACTGGAACAAGTCTGTTTTTCTGAGCTGTGCTCAGGCCCAGGCCGAAAATGATGAAAATTACGAGGTTCTTAAGCGCATTTTCGCTGAATGCGCCCTGGAATTGCGTGGCGATGAGCGACCAGAATCCGCGCCGCCAGTGCGGTAGCATGTTGTGTTCGCGCGAATGCGTTTCGCCGGGCATCTTCGTGCTCGTACGTCAGGAGGAGAACGGCGCAAGTTTGCCAATTTTGAGCACGAAACAGAAGCGGTTATTTCGCTACTTGAGATTCGTATCATGCGGTCTGATTGCAGGAAGGTGAAAGAGTGAGCTGCCAGAAAGACTAGTTGGCCGCCACGGCCGCGATGCGGCGCTCCAAAACGGCGGCGGCAAAATACGCGCAGAGATCCGCTTGTTTTTGAGCCCAGTTACGCGCTACAGGACCAATGGCTGATCCTAGCAGTCCGGCCGCACGCACCGCCGAGTAATAAACGCGAACGACTCGCAAGTCCCATTTGTCATCGCCCGGATTGGGCGCCAATCGCACCAAACCCAAAAGCCGGCGGAAATGGTCGCCGCGAATTTCTGACGGTTCCATTCCAATCACTTTGCGCGTGGCGCTCGAAATTTCGATTTGTGCGTAGCTCAGCAGCACCGAGCGGCAATAGGACGCGAAGAACTGGCCTAGCGCCGCGCACGAAAAGACGAGAATGAGTGCCGGAATCATCGTTACGCTTGCTCCGCGCCTGTCGCTAAGCGAAGTGCCACCGTTGTTCTCACTTGCTCTGCGAATTCGACTTTCGTCTCGCTCATCAGTGTATCGAATTTCCGCTGCGGCACATTTGCCGCTTACACCTGCAGTGACTCGATTCCATAGATGCAAGCCGATGGCCTTTATACAAATCACGCGGCGCGGACGGATGCCGCGAAAAAGTACTGGGAAGCGCGTTCTATCGAGCGCCGGCAACTTCTTCGCGGACAATCACTGAAATTGCGGGGCGCAAAATCCGCTAGTACTTTGTCGCGCCGCATGCGATGCAAAGATGTGCTCCGCGATGAAACGCCTGTTCCGCAGTGGCGCAAAAACTTCCGGTATGTTCGAGCGGCCGCCCTGGCGCAGAAGAAAACCGCTACCATCCAAACCTCTGAAAGTATTAGGATTCCCATTTCGCAATCCATAAAAAGCACACTTCTTGAGGAGGACTTGAGATGAATCATCTCCGCCGTGGCAGGCTTCTGGTCACTTTTGGCGCAATGGCCGTTCTAGCGATATGGAATTCCTGCGCAGGAGTTCCGCGCGCGAACGCGCAGACGGTGGATAAGGCCTTATTTTCAGGAATGAAATGGCGCTCGATTGGCCCATTCCGCGGCGGACGAGTCGAAACGGTTGTTGGAATTCCGGGCAATCCCAAAATTTATTACTTCGGTTCCGTGAGCGGCGGCGTCTGGAAGAGCACGGATGCAGGGCTGAGCTGGCGTCCGATTTTTGACCATGAACATGTTTCGTCCATCGGCGCGATTGCCGCTGATCCGCGCGACCAAAACGTCATCTACGTCGGCACCGGCGAGCCCTGCCTCCGCGGCAACATTTCTTTCGGCGATGGAATGTACAAATCAATCGACGGCGGCGCCACCTGGGCGCACATCGGACTCGAAGACACGCGTCACATTTCCAAGGTGCTCATTGACCCCAATGACCCCGACACGATTTTCGTCGCGGCCATCGGGCACGCGTACGGACCAAACGAAGAGCGGGGGGTGTTTCGCTCCACCGATGGCGGCAAAACCTGGCAAAAAGTTCTCTATAAGGATGACAAGACGGGCGCGGTTGACCTGGTTTTCGACCCGCAGAACCCGCACATCCTCTACGCTGCTCTCGATCAGGAAATTCGGACGCCGTACAGTTTCTCGAGCGGCGGCCCGGGCAGCGGAATTTACAAATCCATTGATGGTGGCACTACGTGGACGCAGCTTACCGGCCACGGACTGCCCGAAGGAATCTACGGCCGCATCGGCTTAGCCGTGGGCGCGGACTCCGATCGCGTCTACGCGCTCATTGAGGCAAAGAAGGGTGGACTCTATCGCTCGGACGACGCAGGAAAGACATGGGAATTCATTAACGGCGACCAGCGCTTCTTGCAGCGCGCCTGGTATTACATGCACATTTTCGCCGATCCCAAAGCTACCGACACCATCTACATTCTGAATACCGGCACGTACCGCTCCACCGACGGCGGACTGCATTTCAGTCCGTTGCCCGCACCGCACGGCGACGACCACGCTTTTTGGATTGATCCCAAAGATCCCAAGCGCCT
Source organism: Candidatus Acidiferrales bacterium (assembly GCA_036796475.1). Lineage (GTDB taxonomy): Bacteria > Acidobacteriota > Terriglobia > Acidiferrales > UBA7541 > DAHUXN01. The sequence continues at coordinate 18,842 of DAIRCW010000012.1, read as the reverse complement.
GATGGAAGGCAACGACGGCGGCGCGACGATTTCCGTTGACGACGGAAAAACTTGGAGCAATCAGGACAATCAGCCTACCGCGCAGTTTTATCACGTTAGCGTAGACAATCGCTTTTTCTACCAAGTGCTCGGCGCGCAGCAGGACAACTCCACGATTTCCGTCGCCAGCCGCACGAATCACGGCGACATCGGCGACAAAGACTGGTACGACGTGGGCGGCGGCGAGAGCGGATATATCGTCGCGGACCCGAAAGACCCGGACATCATTTACGCCGGCGGAAACTGGGGAATCATTACGCGTTATGACCGGCACACCGGACAAGTGCAGGACGTCACCGTCTGGCCGGTCAATCCGAGCGGTTACAGCGCCGGCGAACTTCCGCACCGTTTTCAATGGACTGCGCCAATTGCCATTTCGCCGTTTGATTCCAACACCGTTTACATCGGCGGCGAGCGCCTCTTCAAAACTACAGATAACGGAATAACCTGGACGGCGATTAGTCCGGATCTAACGCGCAATGATAAGAGCAAACAGGCTCCATCGGGCGGGCCAATCACCATTGACGAAACCAGCGTCGAATACTACGACACGATTTTCACCATTGCCGAATCGCCCATCACGCGCGGCCTGATTTGGGTGGGCAGCGACGACGGGATGGTGCACCTCACCCGCGACGGCGGAAAGACTTGGGCGGACGTGACTCCGAAGGGTTTGCCCGAATGGTCGCGCATCGGTTTGATTGACGCTTCGCCATCCGCTCCCGGAACTGCTTACCTCGCCGCAGACCGCCACCGCCTCGATGATTTTCGTCCCTATGTTTTCAAGACCACCGATTACGGAAAGACTTGGAAACAGATCACTGACGGACTTCCACAGGGAAATAGCTGGGTTCATGCTGTTCGCGAAGATCCCGCACGGAAGGGCCTGCTCTACTGCGGCACCGAGACAGGCATATTTGCATCGTTCGACGACGGCGCGCGCTGGCAATCGCTCGAGTTGAATATGCCGACCGTCCCGGTCACCGACATGGTCGTGAAGGACAACGATCTCGTCATTTCCACCAAAGGCCGCTCGTTCTGGATTCTCGATTCGCTCGCCCCGCTCCGCCAAGCTGGCGAGCAGATCGCGCGCGACAGCGCTCATTTGTATAAGCCTGACGTGGCTTGGCGCACGCGCCTCGGCAGCACCAATCCGCGTGATCTGGTTTGGGTCGGCCAGAACGCTCCCGACGGCGCTGTGATTGATTACTACCTGAAGACCAAGCCGGAACCGGACGAGACCATCACTCTTGAAATTCTCGATGCGCAAGGCAAAGTCGTTCGCAAATACACGAACAAATCAGCGCGGCACGATGTGCAGCCTGCCGAAGGCGCGGAATTTAATCCGCCCGCGGCCATTCCCGCCGACGCCGGAATGAACCGCTTCGTTTGGGATTTGCGCTACGAAACGCCGACGCTCATTCCCGGACAGGTGTGGGACAGCGCCGACACGCCCAAAGGCCCGCTGGCGCTGCCCGGAAATTATCAAGTTCGGCTGATCGCCGCCGGGCAAATGCATTCGCAGCCGCTCACGGTGAGGCTCGATCCGCGCGTGAAAGTTGCGCCGGACGCGCTGCAGAAAGAATTCGATCTTTCGCTCAAGATTCGCGACGAAATCAGCCTCGCGGATCAAACTGTGAACGAAATGAATTCCGTCCGCGAGCAGATGGACGCGCTCAAGAAGCGCATCGGCTCGAGCGCGCAGGCGCAACAAGTGAAACAGGCCTGCGACGCCATCCAAAAGAAAATGCAGCCCATTGATGACAAGCTCTGGCAGCGCCAGATGAAAGCCAGCGAGGAAGACCTGAATTATCCCGATGAAATCAACGATCAGTTGAAGGGTATTGCGGAATTTCTGGAGGGCTCCGACAACGCGCCCACAGCCGCCGAGTATGCTGCTTATCAGGATTTGAGCGGCAAAGTCGCGCAGCTCGTAGGGCAATGGCGCGACATCAAGTCCAAAGATTTGCCCGCGCTCAATGACCAGATTCGCCGCGCGAACATTCAAACTATCGCGCCAGTGACCGCAAACGAGTCAGGCGAAAGTTCACAATAGCGGACGACGCAGAAACTTCGAAGAAAGAAATCAACGGCTAGGTTTAGTCGGTGTAAAGGCCCGGCCCGGGTCCGTGCGGGCGCGCGTGGACATGATCGGGACGGCCCGGTTGCCGCGCTCCTGGAGCCGCTGCGCCACGAGTCGATGGGCTCGCCTGCGGCGCTGCTGCTCCGCTTTCTGGAGTCGGTTTTACCGGCGTGACAGGCACGTTCGGTGTGCCGTTCGAAGGGTATTTCAGATACAGCTGGCGCAGTTCCGATTGCGACATCGCGCCCATGCGAATGCTCGATACGCTGGCGTCATCATTCTTCTTATCTTTCTTGACGATGGCCCACACCGTGTCGCCGGCTTTCAAATCCTTAGTCGTGAGTTTCTTTCCGTTTTCGTCCAGCACGGAGGTTTGCGGTCCGAAGTCCGCCACCACCGTCAGTTGCGTCGGATGCATCAGCACGATCTGGTGCGTCTGGAAATTCACCGACGAAACAATATAGAACGATTCGCCTTTGGCGTTGTTCTGCGCCCACAGAGGAGCGGCCAAGCTCAGCGTCATCGCCAGCGCGGCGGCCAGTAAGCCTATTTTCGTTAATCTCGGTAAAACTGCTGCGTTATTCATATCGAAGGGCCTCGATTGGATCAAGTTGTGCCGCTCGCCGCGCCGGATAATAGCCGAAGAAAATTCCCACGCCTCCCGAAAACGCGGCCGCAATAAGAATGGAAAACGGTGAAACCAGCGTTGGCCAGTGCAGCAGACGCGCCACAGCATCCGAGCCGAGAACTCCAGCTATGATGCCCACCAGCCCGCCCATTAAACTGAGCACCATCGCTTCGCTCAAAAATTGCCGCTGCACGTCCGATTCCGTCGCGCCGATGGCCATGCGCACGCCAATCTCGCGCGTGCGCTCGGTGACGCTCACCAGCATGATGTTCATGATGCCAATCCCGCCCACCAGCAGCGACACGGAAGCGATGCTCGCCAGCAGAACGGTCATCACATTGCTCGCGTGGACCTGTGCCTGCGTGAAATCTGTCGGGCTGCGGAGAATGAAGTCGTTCTCCTCATTCGGCCGCAGATGGTGGCGCTGCCGCAGCAGCGCGGCAATCTGATCTTCCGCCGGCTGAATGTCTTCCATCGAATCTGCCGAAAGCATCATGAAATGGATCCAGCTGATGCCGGAAAGCTTCTTCTGCACCGTGGTATAGGGCAGCATGGCAACATCGTCTTCGTCCTGCCCAAACGGGGAACTCCCCTTCGGCGCGAGCACGCCGATAACCCGGAACGGCAGATTCGCAATGCGCACGGTCTTTCCCACAGGATCATCCGTGGCGGAAAAAAGATTCTTCACGACGGTTGCCCCAAGCACGCAAACATTCGACGCCACATCCACATCCATATCCGAGAAGAAGCTGCCCGAAGCCAGCCTCCAATGCCGGATCTTCATGTAATCGGGCCCGACTCCGTTCGTATGCGTGAACCAGTTGTTTCCGCCGTAGACCAACTGCGCGCTGTATCCCACGCTCGGCGACACCCACTTTACGAACGGCACTTCCGCGAGGATGGCTTTTCCATCTGCCGCAGTCAGCGTCTTTGTCGCCTGGCTGCCCATGTGTACCCCGCCTTTATTAATGCTTCCTGCGGAGATGAAAATCATGTTTTCGCCCAGGCTCTGAATCTGCTCCTGCACCTGCTGCGACGCGCCTTGCCCGATCGCCACGGTGCAAATCACCGCGCCGACGCCGATGATGATCCCCAGCATGGTCAGAATTGTACGCATTTTGTTTCGCGCGAGAGCGCGCATCGAAACGCGAACAATTTCGCCAATTTCCATCGGCTATGCCTTCCTGCCTTATCTCCCGCGCGGTCCGCCAAACGGTGAATTTCCTCGCGGTCCGCCCTGAACTTGCTCGCCCGTTAGGACGATTTGGCCTTCCTTCAAATTACCTTCCAGCACTTCCGTGCTGGTGTAGTCCGTAAGCCCCGTCTTGATTGCAATTGGCATCGGCTTCTTGTCGGCATCGAGCGTCCACACGACTTGCTCGCCGCCCACATGCGACACCGTCGCCTGGTGCGGTATGTTGTTCTTCTTATAGAGCGCTTGCAGTTGCGGCGCGGGCATTTGCGGCGTGAACGTCAGCGCGATGTTCGGCACCAGCACGGCATTCTTGGCGTGCCCCGTTGGTATGCTGACGTACGCCGTTTCGCCCGGCAAAAGCTTTCCTTCCGGATTGTCGAAGTCAATGATCGTGTCGTAGGTCACCACGTTCTGCACCGTGAATGCATTCAGCCGTATCGCGCTCACTCGCCCGTGGAAGCTCTCACTGGGATAAGCATCCACCTGAAACGTGGCTTCTTGCCCCACATGAATCTGTCCGGTATCCGACTCGTCCGTTGCGGCGTACACCTGCATGCGCGTCAAATCCTGCGCAATGGTGAAAACCTGCGGCGCCTGATATGCCGCGGCTACCGATTGGCCCACAGTCACGTTGCGGTTCACCACCGTGCCATCCACTGGCGAAAGAATCGTGGTGTAAGAAAGGTTCGTCTCGGCCATTTTCAAATTGCCGCGCGCCGACTCCACCTGCGCTTCGGCCTGCGCCAGTTGCGCCTTGGTTTGATTCACCTGCGCTTCAGCTTGCACCACGGACGCGTTCGCCGCGGCAAAATTGGATTGCGTCTGGTCGTTCTGGTCATTGGAAATGATGCCTTGCTGCGCAAGATCGCCGATGCGCTTGGCATTCACTTCGGCATATTTTGCATTCGCCTTTAGCTTCTCCACGTTGGCTTGATCCGCAATGATGCTCGCCTGGATGTTCTGGACGTTCGCCTGCGCATTGGCCAGGTTCCCGCGCGCGGTCATCACCTGCGCTTCATAAATCGTGGGATCCAACTGCGCCAGGACGTCGCCGGCGTGAACCTTCGTGTTGAAGTCCGCGAAAATGTACTGCACCGTGCCGGATACGAACGAGCCGACCGGAACGGTCGTCACCGGATTGATTGTGCCGGTGGCCTGCACCATCGCCGTCAGGCTGCCGCGCTTCACCGGCATGGTGATGTACTTCACGGTCGGCGCGCGGTTCTTCATCACCGCGCCAATCGTAATCAGAACGACCACCGCCACGATCAGCAGCCAGCTAAGACGCTTGTGTTGTTGGTACCATTCTTTCGCAGCCATAATTTTTGTATGTGTCCTCGATCCTTGTTCCCGCTATTTCCGGCGGGCGTGCTCTCTGCGTGGGCGCTCATCGCGGCCTAGTCAAAGGACGTAATCCGGCAACCCTCGGTTTCATTTCGCGCGGAGGTTCAGCTTAGCCCAGCGAGCCTCTCCGTGCTACATTGTGCGCTCCCACATTAGATGTGCAGGGGGAATGATTGGCTTATCGCGACCTGCGGGAATTCATTCGCCGGCTGGAAAAGGAAGGCGAGCTCAAGCGCATTTCTGCCGAAGTCGATCCCGTCCTGGAAATCACGGAGATTACCGACCGCGTTACCAAAGCCGGCGGGCCCGCGCTCCTTTTTGAACGCCCTAAAGGCTCCCGCGTCCCTGTGGCTATCAATCTTCTCGGCAGCCACAGGCGCGTCAATCTTGCCCTCGAAGTCGACAGCCTCGCCGAAGTTGCCAATCGCGTCAAAGCTTTTCTGGATGTCCAGACGCCTCAGGGCTTCCTCGACAAAGTCAAAATGTTGCCCAAGCTGGCCGAGCTCGGCTCTTTTTTCCCAAAGACCGTAAAGTCCGGTCCCTGCAAAGAAGTCATTCGCAAGGACGGCTTCTCGCTCTCCGAGTTTCCCATTCTAAAATGCTGGCCCCAGGACGGCGGCCGCTACATCACCTGGCCCATGGTCATTACCAAAAATCCCCAAACCGGCAAACGCAACGTCGGCTGCTATCGCATGCAGGTTTTTGATGAACGCACCACCGCCATGCACTGGCAAACGCAAAAGCACGGCGCCGAGCACTTTCGCACCGCCCGCTCCCAAAATGCCGGCGGCAGAATGGAAGTCGCCGTTGCTATCGGCTCTGATCCGGCCACCGCGCTCTCTGGAATCTTGCCTATTCCTCCGGATTTGGATGAATTCATGTTTTCGGGCTTCCTCCGCCGCGATGCCATCGAGCTCGTGCGTTGCGAAACCGTGGACTTGGAAGTCCCTGCCAATTCAGAGATCGTTCTTGAAGGCTACGTTGAACTCGGCGAACTGCGCACCGAGGGCCCGTTCGGAGACCACACCGGTTTTTACTCGCTCGAAGGCCAGTATCCCGTCTTTCACATCACGTGTATCACCCATCGCAAAGATCCCATCTATCTGACAACCATTGTCGGCCGGCCCCCGCAGGAAGATTTTTTCATGGGCCACGCCATCGAACGCATTTTCCTGCCCGTGATGAAAATGCAATTTCCGGAAATCGTAGACGTTTCCATGCCCGCCGAAGGAATTTTTCAGAATCTAATGATTGTGGCCATTCGCAAGTCTTATCCCGGCCACGCCCGCAAAGTGATGAACGCGATTTGGTCCCTCGGCCAAGCGATGTTCACAAAAGTGATCGTCGTCGTGGATCACGACGTGGAGGTGCAAAATTCGAGCGAAGTGGTTTGGAAAGCTCTCTGCGCAATCGATCCTCAGCGCGATATCGAATTCGTTTTAGGCCCAGTGGACACTCTCGAGCACGCTTCTCGCTTGCAGGACTTCGGCTCGAAAATGGGCGTGGACGCCACGCGCAAGTGGCCGTCCGAAGGTTTTTCGCGCCCCTGGCCTGACGAAATTTGTATGGACGCGGTGACAAAAAAACGCATCGACGCCCTGTGGAAATCTCTGGGCTTGGACATTTCTCGTCCGAAGTAATCCGCTCCTGTACGCCCGAACAGGTGTCATTTTTCGCACGCAGCGCCGCAATCCCAGTAGACTTAGCTTCCCACCTATTTTCTAATCTCAGTGTCGCCATTACCAACTGAACAAGCGGTGGTTTCGGTTGCGTTGACGCGAACAGGTTCGAGTGACATAACGGGGCATAGGACTACTGGTAAGGGGAGCACTGGGGCACGCGGTTGGTCGTCGGTTTCCGAGCGGGGTGATCGGAGCCGCACGACGGTGGGCTCAAACAACAATTTGGAACGATAGTCATAGCGATGCCCGCGCAACGGCAAGTTGCCCGCGGCAGTCAGCGAGGACGCGCGATGTTTGGCATGGGTAAATCGAAAGCTCTTATTGGTTTGGACATCGGCTCAAGCTCAGTCAAAGCCGTCGAGCTGAAAAAGACCAAAGACGGCTACGAGCTGGTCAATTTCGGCGTTGAGCCGCTGGCGCAAGATACCGTCGTGGATGGCGCGATTATGGACGCCCCGGCCGTTGCCGAGCGCATCAGCTCCATCTTCGATTCTCACAAAATCAAAATTCGAGACGTAGCCACGTCCGTCTCCGGACATTCTGTTATCGTCAAGCGCGTGCCCATGCCGGCCATGCCTGAGGACGAGCTTTATGACCGCGTCCAGGCCGAGGCCAGCCAGCACATCCCATTTGACATCGCCGACGTGAATCTCAGCCATCAGCTCCTCGAGGCCACCGACGCGCAAATGGATGTTCTTCTGGTTGCCGCTAAGAAAGACAAAATTCTGAACCACACCAACGTGCTGGCGCAGGCCGGCAAAACTCCCATGGTGGTCGACATTGACGCCTTTGCCCTCGAGAACTGCTACGAGGTGAATTACGACCCTGACCCGACTCAAGTCGTGGCCCTTCTGAATATCGGCGCCAGCGTCATGAACATCAACATTATCCGCGGATGGACGCCGCTCTTTACCCGCGACGTTTCCGTCGGCGGCAATCAGTACACCGACGCCCTTCAGAAAGAATTGGATCTGAACTTCGAAGACGCCGAGCGCCTGAAAATGGGCGGCAGCCTCCCGGGCGTAACCGAAGAGCAGCGCACTTCGATTTTGCGCTCTGTTTCCGACATCCTGATTCTCGAGATCCAAAAGACCTTCGACTTCTTCCGCGCCACGGCCAGCGGCGAAAACATCCGCCGGATCGTTGTGGCCGGAGGCACGGCACGAGTTCCCGGCCTGCTCGATTTGCTGCGCGAGGAATTCGGCATGCCCGTCGAGGAGCTATATCCGTTCCGAAAGATCGTCGTCAATCCCGGCAAGCACAATGAAGAGCAAATTCGCGAAATGGCGCCCCGCCTGGCCATCGCCGTCGGATTGGCTTTGAGGAGCTTTGACACGCCATGATCCGCATCAACCTTCTCGGTCAGGAACGTCCCAAGGCCAGCCGCCGCCTTCGCGGCCCGTCGATTCCGCTGGAATCTTCTCTGCGGACTCTTCTCTTTGTCGGTGCTCTGGTAGTGGCTTTCGTGGTTCTTTTCGCGATGTACCACCAGAAAGCCAGTGAATTAGCGACGATTCAGAGCCGCATCACCTCTTTGCAGACGGAAAAGACTCGCCTGCAAGCGATCAAAGATCAGGTGACGCAGTACGAGAAGCAGAAAACCATCCTCGTCCAGCGCATTGACGTCATTGAGCAGTTGCAGGCTAACCGCACCGGCGGCCAGCAGTTGCTGCAAATGGTTGCAACCACCGTGGAGCACTCTCCTGAGCTTTGGCTTACCTCACTCGAGCGCAAAGGGAATGCTCTGAATATGACCGGCGAAGCCGCTTCGCTCAATTCCATTGCTAATTTCCTGACACAAATGCAGAAATCCGGATACTTCGGCGAGATCAATATGAAAGAAGCCGCCGAGAATGACATTGTGAAGGGCGCGCAGACCTTTTCCTTCACCATGAATGCGCAAGTGGTTACACCACAGACGCAGACGGTACAGCCCGCGAGTGCTACTGCTCCCGCGCCTGCCGCTCCGGCGCGGCCGGGAAGGAGCTAGGGATACGCCATGGCAACCTCGTTCAAAGAAATGTCCTGGCCGATTCAGGCGCTAGCCTTTCTTGTGCTCGCGGTAGTTTTGGTTCTTGCCGGAATGTATGTTCCGTTTTCACCTGTGGCGCGTGAACGCGCCGATGTGGATAGCGCCAACGCTCAACTCAAGCCGCTCGAGGCTGAAGTCCAGACGCTTCGGGTCTATGAGCAGCGCAAGGTTGAGTTGCAAAGCCAAATGGACGCCTTGCAAAAACAATTGGCGACCCTTCAGGCCATTGTCCCCGAGGACAAACAGGTCGACCAGTTCATCATTATGGTGCAGGGCGCCGCTTCCGGTGCTGGCGTTTCTATTCGCAGAATTACCACTGAACCTGTTGTGCCTCACCAATACCACTCGGAGATGCCCTTTAAACTCACCGCAGACGGGCCTTACTTCTCAATGCTTGATTTTTTTGCCCGGCTCGGGCGGCTCTCCCGAATCATCAACGTTGGCGACCTGAAATTTGATGAAGTCAAACAGGGTGCCGCATCCACCAGCCAATTCCACATGGCGCCCGGGACAACGGTTTCTGGCGACTTTACTATCGTCACTTTCTTTAGCCAGTCGAGCGACCAAACTCCGGCGAACGCGACCGGCAAACCCGGCGCTGCGCCGGCTCGGCGGTAGCGGCTTATAGGACAGAAATGATGAACTACTTCAAAATTTTCGCGAGAACAGTGGCCACGGCCACGTTGTCAGCCTCATTGCTGGTGCTCTCTGCAAGCGCACAGACGGCGCAGCCTCAAGCGGCAAAACCTGCTCCTTCGAAGACTGCCGCCGCGAAGCCTGCTCCGGCCAACAAACTCGCGTCTGAAACAGCTTCTCAGAAAGCAGCGCCCGGCTCGGAGAAAAAATCAGCCAAGGCAACAGCTAAGAAGAGTGCACCCGCTGCTACCGAGGCAAAGACCAAGGCAAAATCGGCGCGCCATGCCTCCCACAAAGCCGCGGCAAAGACTGCGACGAAGAAGGAAACAAAGCCGGTCGTTACCGCTGCCAAGCCAGCCGCTGCTGGCGTGCCAGTTCCGGCAGCCGCTATTCACCCGGCTGAACTGCCCGAACTTACGCACGGCCGCGATCCTTTTGCCGCTCTCATTCACGAGAGCGACGCGAACGCTGGCCATTCGAATCTGCCTCCGGGCATCGCCGGTTTGCAGGTTTCCACAGTTCAATTGCAGGGAATGGTCAAAACTTCCGGCGGGATGGTCGCCGTCGTTGCGAACCCGCAGGACCGCGTCTATTTCCTCCACGACGGTGATCACATTTACGACGGCGTGGTGGAGAAGATCGGCATTGATGAAATTACGTTTCTTCAACAGAGTAAAGACGCGTTTGGCCGCACAGTTGACCGCGATGTGTCCAAGCGACTCTATCCGATTGCAGGAGATGAGCAATGAGCAAGATTCGGCGGCCTTTCGGGCTTGCCTGCCTCGTGGCAGCTAGCCTTCTAATGATTACATCAGCGGTCCAGGCGTCCCCGGGCAGCGAACCGTCGGTCCGGGTCACGTCTGTGGTCGGGCAGGGAGTCGTCCGTCTCAGCGCCAAGGCCAGCGGACCATTCGACTTTGTCGTCCATCATCCCAGTACCGATCTTTACTACATCGATCTCACTGGCGTCTCCGCCGGCAATGCGGACGCCGCGAAGGTTCTCAACAACGATATCGTTCGCAGCTATCGTCTCGAAGAATATCAATCCGGCGATCAGCCCGTGTCCCGCATCGAGCTGCTTCTTGGCGAAGGCGCGCTTCCCAAAATCACTCGAGAAGGCAGCGACGCAATTCGCATCATCGTTTCGAAGAAAAACGTGCAGACCGCCGATGCCGCCGAATCGAGCGAGCCGCGCATGCTGAATGCATCTCTTCGCTCTTCGTCTGCCAGTGCTGCCATCCGGCACATTTCCGTGGTTAAGGACGGCGATGTCCCTGAGGTGCTGGTACTGGGTTCCGGTTCGATGAATTATCATGATCTTCGCCTTAGCAATCCGGCGCGCCTCGTTCTCGATTTCCCGAGCGAGCGCATCGCCGCGGCAAAGAAAACGCCCAGTAATATTGAACCGATTCGCGACGTCCGCGCGGCGCAGTTTTCCCCCGGCGTCGCTCGTGTCGTGATTGATCTTTCCGCCGATGCTTCCTATAGCGTGAAGCACGTGGACGGCGGAGTAGCGGTCGAGTTTGCATCTTCGCCAGCAAACAATGCTCCAGCTCCGGCCGCCGATCCTTCGGTCGAATCTTCGAGCAATGCGCAAGCTCCTGCGGTGCAGCCGTCTTCCGATTCAGCGGCGCCGGCCAGCAAAGATTCAACCCAGGCGCAGGCGGCAGCCCAGCCCTCAACGCCCCCTGCGACCGTTGACAAGAGCACGGATTCAGCCGCTTCGAATTTCCCGGCGACTACCGCGCCGATGTCGTCATCGCCGTCGCAGCCGCCCGTTCAGCCGGCCGGTTTCGATTCCAATGCTCCGGCGCAGTCTGCTTCTCCCGCGCCGCAGAGTCAGGACCCCAAGCCGGTGAATCCTCCGGCCTCGCAGGCTCCGGCTCAGTCTGTGGCACCGGCTCAGCCTGCTCCTGTCACCAGTGACAACAATTCAGCGCCACAGCAGAGTGCGCAGGAAGCGCAGTCTGCCCAGCAGCAAGCAGCGCAAGCAGCAGCACAATCTGCGCCTCCCGCGCAAACAGCTCCGGCTGGAACGGTTATGCCCTCACCGGCTCCGGCGCTTAGCCCTGTATCCGTCATTTCGCAGGATCAGAGTGGCGCGAAGTACACGGGCGCGCCCATCTCTGTAAATTTGAAAAACGTGGACCTGCAGGACTTCTTCCGCCTGATTCATGAAATCAGTGGCTTGAACGTGGTCGTGGATCCCAGCGTCAAAGGCACTCTCACGTTGGTTCTGGATAACGTCCCGTGGGACCAGGCTCTCGACATCGTGCTGAAGAACAACGATCTTGATAAGCAGCTCGACGGCAACGTCCTTCGCATCGCCACCAAAGCTACTATGAAGAAAGAAGCGGACGAAGCCAGGGATTTGGCGAAAGCTCAGATCGAGGCCGCTGACTTGGTCACCACGACTCGCACGCTCAGCTACGCCAAGGCCAAGGACATGGTTGATACGCTCAAAAAATTCCTTTCGCCTCGCGGCGACGTGCTGGCGGACGATCGTACCAATACTTTGATTATCAGTGACATTCCCACCGTAATGCCCGTGGTTGATAATCTCATCCGTGAACTCGATACCAAGACCCAGCAGGTGGAGATCGAGGCTCGCGTCGTGGCTGCCAATCGCACGTTTGCTCGCGAACTTGGCTCGCAGTTTGCCTTCGCGGGATCTGCGACGAACGGCCGCAATCTGTTCGGCGGCGCTAGTGCAGTCGGCACGAGCCCGGTGGGACGTTTCGTTCCGCCTCTGCCCGCTCCTCCGATTATCATCGGCAGCAGCGCTCCGTCCTCAACCAATCCGACGGCTGTGAACATGCCTCTGGTCACCAACTTGGGTGTTGCCGCGCCCACCAGCGGTGTCTCCTATGCGTTCTCTTCGGCCAATTTTGCTCTGGACTACGTGATTACAGCTGCGGAGAGCAAGGGCGTCGGCAAGCTGCTCTCTAAGCCGAAGGAAATCGTTCAGAATAACCAGGAAGCGACCATCAAACAGGGAACCAAAATTCCCGTCCAGACGGTCATCAATAACACAATTTCCGTCCAGTTCATCGACGCCGTGCTCGAACTTCAGGTGACGCCGCAAATCACCAAGGACGGCACGATCTTTATGAACGTCCATGTTGAGAACACGCAGATTGATCCGGCGATTCCAAGGATTCAGGGTATCCCTGCTCTCGATACCCAGGCGCAGGACACCCGCGTTCTCGTCAACGATGGTCAGACGGTTATGATTGGCGGCATCATCATCTCCAATCAACAGACGACCATCAACGATGTCCCGTTTGTCGGCAGCCTGCCGATTATCGGCCAGCTCTTCCGGCATACGACCATCAGCACCAATTCGCAGGAGTTGCTCTTCTTCATTACCCCGCGCATCCTTCCCATGTAACAATTAGGGGATGGCGCGGCAAAAGGGAAGGGCATCAAGAATCTCCAAATCGGAACAGGCGGGCGCAGCAGGACCAGCGACCCGCCTTTCCTTTTTCCAGCAGCGCACGCGCGATCTGCGCTTGGATGCCTTTCTCGTCTCTCACCTGCCCAATATTCTCTACCTTTCCGGATTCTCCGGAAGCGCTGCGGTCCTCCTGATTACCCAGCGCGATGCCACTCTTTTCACGGACAGCCGCTATACGGCTCAGGCTGCGGAAGAGGTCAAGAACGCTCGCGTGCGGATCGTTCGTGGCTCGCTTTTTTCAGCGGCCGGAGAATCTCTCCGTCGCCTTCGCGTTCACCGCGCAGGATTTGAAGCCGCGCACTGTTCCGTGCTCCAGAAAACCGCTCTCGCCAAAGCAACTGGCCCCGGAATTCGCTGGGTGCCTGGCGGTGGCCGAATTGAATTTCTTCGCTCCGTCAAAGACGCCGATGAGCTCGCCATCATGCGCCAAGCAGCCGCCATCGCCTGCTCCTCATGGCAGGAAATTCTTCCTCTCGTCAAACCCGGCGTCCTCGAGATTGAACTTGCTGCGGAGCTCGAATTCCGTATGCGCCGCAAAGGCTCCATCGGCCCCGCTTTCGATACTATTATCGCCTCCGGTCCGCGCGCCGCGCTACCGCATGCGCACGCTAGCCGCCGTCCGATTGGCAAAAACGAGTTGGTCGTCTTCGACCTCGGTGCTATACTCCGCGGATATTCAAGCGACCTGACGCGCACCGTGTTCGTGGGGCGCGCGAACGCGGAGATTCGCCGGTGGTACTCCGCTGTGCTTCAGGCGCAAGGTGCGGCAAGGGATGCCCTTCATCCGGGCGTAACTGCGCATAAAGTAGACGCTGCCGCGCGTCACGTTCTTCACGAGGCCGGCTTGGATAAGTACTTTATCCACAGCACCGGTCACGGCCTCGGATTGGAAGTTCACGAATTGCCGCGGCTCGGGCGCGGCGAGAAAGCCGTTTTGCAGGCCGGCATGGTTGTGACCGTCGAGCCCGGCGTCTACATCGAGGGCACGGGCGGCATTCGCATCGAAGACGATGCTTTGGTCACGCAATCAGGCGCTCAATTCATTACCAGCGCCAATCGGGAGTTGATCGAACTGGAATGAAGGCCAAGACCAAAAAAAGTCCTGCGGAGCGCCTGTCCAACTCCGCTCCTGACCTCTCCCAAATTTCCGAAATCCTCAGCTTCATGGAGCAGCACGGCCTCGACGAATTTGAATACCAGAACAGCCATCTGCATATACGCTTGCGCAAGGCCTCTTCGCACCCCGCGCATCCGTTCCGGGCGCAGCAATCTGCGCCCGAGATTTTCTCTGCCGCTCCCCCATCTGCTCCCGCCGGCGCTACTTCGCCTTCCGCTCCTGCTGCTCCCTCGGCCCCTGCTGCGCCTGAATCCACCGCCGATCTCCACATTGTCAAATCCCCGATTGTCGGCACGTTCTATTCCGCGCCGACGCCGGGCGCGGCTCCCTTCGCGCGCACCGGCGACAGTGTTCAGGCTGGCCAGGTCCTCTGCATCATCGAAGCAATGAAGCTGATGAACGAGATCGAATCCGATGTCGCCGGCGAGGTGATGCGCATTTTTGTCGAGAACGGCCAGCCCGTCGAATATGGCGAGCCGCTTTTCGCCATTCACCCCAGCCGCAAACAGTAAATCGTTCTTGGGAAGCTCGCCTTAAAACGAAACTATGTTTCGCAAAATCCTAGTCGCGAACCGTGGCGAAATTGCCCTGCGCGTCCTCTGCGCCTGCCAGGAACTGGGCATCCAGACCGTCGCGGTCTATTCCGAAGCTGACCGCAACTCTCTGCACGTCCGTTTCGCCGATGAAGCCGTCTGCATCGGCCCGCCCCGCGCTTCCGAAAGCTATCTCAACATTCCTCACGTCATCAGCGCCGCGGAAATCACCAACGTCGACGCCATTCATCCCGGCTACGGCTTCCTTTCCGAGAACGCCAATTTCGCCGAAGTCTGCGAAGCCTCTCACATCACCTTCATCGGCCCCTCGCCGGAGGTCATTCGCGCAATGGGCGAAAAAGATCGCGCCCGGCGCGAAATGTCCGCCGCCGGCTTGCCCATTATTCCCGGCAGCCCGGAAGTAATTCCGGACGAAAACTCCGCGCTGAAACTCGCCAGCGAAATCGGTTACCCGCTGCTCATCAAAGCTGCCGAAGGCGGAGGCGGCCGCGGCATGCGCATCGTGCGCAAAAAAGAAGATCTAGTCTCCGCGTTTCAAACCGCCCGCCACGAATCCCAGCAGGCCTTTGGCAGCCCCAACGTCTATCTCGAAAAGTTGATCGAGCATCCCCGCCATATCGAATTTCAGGTCATCGGCGACCGCTACGGCAATGTCATGCACCTCCGCGAGCGCGAATGCTCCATCCAGCGCCGCCATCAGAAAATCATCGAGGAATCTCCTTCGCCCGCGCTGGATACCAAAATCCGCGATGCCATGGGCGAACGCGTCGCCAAAGCCCTCGCCAAGATTGGCTATTCCAGCGCGGGAACTGTCGAATTCCTTCGCGATGAGGCTTCCGGCGATTTATATTTCATTGAAGTGAACGCCCGCATTCAGGTAGAACATCCAGTCACCGAAATGGTTTCAGGAGTGGACTTGGTCAAAGCACAGATCCGCCTCGCGGCCGGCGAAAAGCTCGCCGATGTTATCGGCAAGCCGCGTTTCCACGGTCACGCCATCGAATGCCGCATTAACGCCGAAGACCCCGACACCTTCGCTCCCTCTGCCGGACGCATCACCGCTTTCCGCGTACCCGGCGGCCCGGGCATTCGTGTGGATACCGCCGTTTATTCCGAAGCCGTCATCCCGCCCTATTACGATTCGCTGGTCGCGAAACTTGTCGCGTTCGGCGATGATCGCGCCGAAGCTATCGCGCGCATGTCTCGCGCCCTCGACCAGTTCGTCGTCGAGGGCATTAAGACCTCCATTCCTCTGCATAAGAAAATTATGGAAGATCCCGATTTCATCGCTGGCCGCTTCGACACTCATTTTCTCGAGCGCTACGAGACCGTCGCGGCCGCAGCCAAATAGAAATCAGTACAAGGGGCCCAAAATGTTTCCGCCACTATATGCCGTGCTCGATGAAGAACTCATGCAAACGCCAGTGGTGAAGTGCGCCAAGGAGCTCGCCGCCGCGGGTGTCGAACTCATCCAATACCGCGCCAAAAATCTCTCCTCGCGCAAATATTTTGAAAATTGCGCCACTCTCGCTGAAGCCCTCGCCACCCGCAACGCCCGTTTCATTGTGAATGACCGCCCGGACATTGCCGCAATGGTCGGCGCCGGCGGCGTCCACGTTGGCCAGCGAGATCTCCATCCCGCCGATGCCCGCCGCATCTGCGGCACGGGCCGATGGGTGGGCGTCTCCACGCACAATCTTGACCAAGTCCGCGCCGTCGCCAATGCGCCCGTGGACTACATCGCCGTCGGCCCCGTCTATCCAACTGTAACGAAAAAGAATCCTGATCCCGTCGTCGGCCCGGCTTTGATTCGCGAAGCCCGCAAGCTCACCCGCAAACCTATCGTCGCCATCGGCGGCATCACTCTCCAGCGCGCTCCGGAAGTTTTTGCCGCCGGCGCAAATTCAGTCGCGGTGATCCGCGACATTCTCGAATCCCGTGACCCCGCGGCTCGCGCGCGCGAATTTCTCGCCATCGCTGCGCGCTCGCAGAATGCATCCATCACCGAAGAAAAATCCCGCGGAGGCAAACGCAATGGCTGAACCGACGGTCACTGTTAATCCGGCAGCTTCCGCGGCTCCGCCGCCCGGTTCTCCCGAGCTCGTCAAAGGCCTCGGCCTTTTCGATTCCACCATGATTGTCGTCGGCTCGATGATCGGCTCCGGCATTTTCATCGTCTCTGCCGACATTTCCAATCAAGTCCAAAGCCCCGGCCTGCTCATTGCCGTCTGGCTCGCCTCCGGCTTCATGACCCTCGTCGGCGCGCTCAGCTACGGCGAACTTGCCGCCGCCATGCCGCACGCCGGCGGTCAGTACGTTTTCCTCCGCGAATCCTTTGGCGCGCTTTGGGGATTCCTCTACGGCTGGACCATGCTCCTCGTGGTGCAAACTGCCACCATCGCCGCGGTTGCTATTGCCTTTGCAAAATTCTCCGGCGTCTTCGCGCCGAATCTTTTCTCTGCCGACGCTTGGATTCTCAAATTCGGCACTTTCGGCCCTTACCAAATGGGACTGAACCGCCAGAACCTTCTCGCCATCATTTCCATCATCGTGCTCACATGGATTAACCTGCGCGGCCTGCGCCTCGGCAAACTCGTTCAGAACGCCTTCACCAGCGTGAAAATTCTCACGCTCGCCGCGCTTGTTGTTATCGGCTTCATCTTTTCGCGCGCCGACGCCATCGCCGCCAACTTCCATAATTTCTGGCGCAATGCCGGACTCTCCGCGCACCATCCTTATCCTCCCGGCATCGGCACTTGGGAAATTTCCACCGCCACAGTTGTCGGCGTCGCCATGGTCGGCGCGCTCTTTTCATCCGATGCGTGGTATGACATCACTTTCACTGCCTCGGAAGTGAAGCGCCCGGGCCGCAACCTCCCGCTCGCGCTGTTCTTCGGCACACTCATCGTCACCACGCTCTACACGCTGGCGAATTTTGCTTACCTCCGCATTCTGCCCATGTCCGGTGATCCCCACGGCACGTCAATCATCTCTCGCGGTATCCAATTCGCCGCTGACGGACGTGTCGCCACCGCCGCCCTGCAAGTTATTTTCGGCCCCATCGGCGCCGCTATCATGGCTGCCGCCATTTTGATTTCCTGCTTCGGCTGCAACAATGGGCTGATCCTCGCTGGCTCGCGCATTTATTACGCCATGGCCAAGGACAAACTGCTGTTCCGCTCCATCGGCACGGTCAATCGCCGCCACGTTCCCGGCGTTGCTTTGATTCTTCAATGCGTATGGGCCTGCGTGCTCTGCCTCTCCGGCACTTACAACCAGCTCCTCACTTTCCTCATCTGCACGGAATTGATCTTCTACATCCTCACGCTCGTCGGCCTTTTCGTTCTCCGTCGCACACGCCCGGCGATGGAGCGGCCCTACCGCGCCGTCGGCTATCCTATTCTTCCGGCGATTTACATTCTGATGGCTGTGTTTCTGGAGATCCAGTTGGTGCGCTACCAGCCCGAGAACACCTGGCCCGGTTTAATCATTGTTCTCATCGGCGTTCCGGTGTACGTTCTGTGGCGCATTTTCTCGCGCAACCGCGCCGCAGATTCGGTGTAGCGGATTTGGATGTCATCCCGAGACCGGCTCCGCCTTATGGAGACGGGCCGAGGGACCTGCTTTTCGTTTTTGAGTTTTGCGATGATTAACGGAGGAAACGCATGGCCAGCCAACTCTTAGCCAAGAAGCCGCTCAGCGCTATCCTCGCCGAAGCCTCAGAAACCGGCGAGCATTCCCTCAAGCGCACTCTTGGCCCAGTGAACCTCATCACTCTCGGAATCGGCGCCATCATCGGCACGGGCATTTTCGTCCTTACCGGGCCCGTTGCCGCCACCGCCGCTGGTCCGGCCATCATTCTCTCCTTCATCATCGCCGGAATCGGCTGCGCCTTCGCCGGCCTGTGCTACGCGGAATTCGCCGCGCTTCTGCCCATCGCCGGCAGCTCCTACAGCTACGCTTACACCACGCTCGGCGAAATCGTCGCCTGGGTCATCGGCTGGGCCCTCGTCCTCGAATACGCTTTCGGTGCGGCCACCGTGGCCGTCGGCTGGGGCGGATACGTTTGCAGTTT
>DAIRCW010000011.1:0-33743 GCA_036796475.1 Candidatus Acidiferrales bacterium | reverse complement strand
AAGGGGCTAGAAAATTTTAAAAAAAGTACTTGACAAAATTGGGGGTTGAGCGTAAAAGTTTTCACTGTAAGCTCGATTTGTGTCACTCGAAAGAGAACGCAAGTCGCCCCAACATAAACCTGATTCTAGCGCCGGCGTCCTGCCGGCGCTTTTTTTATGCGCAAAGCGCTTTTGCACGGTCGCACACGCATTCGGGCGCGAGACTTTGCTCGCACGCGCACGGGTTTCGCGTAGCGGCGAGCCTCAGATGGCGCGGGCCCGGGAAGCCGTGTCACTACAAATTGTCAACGCCGTCAAAGGACGAGGGAATATCAGGATTTTGAGTCGGCAACCCTTTTCTCCGTCCACGTGAGTGAATGCAGCGGCGCGTGTATGGGTCCTGCTCCGTGGCCCTATCGCAACAAAAGCGGGCGGCGTACCCTTCGAAGAAACATCTCGGGGCAAGAAGCCGCCACTACACACACTGATCGCGTGATTTACGGAATCATCGTTCAGGGGCTAAAGCCCCAATATCCTACTGCTTTTTGTCGGAGCTAAAGCTCCGACCCCCTAAAAAGCAGGACTTGCCGTCACGATACTCTTGGAGGTGTAACATGCCTGCATATAACGCACAGAATCCGCCCAATTCGATTTACCCCGGCGACGTCGCGCTCGCGTTCAATTCGGAAGCGCCTGCCGCCGGTGCTTCGAGCCAGCAATTCGCGCTGCCGAGTTATGGAGGTTTTCCGGAGAACGGGCGGACGATTCGCTGGCAGACGCTCTTCGGGACCGCGCCGACAAGCGTGAACATCGCGCTGCAGACGGCGATGAATGATGTGGACGCGCAATACGCGACGGTTGATTCGTCGACGGCGACGGCGGGAGAGGCCCGTACGGTCAGTGGCGTGCGCGCGAAATTCATTCGCGCGAAGGTCACGGCGATCAGCGGCGGCTCCGGCGTGACCGTGCAAATTCTTGGATGAGTCGCGCGAGAGTCAAAATCCTTAAATGTAAAGACCTGTTCACTTCGTTCAGAACGATGCCTGAGCTACATTGACGCAGGCCCATCGAGCACATCGGCGTCGCCAAAGCAGCGCACCCACGGCGAGATTCTTCGCTTCGCAAACTGGGCTTCGCTCAGAATGACAGCTATCGACGTGGTGCTTGAGGAAGGCGCGAGCAGTGAAAAGCCGCAGAGTTTCAAACGGCGAAACTCTGCACTACAAAGCGCCGCTGATAAGAAAATCGGGCACAACGGTTCGGAGACAAATTCCGCGAGGTGATTGCGCGGCGAGATTCCTGCCTTGGGCAGGCAAGCTTCGCTTCGCGCGCTGCGCTCAGAATGACAGTGACTCGAGGTGTCGCGCATTCACCATGAAGCGCCTTGCGATTCCACGTTCTATGAGAGTTGTACGGTCGCAAATTGTCTGGTCGCATTCTTACCTATGAAAGTCAAACCACAACAACCCGAAGGCCCAGTCATCATGCAAACTGCTACGAGATCACGATTCACGCCTGCGCCGCGTCCGCGAATGAGCTTGCGGCAGGCGATGCGCACGCAAGGGCTCGACGAGCATAAAGTGGCGCGTGTGTTCAACCGGCAAGTCAACCGGCTACAACGGCGCGCGAAGCCGAAGAAAGGGCTGCCGGCGGCGCAGGAGAAGCTGCTGCTGGAAGTGCTGAAGGAGTGCGCGAAGATTATGGAGCCTGCGCGCGCCAATGCGGCGCAAGAACCGAGCGCATTTCAATTTGTCCACGAAATTCCGCGGCCGGTGAATGCCGACGGGTTGACGCAAACGGATGAGGCCCGATGAAATAAATCGGGTCCTCCGACGACAAACAACGATGGCGCGCACACGGCGCAGCGGGTAGTGAAGTGATGCGCGTTCGTGCAGATGCGCCCGATGAAATAAATCCGGCCGAGCACCTCGCGTCAGCGCGCAGACAACCGAAAAGCGAAAAACCTCACGTCAGCCCGCATAAATCGTGGGCGGGAGCCGTTCAAATTATTCAGAGCGAGCGTGAGCTACAGTGCCTGCCCCATGCGTAAACGAGCGCAAAAGCGGCCCGACAGGAAAAAACGGGACCGACAACGGCGGAAAACAACACGCGTACACGGCTCGGACGGGACCCGCGAGAAGCAATCGAGTCCTGCAGCCAGAGAGAGCACGGTTAAATCCGGAGTCGAACGGTGGCTGGAAGATGAGGAGCGGCGCGAAATACAGCTGGGCTACCGCGCGTTTCCGAAGCAGCGCGAATTTCACCAGTGCGGCGCGAAGTACCGGCTGTTCGGCGGCGCGGCGGGTCCGGGAAAATCGAAAGCGCTGCTGATGGAGGCGATCGCGCAGGCGAATGAGACTCGCGGCGCGAATACGCTGCTGCTGCGGCGCACGTTTCCGGAGCTAGAAGGCTCGCTGCTGCTTTATTTCCGGCGCGACGTGCCGCGGGAAAGCTATCTCACGTTCAACGAAGCGAAGCACACGGTCACGTGGCGCAACGGTTCGACGACGCGGTTTGGATATTCGCAGAGCGAGAATGACATTTACCAGTATCAGTCAAGCGAATTCCGGTTTATCGGGATTGATGAGCTGACGCACTTCACGCTGCGACAATGGCAATTTTTGACGAGCCGCAACCGGTGCCCGGTGCGCGGCCCGCGTCCTCCGTGCATGGCGGGCGCGACGAATCCAGGGAACATCGGGCACGCATGGGTGAAATCGCTTTTCATCGACAAGCAGGCTGCGGCGGGGATGGACCCGCGGGAATACGATGCGAGCGAGTACGCGTTTATTTCGGCGCGTGTGACAGACAATCCGATTTACGCGACCGACAGCGAGTATCTGAAAACGCTGCAACAGTTGCCGGACTTTTACCGGCGGGCGTTTTTGGATGGCGATTGGTCAGTCTTCGCGGGGCAGTATTTTTCGAATTTCGACCCGTCGCGGAGCGTGATTCGCGCGGAGCAGATTGCGGCGGAACCGTGGTGGCCGCGATGGATTTCCGTGGATTGGGGATTCGAGCATCCGGCGGCGGTTTACTGGCATGTTCTGGAGGCTGGACGCCCGAGGCAAGAGGCTGGAAGGGAAACTGCGGGCGGGACAAACCCTCCGCTACAGCCTCATGCGGAATATTTTACGCACGAGCATTGCCACGAGGAGCAACGCCACCGGCACGCGAGTTCGCAGACGCGCGATCGCGGCACTTGCCCGTCCGCGAAAAACCTGGCGGATTCGCCTGCCGGTGACGCTTCTCCTCGCGAGCATTGCAACAGCGGCGAGTTTTATCAACAGGCGGGGCGCGCGTCGCGCAGCACTGACGCCCCCGCATCCCAACAAAAATATTTTGTAAATGGCCCTGCCGAAGAAACGCGGCGGACGCCGCATGTAACGGGCGCCGCCGCGCCCACCCCTTCGCAGAGTGGGAATCGAGCGACGACGATTACGTATCGCGAATTTATCGCGCAGCATCTCGCGCCGCGCGTGCTGGCAGCGCAAATCATTGAACGGTCGCGGCTGCGCACCGGCGCGACGGAAAAAATCGAGGCGATTTATCTTTCGCCGGACGCGTTCGCGCGGCGGACGGATGAATCGTCCATCGCCGAGCAAATGGGGGACATTTTGCAAGCGTCGGGGCTGCCGCGTCCTGTGCCGGCGGACAATGACCGCGTGGGCGGATGGATGCTGATGTATCAAATGCTGGACGCGGGCGAATGGCTCATCGCGGATTCGTGCCCGGAGCTGATTCGCACGCTGCCGGAGCTGGTGCGCGACGAGGTGAACATCGAGGACATAGCCAAGCGGGATGGCGACGATGCCGCGGACGCGGCACGGTATGGATTGAAGTCGCGCGCTGCGGGACAAACGGCAAGACCGCCGCGCGAGCTGGAATTTGCGCAGCGGGTCACGTCGAGCGATCCGACGATTCGGGCGATTCAGGCGCGCAAAGCGGAGTTGGAATTACCGCACCGAGGCGGACCGGTATTTGGACGATTGTCGCGGTGGAGAAGGCGGTGATGAAGGGCGTTTCAGGAGCTTTGCTGAATGTCAGGAGCGTTTGGGGGAAGGTCGCAGTGCGATTGCGCGGGAGCTATGCGCGGGCGCTGGAGGAGGAAGTTGCGCGATTGCGAGCGGAGAACCGCGCGCTGGTGAATTCCATTTTGGGGCTGGCAGGGATTCCGCCGATGCACGTTATGGAACCTGGAGGCTTGAAGGCTGGAAAAGCCGGTGCGGATCGGAGCGTTGCCTCGAAAAGGCAAAACTGTGACTTCGAGACTCTGAAAGCGCGCCCGGTCAATGAAGAAAAATCCCTCATGCCTTTGCGGAGAAGATCTTGGCAGCAGATTGGGCGCGCGTTGGAGATGGAAGATGCGTTGGCCGAGCGCCGCGACCGCGAAGCTGATGCGGATACATTTCCGACGCCACGAAATATTGTTCCGCGCGTGTAACGCTGTCGCCAGCAAGCTCGTGGTTATTTCCAGCGGTCGCCCGGGGCCAAGACGTAGCGTTTGAAGACATAAATCCAGGGCACAAGCGGAAGCAAGACAACCACGCCCGCGATGTTCTTGATGTCGTCTGCGACGGGCGGCGTAATTTGGTGCGCGCGCCAGAGCGGCAACGCGAACGCGATGAGATAGATGGTCTTCCAGGTGAACTCGAAAATCAAAATGGGCAGCATTTGCACCGGGTAGCGCAGCCCTAGTGCGGCGGTGGCGCCGATAGCCGCCAGCAAGGCCAGTTGTACGCCGAGCTTTGTTGCGAGGGCGCTGGTGTGATGGATTACATCGGGCCAGATAAAGGCGGCGAGACCAGCGGCCAAAATCAGATAGGCGAGCCTCAAGGTATATAAACGAAATAACGAAAGCTGGGGCGGTGCGGGGCGCGAGGCCGTTCCGGTTGGTAGGACGGGAGATCCCTGAATGGAGTTCATAGCGTTCTCCCTCCGAAGCATGGAAGTTTCCTAACGAACCCTGTTCGGGCATCTCAGATAACTCGGCTTATAGCATAAATCGCGGCATGTGGCATTCGCCGCGCTTTTCCGCATGGCACACACACTTATGACCCACAAGAACTCATCTGAACAATTGAAGCACGCGAATCCCGCGGCTGTTCCCACAGAGAAGGGAAATGCGGGAGCAGAATTAGTGTCTGGCGCAACGGTTGCGGCTGCGCGCAATTTTGGCATTAACAACGAGCAATTGCCGGAGCGGCTGCAAAACGCGCTGCGGCGTCTGATCCTCGAACTCTCGACGGAGTCGGAGATTTCGCGGCGCGCGGAAATCCGGCGGATCAAGCAGGCGCATCAGTTCTGGCGCGGAATGCAATACCTATGGTGGAGCGAGCGCGATCAGAACTGGCATTTGCCGTTCGAGCAGAAATTCGCGGCGGAGAGTTCGCTCGAAGACATGCCGCGGTACGAATTCGTCACGAATATTTATCAGGCGTTCGGGCTTTCGATAATCGCGGTACTGAGTCAGGACATTCCGCGGGTGCGATTTTTCCCGCAGTCGGCGGAGAGCGAAGCGGACGTTTCCACGGCGAAGGCGGCGAGCGAGATTGCGCGGCTGGTCGAGCAGAATAATCGCGTCGGCAATTTGCTGGTGGAAGAAGCGTTCCATCTGTGGACCGGCGGGAAGATTGGCGCGTATGTGCGGTACGTGGTGGACGGGCAGCGATTCGGTTTCCATCCGGAGACGGAGATGGAAACGCGGCAGGTGAAGATCGCCGCGGTGTGGGTATGCCCGAATTGCGCGGCGGAGACGGCGGCGCGACGGTCAACGTCTGCGAATGGAGCATCCTGCGAGGCGTGTGGCGCGGTGCTGACGGAAGAGAATTACGTGCCGGAGGAAGTTGTCACAGTGCCAGCGGGCGTGCGCACGGTGCGCGCGGCGAATGGGCAGGAAGTGATCACCATTGTAGGCGCGCTGGAACTGAAGACACCGCCGTGGGCCAATGAGATGCACGAATATCCGTTTCTGCAATGGAATATGGAAGTGCATCAGGCGCGTTTGCGCGCGGCGTATCCGAATGCGGCGGAGAAGATCGGAGCGCCGATTGCGGCAGGAGAATCCGCGCAATACGAACGTCTCGCGCGACTGGAGCAATCGCAGGGGGGACCGCTCACGGCCGGCGGCGACTACAACCCAAATCTCATTACTTTCCAGCGCACGTGGCTGCGTCCATGGGCGATTTATCAGCTGGATGACAAGGCGCTGCGCGACGAATTGCTCGAGATTTTTCCTGATGGATGCTACGCGGCGTTCGCAGGAGATGTTTACTGCGAAGCGCGCAACGAAAACATGGATGACCACTGGCGCGTTACGCACGCAATGCCCGGGGACGGTTCGAGCGGGCGTCCCGCGCTCGGCGATGCGCTGATCAGTGTGCAGGAGCGGTTCAACACGCTCTCGAATTTGCAAATTGAAACGTACGAATACGGCATTCCTCCTATTTACGCGGACAGCGAAGTGTTGGACTTCAACGCGTTGCAATCGCAGACAGCGGAGCCTGGCGCGCATTATCCGGCGAAGGCGAAAGCGGGGCAGCCGCTCGCTGCCGGATTTTTTCAGCCAGCGGCGGCGCGCGTTCCGCCAGACTTGGCGCAGCATTCCGCGGAATTAATGGGACCGGTCGCGCAATTCCTCACCGGCGCGTTCCCGGCGCTGTTTGGCGGCGCGATGACGAACACATCGACCGCGGCAGGTTACGCGATGGCGCGCGATCAGGCGATGGGACGAATTGGGCTTGTATGGAGGCGGATGAAATTCTTCCATGCCGACGTTATGCTCGCAGCGGTAGATTGCTTCCGCAGAAATCGTCCCAGCGACGTGGAAATTACTTTGCTTGACGCGGGCGCGGCATTTCAGTCGCAATGGATTCGGCTGGCGGATTTGAAAGGGAATTTGTTTTCGTATCCGGAGACGGAGGAGCAGTATCCGGCGCTATGGTCAGAGCAGCGCGCGGTGCTGATGCAGCTGATGGCGAATCCGGATCCCCGATTGCAGGCGGTGCTGGGGGATCCGGCGAATCTTGGATTGCTGAAGAGGCTTATTGGGCTTGACGAGCTCGTGATTCCGGATGAAGAGGCGCGCACCAAGCAGTATCGGGAGATTGCGCAATTGCTGGCGGAGCAGCCGATGGCAAGTTCTACGGTAAATCTTGGTTTGCAATGTAGATCTAATGCGGCCAATACTTTTGAAAAACTGGTGCCTTCCATCATGCCTGATGAATTTACGGACAACCATGCGGTCGAACTGGATGCGTGCATGAGATGGTTCTCGTCCGATGCGGGGCAAGCCGCGAGAATCGCGAACCCCGGCGGCTACGCGAATGTTCGCGCGCACGCGCAAATGCACCAGCAGTTCATGCCAAAAACGAACGCCCAGAATTGAAGGGAGCGTCTTAGACGGAATTAAATGTTGCGTTCGATGGCGGGAGCGGTGGTGCCGCCATATGAGGGTTTCTCGATCTTTGCGGGAGGCGGCGCGAGCAGGCGCACGACTTGCAGCAGGCGCTTCGGCTCAAATGGCTTGGCCATGCAGACTACGGCTCCGAAATTGCGGCTCGCTTCGTAATCGGAAGGCTTGGCGTTACGCGTGACCAGAACAACCGGAACACGCGCCAGGCGTTCGTTATTTTTAATAATCAGACACAGATCGTAACCGGACGTATCCACGGCTTCCACTTCTGCGATGAAGCACGCGGGAACAGTGGTGCGCAGAATATCGAGAGCCTGCGCGCCGGTGCGCACGGTGAAAACATCGTAGCCCTCAGGCGTCAAGAGCGCTTTCATCTGTTCCTGGGCGCGCACGTCATCTTCGACGGCGAGAACAACCGGACGGATTGCGGATTTGTGAGCAGAGCCGCCCTTCGCGGCAATTGAGGCTCCGTGCGTATCGGATTTTTCCTTCGAGCCCGGGCCAGTTTGCGCTGTGGCTGCCGCGGCTGTGATTTGCCTGCGGACGAATTGCACGGCGATGCCCATCTGGCCATCGGGCAATTCCGTAGCGCGCACGACCTCGGCGGATTGTTCGGCGTTTAGTGCGTTGGGCGCATTGGAGAAAGGAAACGTCACGCCGACGGACATTCCTTTCCAAAAATCGCGGCGCGAAGTCGAAAACAAAATTCCGTCGCGCGAAACGTCAATGGTGGTGGCGATTTCGGTAAAGCGCTCGGACTTGGGATCCGTCGAGCGCACGCGCAGCTGCGCGGACACTCTGACGCGCTTCCTTCTGCGGCGCTCTGGAGCTTGCGGCGCTTTAGCGTTTTCGGTCAGGCTTAGCGGATTTTCGTTCTGCGGCGCCATCGCGCGGGACCTCTTCACGGAGGGCCTGAAATGCGGAGCGCTTCGCTGCGCGTGCTCAGCTCATTCGAGCCAACCCAGCTCGCTTGCTCTTACGTGCGGCCCCCGAGAATAAGGGTATCTTCATCGAGCCTACCACCGCATCCTATAGTACGAAAGTATATTTGTGCTGGTTTTATCAACTGTTCCACAGCGAAACACGTAGTAGTGAGCGTCGAGTTTTCAGCGAGTCGTAGAGTCCCAATCCGGCCGAATTCCGACGGTCGACTAAACTCTGAAATTGTTGTTTGGAAATACGAATTCATCCGCAGCGAGGAGACACCATGTCCGTAAATTCCACAAAGCTTCCAGCACCTAGCTCAGCGCAGGGGAGAATGAGCACGTTACGACGCGGCTTGCGCAGTAAAGGTCCCAACGAGGACGAGATTCTGGGGCTGGTGACGTCCGTGGCACGGCCGGTGGCCGCAAGTGCCGATCCCGACGCACAATTCTTTACAGACAACACTAAGAATGGGGCGGCGACCGCACCTGGGCCAGAGGCTATTGAAACGGAAAGCGCGCCAGCGAAAAACCAAGGCGCCAGGGCTCAAGCGCCGGCCACTTCTCATGAAGTTGCGCAGGTCTTTGACTCGCATCCAGAATTGCGCGATGCGGTCGAAGCGGCGCAGCAATTCCGCGCGGTGTTTCCGACGCCAGCGGCGGCGCAGGATGCGAAGGCACAGCTGGACGAGCTCGACTCGATGTTTTTCTCTGGTGCGCCCGCGGACCATGCAGTGCTTGCTGCACGCATTCACGAATTATCACCGGATGCGTTCCAGGGACTGGCAAGTGCGATGAACGCGCACGCTGCACGCGTCGCCGCCGGGAACACAAGTCCGTCGAGTCCATCGACGAGTCAAGATTTGGCAGAGCAAGGCGGAGGCGCACCATCGGGCAGCTCGGTTGTACCACAAAGCAAGAAGCAAGCTGGAGACGGCGTAGAATCACCCTCAGCACATTCATCGAACGCCGGCCAATCTGCTGCGCTGCCCGGTGCGCCTTCTGTTGTCAATGCGGACCGGCCGGCGTCTGCAATTTCCTCGACAATGCAAACGGCTGATCCGAGGCGCGCCGCGCAGGCTGTATTTTTCCATTCCACGAACGCTGCTGCGGTGGAGAAAGTTGTCGCGGCTATCGAATCGCAGGTGAATCAGCTGCTGCCCGAAAGCATTTCGTCCGGCGCGAAGACGCGCATCGTCGGCGAAATTTACAGAGACCTCGATTACGCGCTGCGCGGAAATCCGCAGCTTGGCAAACAGCTCCGCGAAGCGTTTGCGTCCGCTGCAGGCGATGCAGCGAATCCGGCAGCCGACACGCGGGCGCATCAGCAGGCCATCGTTACGCTCGTCACAGGACGCGCGCGGCAGGCTCTGCCCGCGATTGCCAAGCGCGTGATCAATGAATGGACGCACAGCGTGGTTTCAGCGAATCGCGAGCGGCTTGCCCGGCATGAATCCGCGGCGAAGCGCGGGGATATCGCGGGCGCGGGCGCGTCGGATGGGGTGAATCGCAAACCGGTCTCGCCGCGCGAAGTGGATTACAAGCGCCTGTCAGATTCGGACATCCTGAATTTGTAAAAAAAGATTGGCTAGAATTGAAGTTCCATCTGGTACTCGATCCCGTCGCGTCCACATTGCAAGATGGGAAATCGCATACTGCTCATCCAATGTTTAAGGTTCTGGCTCTCAATCGGCCGTGATGAACGAACCACAGTACCGCGACGCACATGACCGTTCGGCCCAATTTCTATATAAATAGACGGATGATAGCTAGCGAGTGAGCGTTCTGCGTCCATTACTTGGCTGGGATCTATGGCAAGTGAAAGCGGTTCTTTCTGCAGGTCTGCAGCTGCCGGTTTCGGCTGGGCACACCAAGCCTCTTTCTTTGAATCGGTTGGAGGATCGAACGCGCGTGCGGGTGACTCCTTTACAGCCGCGAAATTTTGGACATCAATCCGGATTACATGGTCATCGCCTCCGCGGAATACAATTGTTTGCGGAAAGCGTTTCACGCCCAAGGCAGTAAAATTATCGAATTCATAACGCTCGGATAAAATGTCGGGGGCAGGGGCATGACGTTCCATTTTTGCCACGTCGCCGTCACGGGTAATGCACCTCTGGAAGAGCGTTTTGTCAGAAAAAGTGATGCACGTGAGGGGCGGCCCGGCGATCTCGGATGCGGCGACGTTTTTGATTGTTTCCTTCTGTGCGAGGCCAGCGCCGAGGGCTCGCTCAATCGTTCGTTGCAGTTCATACATCACTAGCGGCATGTCATCGTTCGTGCGTGCCAAATAACGGTAGCCGTCGCGCACAATATCCGTGTAGAAATAATTCGGCGCAGAGAATGATTCGCGGTAATGATCCGGGGCAAGCCAGATAATTTGACCCTGTCCGTCAGCTGATTGCGTTTCGATCTGATAGTGGATTTTCAGGTTCAGGACAAAAGGCAGGCTACCTGGCGCTTCGATGTTGCTCAAGTCGCGCGATTTCGCGAGCAGGGCTTCAGCCGCAGCTTTTTCTGCTTTCTTGTCCTCTTTTTTATCTTTTGCGGATGCGAGGGGCACGCACGCCAGGGTTGCAAGGAGAGCGGCGCAAATCAAGCCAGGGAACCGATGCGTTGAAGCTACTCGACCCATATATTTGACCGAAGTTAGCACTGCTACGGAGATCAAGCAATAGGAGAGGCGCTGGTGTCACTTATCGCGCGCAAACCACAACGGTACGACCGTTCTGAGGATACGATGCTTTCATCGGGACGACCAGTAATTTTATGAGTTTTAGTTTCCGCGATGCACGGGCGGCATAAAGCCGCACCCACACTTACCGCCTGGCGTGGGTGGCGCCGCGGCTGTTGCCGTTGGTGCGCGCGGTGTGGGTCATGCGCGAACGAGCGCCGGGCTTCATGGCCGGCTCTTCGCTGACGGTCGGAGGCGCCAGCATGCGAACTACGTGCAGGAGACGTTCCTGCTTGTAGGGCTTGGCCATGCAGACAATTGCGCCGAGCGCGTGAGCCGTCGAATAATCATTCGGCTGGCCGCGCCGCGTGGTCATCACTACCGGAACGTGCTGCAAGCGTTCGTTTGACTTGACGATCAGGCACAGATCGTAGCCGGACATATCTTCGATTTCGATTTCGGTGAGCAAAAGGTTCGGCGTGCGCTGGCGCAGGAATTCGACGGCCTGCGCGCCAGTCTCGACGGCCTCGACAACGTATTTCTGGTCCTGCAAAACGTGGCGCATGGTATCGCGCGAACGCGGGTCGCTCTCGACAATGAGCACCAGGGGCATGGGCTTCTCAAGATCGCGGGCGACTTCTCCCGCATTGCGCAAATGCTTGGCTGCGGCGCGATCGGCTTCGGCGTTAAGGTCGGGGCGCTTGCCTTCGTAAAAACGGATGCCGACGCCGTAGCGGCCTTCGGGCATCTCGAAAACGCGCGCGACCAGTGCGGTGCGCTCGTGCTGGACTCCACCGGCCGTCCCGGAGTAGGGAAATGTGATGGCGAGATCTTGCCCGCGGCGATAGCCCGCAAACGTGGTGGTGAAGAGCAAGCCGTCGCGCGAAGCATCCACGGTGGTGCAGACTTCCGCTTGCTGCTGCGCACCGGAATTCAGCCGCACGCGTACCGGTGCGGAAAGCTTGGTGCGCAAGCGCCGCCGGCGCTCGGTAATTGCCTTTTCGATGTTCCCGGCGTCTGCGGCTTGCGGCATTTGGTTTTCGGATTTTACACTTTCAACTGTTTCGGCCATGCTTGCCAGCACCTCAGTCACGTCGCCCATGTCTTCGCCTCTGTGAATTGGAGTCATTGGAACGCTCCCGCCGCAGGCGCGGTGCATCCACGCGTGTCATTGATTGCACGGAAATTCTGGCATTCCCCCAAGCGCGCGGGCCATAGCGCGAGAGTCACATTCTCTCAGTACTTCCAGCACCTTCGCACTGGTACGAACGTACTACGGCGGAAACTCCGCCTCCGTGGAACCGCTTCAGCCCCGATTCCGAGAGCGCAAGTAACAGCAGGTTGAGTTGGTGAATCGCTTGATTTTAAGGGCTGGCCTTAAGTGTTCATTAAGCCTCGCACGAGAAAGCACCCGCACGACCGCGTTGAATTTCACTCCTAGGAGAAAAACGAAATGGCACAAATGCAAAATGCACAGACTGTAGCCGTCCAGCTCGAAAAGGTGCGCGACAAACTGCCGCTACTCTACGAGCGCGACGACATTCTGCTCACCATGATTCAGCAGCGCGGCGACGTCGAGCGCGTCTCCAGCCGCAACATGCGGCTCCCGCTGCAAATTCGTCCCGGAGGCAAAGCGGGCCTCGCAAATCTCGATGGTGGAGACCTGGGCCGCGGCTCCGGCACGACTTATGATGTGGCGCAAGTGTCGCCGATTTTCTTCCGGCATGCCGTGGAAATCAGCAAGCTCGTGGAATACGCGAGCAATTCACCGGAAAAGGCGATCGAAAACGCCGCCAAGCGCGAAGTAAAAAACGCGATGGGGCAATTCCGCGCGTTTCTCGACAAAGTAATGCAGACCGGCGGCAACGGTGTTCTCGGCACGGTCAGCTCCGTTGTTACTACGGGCCTGCCCGCGGGCGTCGCCGCGCAGATCAACTTGAACACGCCGCCCGGCGCTGCGCTTTTTTATTACAACCAGGCGATTCAGTTCTACGATTCCACGCTGACCACCAATCGCAACGTAGCGGGCAGCGTGACTTCGAACGTGGTGCTCGTGGATCCGTTCAACAAATTCATTCAGATTGACGCGATCCCTTCCGGGGTGGTCGCGGGCGACAACGTCGTTCATGACGGCTTGACCGGCGCGCAGCCTGTTTCACTTTTCGGCGTGCCGTATCATCAGACAAACGCGACAACTGGAACGTGGCTCAATTTGAACCGCGCCACGTATCCAG
Source organism: Candidatus Acidiferrales bacterium (assembly GCA_036796475.1). GTDB lineage: Bacteria > Acidobacteriota > Terriglobia > Acidiferrales > UBA7541 > DAHUXN01. The sequence continues at coordinate 20,519 of DAIRCW010000011.1, read as the reverse complement.
TCGAACTCGCGACTCCGCACGTTGCCGGCAACAACGCAGCGCTTACGCCGAGCGTTGTGCGCCTGGCCATCAACAAAGTGCGGAAAGCATTGGGCACGAATCAGGTGGGGAAGCTCATCGCCTACACTTCTCTCGAGCAGGAAAACGCGTGGGAGCAGCTGGGCATCAGCATTTCGCAAATCATCAAGGAAGGCGCCGGCGGACGCGCCAGCGATCTCGACTTGCTGTTCACCGGCGATCTGACCATGGCCGGAGTGCCGATCAAGTCCTCCATCAACGCGAACCAGGCGCGGATCGACTTCCTCGATCTCTCGCACTGGGGACGCGCGGTGATGCAGGACATTGATTTCTACGACGTCGGCGGGCAAACCGTGTTTCCAATTTACGGCGCCTCCGGCGGGCTTGCTGCGGCGTACATTTTTTATTTCGTTACAGGATTTCAGGTCTGGAACGAATCGCCGCGCAGCGGGGCATACATTGACTCACTCGCAATCCCGACTGGTTACTGAGTGAACTAATCATAACGGAGATTTTCAGATCCTCCGTTATGTCGGCCACAACAGCACAAAAGGGCGGAGAGAACTCCGCCCTTTTGATTCGCAGAAGTCTGAGCGCGCCAGAAAAACGCGCCCAGCATAGACTGCGGCTCATTTCCGTGGGCTTACTTACTCTGGTACGCCGTGACGCGGAGGAAATCGTCGCGGTGAGTTTCGTTGAGCGTCATACTCGCAAAGGCCTTGGCCGTCGATGGATCGGACATTCCCATTGCGGCATAGTCAGCGTAAAACTTGTCGATCGCGGCGCCATCAGGAAAAAGCATTGCCAGGTTGTATCCGCCGGGCATATCGCTGTGAATGTCCTCTTCATCAATGTTGTACAGCGTGAGATTGCCTTTGCTCACCTCCGATTCGAGGAAAGGCTTCACCTTACTCATGAGCAGACTGCCCAAGGCTTCCTCCGAACCCGGTTTGGCCTGATAAAACGCCACGCGCAGGTAGCCTGTGCCGCTTGCGCCGGATTTCCCTCCATGAGCAATGGTGTGCAGCAAGAGATCCGCGTGACGTGTGGCCGAAACGAAACTGGCATTTGTTGCCGTGGTGTATTCCTGTTCGAGTACTTTGAGCAAATTCTCGCGGCTTGTAGCGGTGAACCATTCCGCATGAGTGAAGCCTTCCGATGTGTGCACGCGTGTTTCCGCGTTGCCCCAGGCAATTAGCAAGCCGTCCGCGACCGCCTGTTTCATCCTTGTTTCGCCGGCCTGGTCTTGTTTGGCGAACGCCGCCCATTGCGCGCGCGGTACGGTCCATTGCGAAACATATGTGTAGTAGGTTGTTCCCTGATCCTGCGCGCTTGCTGGTCTCGGGGCCAGAAACGTACCCGCTGCGACCAGACACAACACTGCCCCAATATTTGCGATCCTTTGCGCCATGAATTATCTCCAGCGTCAGAAGTGTCCGCGCCACGCGGAGGCGAGTCCCACCGTTCAATTCATCTTGCTGTTATGCGAATCCCAGGGCTGAATTGAGTGAGCGGAGCGTACGCCGCCACAGGCTAGATTGTCAAGGCAGTATGGCGTTGGGTAGTGTCCTAATTAGGACCCTACCCGGCGTTGATTAAGCGGCGTGGGTGCGAGCATTCGTGGGCCGGTTTATGGAAGCCGCAACTCGAGTTACGGCGCCGTTTGCTGGGTGCACAGCTCGACAGCGCGACGAAACGCCTTCTCAAATCGCGCGGCGTAATCGTTGTGGCCGCCTAAGAGCGGAATGGATGCACGATCAGTCCGCGCCGGCTCGGCTCCCTGCGCGAAAAATACTTCGATGTTCTTGTATCCGCCCAGGGTCGTGAAGTCGAGCGCAAAATGCTCCGGCTTGCCTGGTTCGGCGATACTACGAAGCTGAATGGATTTCGGGTCCAGCCGGCCGAGGTCGATCACGCGTTTCCATACGGAAGTATCCGTGCGCCCCGCAGGAGCAGTGTCAAAGATGACGTCCTTTTGTTCGAGAGTAATTTGGCAGCCCTGGTGCGACAGCGATGCGTCCGTTTGCTTCGAGTGGATTGTGACTTTGGTACTGAGAACCTCCGCCTGAGTGAAAAAGTACATGTGAGCCATCCAGTCAAGCGCGGCGGACAGGGATGAAGGCGGATCAGTGTTTGTGGGCGAAGGGAGGGCGTTTTTTGGGGCCTGCGCACGCGCAAACGAAACCGAAAGCAGACACATTGCTATCAAGCGAACTATGAACGTTGCTGTCTTCATCTGGTGAGTCTACAAGTTTTCGCGCTCGGAGCAAAATCACAGTCCGTTTTATCGAACGAGCCGCCCGAGCTTTAACTCCTAACTTAACACTCGGGAGAAGGAATCCGAATTAACCATGATCCGTGTCCTTCGCGAAACGCATGAGGCCCCGTCCTCGCTCCAGTTACAACTCGCGGTTGCCGGGGGACTAAACCGTTTCGGGGAGTCCAACTTCCGCGCGGTGTGGGGCTGGTCGCGTCTCACCTGGATCGGCGGGAAATGGACTGACATGGACGCGCACGGGAATGTCACGCGCGAACTGGTCGAGTTGCGCCAGGTGCCAAAATATTTTCCTTTCGAACGGTGGCACATCGAGCGGTGGATGCCGCCCGAATCCTATGGCTCGCCGCGGCGATGGTATGCGCAAACGATCGAGCGCGAGAGTGGCATCTCCATTCCCGCGCTTGGACCTTATCCCCGACGCGGCGATTACGAGCACTGCTTCACACTGCAAGGCGCGCGGGGCGAATTCATTCCTCTTACGCCCGGTGCATGCGGATTCATCATCCGCGCTGTCGAATTTGCCCGCATGCAGCCGCAAGAAAAACGTCGCGCAGCACTTACGCATCGCGAAGAACACCGCGAACGGGCTTGGGATTTGCGCTCTGACGCTATTCTGCAGGATGCGATGCCAGCATTCCACGGCGCGCCGTTTGTGATGACAGCCTGACTTAAAAATGTCGAACCTATGCAGTATGCTTCCGTGCAGTATGCTCCTGCCAGACCGCAAGCTGTTCCTTACAGCGTTTGCCTCATGCGCGTACGCTGTTTGCAGGATTTGTTTACTGCCAGCCGCCCATTACGCTGAGCTCTCCAGCTCACCAGAAATTATCGCCGTAACAACGGAAAGAGGGGCCTGAGATGGATCATCGGTGGCGCAAGCGCTCAGCATGGAAAGGAATAGTCGCAGGATTGGCCGGAGGACTCGCCGGCGCATATGTCATGAACCAATTTCAAAAAGGCTGGAGCAAGGCCCAGCACAAATTGAGCGAAAATGGGCATGCGCGCTCAACTGACGAACCGGACGCGACAATGCTTACGGCCAACAAAGTCGCCCGTCCTTTCTTGCACCGCGAGTTGACTCGCGAAGAGCAAAAGAAGGCTAGCCCCATCGTGCATTACGCCTTCGCTGCGGCCGTTGGGACCGGTTATGGAGCGGCTGCGGAATACAAACCCTTGGTCAGAAAATTCGCGGGCGTGCCATTTGGCGCCGCGCTGTTTGCCGGCGCGGACGAGCTGGCGGTGCCGCTGTTCAAACTCTCCAAACATCCGAAAGAGTATCCGCTCTCATCGCATCTTTATGGATTTGCTTCGCACGTTGTGTATGGAGCAACGATCGAGGCTGTTCGCCGCGGAGTGCGCGCTGCGCTCGGCTCATAATTGCGCGACTGGCGCGAAGGAGATTTCTTATGCAACAGGCATGGATGAAATGCAAACGTTCGCTGTGGAAGGGAATCGTGGCCGGCGCGGCAGGCGGACTGGTTGCATCGTGGGTGATGGGCCAGTTTCACGGAGTTGCCAGCAAAACGTCGGAAAAGCTGATGCCCAAGGACACATTCCGCGAACTGCAACGGGCTGCTGCTGATGCACAAGAGGCCACGGCAAAAGTGGCGGAGCGCGTCACGCGGCCTCTGCTCGGGCGCCGCTTGCGCTCGATTGAACGTGAGCGCGCCAAGCCCATCGTGCATTACGCCTTTGGATCAGCCGTTGGAGCGATTTACGGCACATCAGCGGAATACATCCCGTTTGTCCGCAAGTTCGCCGGTGCTCCCTTTGGCGCAGGAGTGTTTGCCGGAGCGGACCAGTTCGCGCTACCAGCGCTCAATCTGACAAAAAAGCCGCGGGAATATCCCCTTGCGATGCACGGCGCAGAACTAGGCTCGCACATCGTGTATGGAATGACGCTCGAAGGCGTGCGCAAGCTGGTTCGCAAGTTTCTTCGCGGCTAGCCCGAGACAGTGCTCGTCCAATGTTTGCGCGTTACGGCGCAGTTTTCTGTTTGATCTCTTCGCCCACACGCAGGGTCTGATTTGCGAGCCATGCAATCACGAGCGCGACGAGGCATCCGCCGAGCACTTCCGCCGAACGCACCAAGGCTTCGCGGAGAGCTGCGTTCTGCGTGAAAGTATCGAAACGCGCGCCCGCAACAATCGCAGTTCCAGCGCCGGCGGCGCGCCAGTTCCCGCCAATTTCCGGAATGAAGAATGCCGCCAGCGAAGCCAGGGCGACAGCAAAGGCAAATCCCCACAAACTGATACGCACTGCTCGTAACGAAGCCAGCGCGATTGCGCAACCGATGGCCATGTGGCCGAAGCGTCGCATGGAACGCAGGAACGAGGCTTCGGTGTCGATTTCTGAGCACATCACCAGGGAGACCGTGGCCCAGACCGGCGCAGCATCGCCGAGCACCGCGGAAATTTCCCACAGCACGACCACGCCAAGGAAAATTCGCAGCGCGTAACGCAGCCCGCACCGCAAATGATGCCGTGTTGCGCGTTCGGAGTCGGAAAGAGCCACAGCGCACCTCCCTTTTTAGAAGATGTGCGTGCGAGTGGCACGGCTTCATGACAATGCGAAGGAGAAGTTTTCGGGCGGAAATCCTTGCCAACCGCTCGGCGATATCGAATCAATGCTCGAGAAAGGAAAACACATTTGCATATGAGCCTAATACCTCAAATAACGGCACACTCCGCGGATCAGTCCGCCGCGACCAGAGCGACGATTGCTTCTGTATCGTCTCAAGACTTTTTTGTCACGCGCACGTACGGCGTATTCCATATTCCGGCATGCCCTGCCGGCAAGGATTGCGACACGCTCGCCGTCACCGGACGCGAAGACGCCATTGATCTTGGCGACAATCACCGCATAACGCTGCAGATTTCGGCGCGCGATATCGCCGCTGACGTCATTCAGGACCTCGAAGACCACGGAATTTTCGTTTGCACGGGCGAGTTCCCATCAGCAGAGGAACTCGCCGGAGCCCGAGCGCGCCGCGATGGCTGGTACAGCCGCCTTGTTGCCGAAGCGGATGAAATGTGGGCGCGCGGCCACTCTTACCGCGAAATTTCCGACATGCACCGGCGTGCTGCTTTCTCGCTCAGTCTCCAACGGGAATGGGCCTACGCGCCGCAGGCTTCACGCGAATGCCCCGCGTGCGGAGAGAAGGTCCGCCCGGATGTGGCTGTATGTAAGCATTGCAAAGCCGTGCTGGATGAGGAGCGAGCAGCGCGATATTTTCCGAACACACGGCGTGAGAAGGCGTCGCAGCATACCCAACCAGCTCGACCGAATATCGCACATTCATAAACTCTTCTGCTTTCAACAATGAAGCCACCACGCGACAGGCAGGCTTGCCCCTTGGCGCCACGAGCGTGCCGCGCGCATCTAGCGTAAATGTGTGCGATGCTTTCAGTCGGTGTGCCCGATCCCGTGGCTGCGGGCAATCTCGATTCGCACAGCGAGGACACATTTCCATGATTCCACTTCGCACTCTCGTTGCAATTTCATCCGCGCTGATTTGCGCGTGCGCCGCTTTCGCGCAAGGTTCGCGGCATGATGGCGTAGCCATTGGCGAGCAAGGGCGGCCCGTTTCCGGCGCGAGCGTCGTAGTCTGCAATCAGCCTGCGAACATCACCGTCACGCCATGTACGCCTCTGGCGAATCTGTTCACCGACGCGACGCTTTCGACTCCCGCAATGAATCCACTTACTTCGGACGGCCTCGGGAACTTTCACTTTTACACCGCGCCCGGCGTTTACACAGTGCAAATCTACGGTCCTGGCATCCGGGCTTACACCACGCCAGACGTGATCGTGCCGGTGAATCCGTCGAACGCGCAGTTCGACTCAATCACCGCAACGAACGCCATCAGCGCGCTCACGCTGAATCTCGGAGGAAATCTCTCGGTTGGCGGAAACGCGAGCGTCACTGGGACGCTCACCGCGGGCTCGTTCAACGCGAATGTTTCTGCGGCCAGTAATGCGCAAACAAAAGGCTACGGAGGAATGCTCTACGTCGACAGCACTCCGGGCGGCTGTGGCGGCGCGGGCTGTACAGATTCGAATGACGGAAAAAGCATTGGTAGCGCGATGGCTACCGTGGCGCACGCGATTTGCGCGCTGCCGGGAGGGAATTGCACAACGCAATTTGCCGGCAGCGGCACGATCTATGTAGTGAACAATTCGAATGCGAGCAGCACTTCCGGTTGCGGCATCTGGCTGATGGGTACCAATGATCCCAACTACACCACGCCTCCACCGTGCTGGCTCAAGACTAGTCAAGGCAGCAACGGCCTGCGCATCATCGGAATTTCTTTGCAAACCTACGGCCCAAACGGTCAGGCGCCCGCCGTTGCGATTAACGGCGGCAGCAACGTGGACCGCAGCCATCCGCTCATTTGGATATCGGCGCTCAACGGTTCTGTCGAAATCGATAACGTGGCCGACGGAAGCGGCGGTCCTCAGCGCGCCCTCATCATCGGGGAATGCTCCAACGGCACGCGCGCAACCACCTGCAATACTTCGGGGGTGGTACTGACTAACGATCACTTCAGCATTCCGCTGGTGGCGGGATACGGACCCACCTGCGACATCACCGGCGGCTCATTCTGGATTCGGATCAACCAGTCAGGCTGCCAGGGAAGTGACACGTTAAATCCTCCAACCAGCGACAATGCGGCCGCTTTGCTCATTGACGGTCGCGGCAACGCCGGTGTGGACCTCGTATTTATCGACGATTTCGAGACGCTGATCGGCGGGATCAAATACTATCAGGGCGGGAATCTCGGCGGCTTCAGCGTCAAGAACTTCACTTCAGAAGGGCAAGACGGTGAACCGGCGATCGAATTCGCCAGCGGCGGCAATGGTACGGACGCGGTCATCGAGAAAGTAACGGTAGCCGATCCTGTTATCAATACGCCCGCGGTGGAAAACGATATGGGACCAGGAACAGGCCGCGACATCATCGTCAGCGACGCGATGGGGCAGGGCCCAAATACCGTGGGCCCGATGACCGTTCTATCGCAATACACGGATAATCTCTCCGGACAATCCGCATCGCCTCTCAAGGCCGGACAGTCGGGATTTATCGGCGGATGGGCTTATGGCAAGAGGGATGATGTCCAGCGCGCCGCCGCGCTGACTCGAGTGCGCTTCGCCAATGTGGTGGCCGGTTCCACGTGCTCCTCGTGGCAAGTGGTTTTCGCTACCGGCGCGGGGCTCAGTTGTTCAGGGATAACTGACCCGTTCGGTGGTGTGAATGCCGGCGAAGCATCTGCGACTGGCGGTCCGACTGGCGCGCTGCAATTTCTCGCCGGTTCGAGCGGCGTGCAGAATCATAACTTCGCTGTTGGCGATTACATCGTCGCGGGCGTGTGGGTGCGCTCGAAGAACGCGAATGGTTTTCCGGGCACTCCGACAATTGACGCCGTGGTCGCCGTCGGCGGGACGGGATTTTCAGCGTCGGGTTCTTGCGATGGCGATTCCGTTATTGGCGACAGCGAGTGGACGTGGGACCGCTGCATCTACAAAATTACCGCCGTGGGCACAAATCCCGGAATTCTGCAGTTTTACGCGCAGTTCGACTCGACGCATACGATTGATGCTTACGGACCTGTGCTCAATTACATTCCCGCCGGCACACTAAGCGACGACGAAGCCTACGCCTACGAAAATTCGCTGGTTACGTATGACACTCACTGTTCGCTCGGGGCTGCTTGCGGTACGGTATTCAATCCGCCGCAGCTCTTCGGTCCCATCGTGGATTCGCCTTCGGGCGCGAGCGGCGTCACGTTCCGAAATGCCGGTTCGACGGTTTGGACCGCCAACGCCAGCTCTTCCGCGCTGAGTTTCAACTACAACGCGCACCTCGGTGAAACTTCCATGAAGCTCGCCCCCTTCGGCGGCCAATCTTCTGCTGGCCTCGTGGACAATTTTGGCATGACGGCAGGATTCGTATCCGTCACCGAATCCGGCGGAACTGCTTCATTCGACGCGGGCCTCGGCAACACGTTTGAGCTGACGCTTAGCGCGAACGTCACTTCCACTACACTTTCGAACGCACAGCCGGGCCAGTGGCTGAACTTCATCATCTGCCAGCCCGCGAGCGGTGGACCGCTTACGTTCACGTGGCCGGGCAACATTCATGGCGGGATGACCATCGGCACGACGGCAGGGAAGTGCAACGCGCAAAGTTTTGTTTTTGACGGCTCAAGCGCCTTCGCCACTTCTTCCGGCGTAGCAAACGAATGACACCGTTGAGCACGGCTTGCTCTTAGTACTGACCGCCGTCCATTTGCCTTTTGGAGTTTTGGAGGTAGCGATGCCCGTTGTTTCGACAACTGCTTATGATCCAGCTGAGGACGCGCTGAGTCTTGCACGTTCATTCGCTAATGACGCCGCAGGCGCTGTCTTCTCCGATGCCGTTCTCATACCATTCTTGAATTCTGCCTATCGTGCGCTGCAGCGAGAGCTGGCCGAATCAGGCGTATCGGTACTCGTCTCGCAAGTTGATATCGATTTGCCGCTGACCGATGGAGTGACCAACACAGTCATCAGCGACGTCTCCACGCCGCAGCTTCCCACTGACTTGCTCGCTCCGCACCAGCTCTGGGAGCAGCCGACTGGATCGAGCGACATCTTTTCGCCCATGGAGAAAATCACAGGCGGCCTGCCGAATTTTCAACCGACGGCATGCCTGCGCATGTGGGAATGGCGCGAAGACACGATTCAGCTGATTGGGTCGACGCAGGAGACCACCGTGCGAATCCGCTACGAGAAATCGTTGCCCGCGATTGTCCTCGGCACGGATCCACTGCAAATTCGGTCTTCGATTGATCCGCTGGCTTACGCAGTTGCGGCCATGGCGGCGCGCTCACGTGGCGCGCAAGCGCTTGCGGCAGATATGTTTGCGCTCGCCCAAAACGCCGCAGAAAAATTAATCGAGCGCTACGTCAGGCCGGAGCAGTTCAAAGGCCGCCGGCGCAAGCCGTACGGCTACCGCCCGCGCATTGTCTATTTGTGATTCGCGAAAGACCTCCACGCCAGAGCGCGCGAAGACAAGGCAGGGGCTTTACTAGTCGACATTCAACGTCAAAGTGATGGAGCGCGAAGCGCTCTGTGCGGTGCCTGTAATGTCAAAGGTATATACGCCTGCGGGCGTTTCATTGGGATTCACGGGCGGCGCATGATATTTACATCCTGCTGCCGAAGCAAGTGCCAGTAGGGCGAGCGAAAATGCCGCAAAGCGCGCGCGTTTCGCCGGCCCCGCCGCGGACCGGAATTCCCACGCGCGTCGGGCATACACGCAACATACCAGCATCGCCAGCGCGCAAACGCAAAGCAGCAGGAGCCGCAGCCGCCCACCAGGATCGTCGCGCCTTCCAAATGGAGCCACTCGGGTTGCATTGCGCCCGCCGGTTGCCAGCGTTACTGTAAAATTCTGTGCCTGCCCCGGCGTAATTGCGATGCTTGTCGGATTAATATTGCACTTGATCGTCTGTGTGTTGCCGGAAAGAATCGCAGGACACGCCAGCGTCACCGTACCACTGAATGTTGCATCCGGCGTCACCGAAAGGGTATAGGTTGCGGTTTGCCCCGGCGCGACGTTTTGAATCGTCGCAACATGCGAAGCAGCTGTTAATTGATAATCGTCTCCGGTTCCGGAAACAGCCGCGGTCTGCGGACTCGATGAGTCTGCATCTGTTACTTGAAGCGTCGCTGAGCGCGCGCCGGTAGCGCTCGGCGTGAACTTCACGTTAATCGAACAGGAGCCTCCCGCCGGCAGGGACGGTACGCAATTATTGATCTGTGAAAAATCCGCGCCATTTGCGCCAGTGAATGCGAAATCCTGATTCGACAGCGTCAGTGCGCTGCCCGACCCATTCGTCATCGTGAATTGCTGGAGAGGCGCGCTTCCGCCTGTCGGTTCGGAACCAAAATCAAATGTTGTCGGCGAAATTGTAATTGCACCCGCGGATTGCGGCGAAGCCAGATGAGGAAATTCGAGCACGCGCGCGTTTCCGCGGTCTGCGACGAAGACATTTCCCCGACGGTCAATCGCCAGCGGCCCCGGCGAATTCAGATTCACATTCGCTTCCACGCGTGAAAGTTCGTTCGTTACGGCATCCACGCGCAAAAGAGCATTTGCTCCTGTATCGGAAATGAAGACATTGCCCATGCCATCTACAACTACGCCCTCGGGAGCGCCAAGCGCTGCCTTTGCGGGATTCGTTTCCGACATCACGCCTGCCCCCATTGGAGCACCGCTGCCCGCAAATAGGTCCAACGCATTGCTGCGAAGATCAATGAGGAAGATGCGATTTGAAAGCGGCGAAGCCACGAAGAGCTGCGTGCCCGCTACATTGGCGGCCACAGCAGCAGCGTCCAATACGTGCGCGATGTAGCCAAAATGATCTGAGCCTGTGTGCAACTCGAGAACGCGCCCATTACCGCGGTCCGCTATGTACAAATTGCCTTCGCGATCAGATGCAAGTCCAGCAGGCTCGTATGGATCCAGATTGCTCGACGCGCTCTGCGCCGCAAATTTGCCCTTGGCCGCAAGAGGCAGGGCCGAGACTTTTCCGGTAATCATATCGAGCAAACGAATGGAATTCTGCGCGCGATTCGCCAGATAGACCCGTCCGCCCGACAGGACGGCGATGCCGGAAGGATCCTCGGTGCGCGCAACGGTACAGTTGGAAAAAATTGTGAGCGGAATTCCTGCGGCGTTACTCGCGCCGGCGCCCGCCTCGCCTTGGTCGTTCCCGGCGCTGCGAGGAAGACTAATGGCCGAGCTCACGCAATCTTGGGGCGCAGGTGTCGCGGAAAGAGAAATGTACAATCCACCGCTGGCATCGGTGGCCAGCCCGCGCACATTCGCAAATCGCGTTCCGCTCACGATTACCAGCGGCATAGCGTTTTTCGTGTCCGTACCGGTGCGCGCGATAGTTACGCTTCCATTGGCTATTTTAGTTGGCCGATCCTGCGCTCTTGCGCGTTGAAAAATCCCGATGCCAGCGCAAAGCGCGGCCGCAATCAGCGCGACTGGAACGGCAAAACGCAAGACCACTGGACGCAAACTTACTCCTCGCATTCTCACAAGCAATTTGGATTTACACGAAGCCACAAATCATAACACACGCGCCAAAATCCCTCACGCCAGGAGTCAGCCTTGCGCTCGGCATCAGGCAAAGGCGCGCCTGCTGACACTTCTCCCCAATCCAGGTGCCAGCACCACGGCACTTGCGATGTACGTCGCTGTGTTCAGGTTGCATGGTAGATAGCGAGCTTCCGAGGATCGTCAACGTAACGCTATTTCCCACGGACAGTTTCTTTATTGAATTCCATAGGAGGTCAAAATGGCACTCGCATTCACGCTTGTTGATTCCTGGGATGACGGACGCCGCATCCACGTCGCCGGCACGATCGTCGCGTCGGGAAACTACGCCACGGGCGGCGACGCGCTGGATCTCTCGCCTCTCGAAGCGCTCGGTGTGCCGACGACAAAGGCACCTATCGTCGGCACCGCCTGGATGGACGGCCTCGCGGGATATGATTATGTTTTCGCTCCCGGCGCAGCCGTAAATTCCGGCAAAGTGAAAATCTTCCAGCAGGGAAGCGCTGCGGGCGCGTTCGCGGAGCTTGCGTCAGGAGCCTATCCCGCCGCCATCAGCTCCGACACTATCACGTATTACGGCATCTTCCCGCGCTTGCAGTAAGAGAGAACAGACTGCAACGCACTCATGCATTCATCCTGCTCCCCCAGCGCAGCATAATGCATCAAACCTGTTAGCTCCGCCCTTGTCCAGACCGGCCCGAGGAGAGACTCATGCTTCAGTACTGGCGCGCTTTGGAAGCGATCGCCATGCAGCATCGCGATGCGTTCATTATCACCACGGCCGCAGTGTCTGTAATTCTCTGCGTGCTGTGGGCCGCTGCTTCGCGGAAACGCTATGTGATCCTGCGTCCATCGAACGAAACCGAAGCCCTTGTGCTTCAGCTTCATCGTATAGCTGCTGCTCTTGAGCGAATTGCCGCGCGCGACGAAATTCCTGTATTCACCTCGGATGAAATTCTTCACGCCACGCCCGCAGAGGTTGCCGTAGAACCCATGGAAGCTGCCGATACCGAGCCTGAGCCTGAGACGACGCCATCCCCAGCACCCGTGATGCGCTCGCACGCGCGGGCGGGAGTCGGCAGCATGTTCGGATTCACTCGCGGGCCTGAAGTCCCTAATCCGTTCTTCCGTCCGAAATGAGCAGTGCAAATCGGTCGTCGTAGTTAAGCAGGGGCAAGGCTGCGGGCACGAAGCCATCTAGCCTTGAATAAAGGTTCCGTATCGGGCCGCTAATCGCACTTGCTCAGAATTAGTGAGCAGCTACGTTCACAGCCGCAGCGTGCTCTTTTCGTCGTCGCGGGTGCGGCGTTTCCGCGAAACCGCGTTGACAATTGCCGCGATGACCAGCAGCACCAGCGCCACGCCGAAAACTGCCAGGGCCGGGTGCAAATCCATTCCCGTGGGCATCGCCCACAGTTTCACGAAAACATAAACGCCGATGATAAATAGAATTACACTCGCGACAAAACGCACGCTGCGCGGTAACGCAAATCTCCTTCGCTGTCTGGCTGGAGCAAGTGAACTGAGCCGCTCTTTGACCGCTTCGCTGGGACGCCAGACATCCTCGGCACTCGTACCGCTCCTGTCGCCAGCCGGGCCCGATACGTTGTCGTCTCGCGCCACAGTCACATCGCGCCGCAAGACAGATCCGCTTTGAGCGGATGTATTCTGCACGCCCTCAGTTTTCTCCGGTTGCCACAAATTCGGCTGGCTTCGTGTGTGACCGGCTTTACTTGGGCGCCATTTCGAAAGTTCGCGGTCCGGCGGATGCCCGCCGAGGCCGAGCACTGAGCGTTTCTCTTTATCACGCCACTTCATGCATTCAGCTTAACACCGGCATAGTCAAAATTCGCACCTGGTCGCGACTGTTCGCTCGGCCACTGATTTTATCTAGCCACTCGTCAGTCAACACTCAACACTGGGGTGTTCATGTCCGTCGAAACATTTTCGTCGCTGCAACTCACCAGGTTCGACACCTGGACGACGCTGCTCGATCCATCCGACGTCCCGCCGGGAATGTCGCCTGACGCACGAGACGTGGAATTTTTCCCCGGAGGCGTGCGTACGCGTCCCGGACTCACCTCCGTATTCCCCGCGCTCGGCGGACTGCCCTCGATAAACGGCCTGAAAACCTACATCACCACAAACCTCGTTCAGCGGCTGTTGGTGCTCGACTCGCAGGGCGCACTGCACAAAGAAATTTCACCGGGCGTGCTCTCGGTCATCTCGGGAGTGATTTCGCCAGGACTCTTCCTCGCATCCGCCACGTACTTTGGCCGGGAGTATATCGCGCTCTCGACCGGCACGCTTGGCGGGGATATTCCGCGCCAATACGACGACACCTTTTTCGATCGTGTCAGTCAAATCGGACCCGCTGAAGGCCCCAGGGTCACCGATTCCGCGAACGCTGGCACCGTTTCCCCGGGCGCGCATCAGTGCGCCGTCATTTTCGTTACGCGCCAGGGCTTTTGGACTGCACCCTCGCCGCCGGTCACCTGGATCGCCGGGGGCAACAAGAAAGTCAGCGTCACAAATATTCCCACTGGTCCGTCGAACGTCATCCAGCGACTCCTCGCTTTCACTGGCGCCGGCGGCGCGAGTTTCTTCCACGTTTCCGCAACGATGACCATCAACGACAACGTCACCACGTCGCTCGAACTGGATTTCACTGACGATATTCTTCTCGCTGGCACGAGTGTAGATAACCTCTTCGCGAATATTGAGCTGCCCGACCAGCTCGGCGTGATCGCCTACTCCGATCGCCTTTTCTGGTGGGGCGAACGCGCCGCGATGTTTGATTGGCGCAATCTCAGTTTCGATGGCGGATGGGATGCTTCCGGAAATGGACGGCCACTGGGCTGGCAGCTCGGCGCTACTTTTTCGGCGGGCGGCTCGCGCGAAGCGTCAAACTCCGTATGGGGTGATGCGTATCGTATCATCGCCGACGGCACAACGATCGAACGGGGCCACATTCAGCAAAATGCACTCATTGACGTAAACGGCCTTCCTCTGTTGCAAGCCAACACCGACTATTCCGTTCGGGCGCGCATCGCCCGCAGCGCCGGACTCACGCAAGGCACTCTGCGCATTAATTGCTTCAGCCCGACGCAAGGATTTCTAGGCAGCGGACTCGCCGTGACCGCGATCCAAGCCACCACCAGCTACCAGGAATTTACCGCCGAACTGTTGTCGTTCGCGCTTTCTTTGCCGAGCGATCTTGTTCTGCAGGTCTACGCAGACGGCACGCCCTCTTCCTCGGGCGAATCGTTCCTTGTGGATTGCGTCGAAATCTTCCCCGCCAACGCGGCGCAGAATGCCTCCACCGTGCGGGCATCGCGCAATTCAAATCCGGAAGCCTACGACGGCGTGCAGGGGCTCATCGAAATTGCGCCCAACAACGGTCAGGCAATTCGTTCCGCGTTCGTCATTCGCAACAATTTGTATTTCGTGAAGGAGCGCAGCCTGTACGTCACTGCTGACAACGGCACGAGCGAGCCCGCCTTCTGGGATGTCGAAGAAGTTTCCAATTCCGTGGGCACACCGTCGGTCCACGGCGTTGGAATTGGCGAGGACTGGGTGGTTATCGCCTCGCGTACTGGACTCTATCTTTTTGCCGGCGGCGAGCCGCAGAAAATCTCTCAAGAAATTCAGCCTACCTGGGACGCAGTCAATTGGCAATATGGCAGCACTCTTTGGACGACTGTGGACACACAGCACAAGCGCATTTATGTCGGCGTACCAATGGGTTCGGCCACGACCCCGAATGAAATTCTCACGCTCGATTATTCTGAAGGTTTCGGCGATCCGTTGCTGGCGGGTGGCGCTGGGCCCTCACGCAAATGGGCGCCGTGGTTCATCTCAGCGAATTGCGGAGCGCTCATCGAACGCTCCAACGGCACGGACGCATTTTTCCTTGGCAACAATGCCGCGAACGGAAAAGTCTATCAGCTAACAGAAGGCGAATTCTCCGACGATGGTGCAGCAATTAATTCGTACTATTCGACGGCGTTCCTATCACGTACAGGAGCAACTGGCCGCGATCTCTTCGGCTATCTGACGCTCTATGCGCAGGGCGAAGGATCCCTCAACGTGAACGCGTTTATGCCCGGCAATGCGCCGCGAATTACCCTCGGAACTCTCGCACTCATTTCCCCCGCGCCGCAGGACCTCGAGTTGATGACTAATTTCAACACCGAACGCGCCTCGTATCAATTCGGTGTGAACGCTACAGGCTCCTGGTTCTCGCTGACGAAGCTCGTCCCCTGGTGCAAGCCCGCGCCGTGGTCACTCATCCGCGGCCACAATTAGCTCTTATGCGTGAATTTGCCTGTTACGGTTGACTCGCACTGGTGTAATATACGCCCACCTTCTCATCAGGAGTCTGGGCCATGTATCAGCGCGGGGCGCTTCGGTTCGGGGCCATATTGTATTTTTGTGGGATTGTCACCCTCAATCTGACATTTACGGGCTGCGGAGCAACCTCAAGCTCAAATCCTTCCCCTCCTGCCGTGACGGGAATCAATCAGATCCAGCACATCGTCTTCATCGTTAAAGAGAATCGCACATTTGACAATTACTTCGGCACCTTCCCCGGGGCAAATGGCGCGACTTCTGGAACAATCTCAACCGGGCAGGTCATTCCGCTCGGACACACGCCGGACCGTACTCCGAACGACATCGCCCATAATTGGGATGCCGCGCATTTAGCTGTCGATAGCGGCAAAATGGATAAATTCGACCTGTTGAACGGGGGCGCAACGCTTATTAATGGAACGCCTCTTGCGTACACGCAGTTACAGCAGTCGGATATTCCTAACTATTGGGCCTACGCGCAGCATTTCGTCCTTGCGGATAATATGTTCTCGTCTCTTGTGGGCCCCAGCTTCCCGAATCATCTCTACATAATCGCAGGGCAGTCCGGAGGAGCTGTAAATCTCCCCAACAAGGCCAATGGGGATTGGGGTTGCGATGCGCCGAGCGACAGCACCGTTCAAATCATTAATCCGGACGGCACACAGCACGTCGCCTATCCCTGTTTCGATTTTCAAACGATCGCGGATAGTCTCAGTGCGGCGAACGTGTCCTGGAAGTCATATGCGCCGGGCCAGGGGCAGAGTGGCTACATTTGGTCCGCCTTCGACGCCATCCGGCACATTCGGCTTACGCAATTGTGGAATTCGAACGTAGTTCCCGATACGCAGTTTGTGCCTGACGCACAAAGCGGCAACCTTCCCGCGGTCAGTTGGCTTGTGACGAACATGCCCCAAAGTGAGCATCCGCCCGCAAGCACCTGCTCAGGCGAGAATTGGACGGTTCAGCAGATTAACGCCATCATGCAAGGGCCCGACTGGAATTCCACCGTTATTTTTCTCACTTGGGATGACTTTGGTGGATTCTATGACCATGTTCCGCCGCCAGACCTTGACTTCTACGGCCTCGGGCCACGCGTTCCACTAGTGATAATTTCGCCCTTTGCAAAAGAGGGATTCATCTCGCACACTCAGTATGAGTTCGCGTCCGTTCTGAAATTCATCGAATTGCGCTTCGGGCTCAATCCGTTAAACATGCGCGATGGCGGAGCGAATGACATGACCAACAGTTTCAACTTTTCTCAGTCGCCACGCGCACCGCTGATTCTTGCGCCTCGCACATGCCCCTAAGCGAACGTTAGCAATCACGCCTCTATCCAGGTTTGCTGAACCCGCAAGCACCGCAGCTTTAGCTAAGCCGTTTCCATGCCGCGCTTACTGCAATTGTCAGGCAGCCCAAAGCGCCAATCAGATAGCTGGCCACGTGCGCAAACGCATCGGCCATAAACGCTGCCTGCTTATCAAGTGGGAGCGCCATGGCCCAGGCTTGCACCGCGGGAATGCTACCGCTGTTGACCATCCACGCGCCTACAAAACCAGCAGCAAACGAACCCAGCGCCATGACCAGCGCCAAAACAGCGAGCGGACGCCAGAATCGCCGCCACGTCACTTTCGGCAATTTGCCTGTACGCGCTGTGATTGCAAACGCCACGCCGGCAATCGCTCCCGCCCACCATGTCGCAATCACGCCCCAGGCCAGCGCGAGCAACGTCAGCGAATCCGTGTTCAAGATGTGCGGATGCGCAATCGTAAAATATTCCGGACATACGCGGATCGTAATTTGATTCATTACAATTCCGTACGACATGGCGGCCGCCGTGGGCAGCAGGACTATTTGCGCCGCCTCGCGGGATGTCATTTCGCGCACCCATGACTTCGAGCGGGGCTTCGTCGCGGGTGCGGGCATCGGTGATGCGTTCATATCCGTCTGAGTTTTGCGCGCTGCATCTTACCATTCGCGGGCGATACTAGGTTTGCTCCGTAAACGGCAGCCGAATCCGATGCTAAACATTCCGCAAATCGAGGCGCTAAAGCGCATCAACACGCATCTTTATGAATCGCTGAAGCGTGTAGTCTCTGGCGTAAATAACCTCAAGCTCTCGCTGGACTCAGGCATCACAGACGGTGCTGACTTTGCGCGCGTTTCTGCCGATGCACTCACGCAAAACAAAGTCGATCCCGCAAAGTCCGGTGTGCTCATGCGCGGCTCGGTCGCACCAACCTGGTCCGGCGCGTTCACGTATGCGAGCACTATTTCAAGTATTACCTGGTCGTGGAACAACCTGGCGATTCTTCGTGCTGACGGAACACAAACGCAAATCGCCGACGGTTCGCTCGCTATCAGCGGTCTTTCGCCGGCAACAACTTATTTTTTCTATCCCTATTGGGACGAAACGCAGCTCGCCCTCGCATTCGTCCCCGGAGGCGCAAGCCTGGGGGCAGGGAATCCACCCAACGCATTCACTGCAAAAACCATTTCCATTGCACAACAGCAAGCGCTCCAAGGACGCGTTCCGCTCTCCTCCGGTGCTATGTCAGCGGCCACTGTGTCGTCGGGAACCGGCGGCGGCTCGGGCGGGGGCTCCGGCGCATGCGTCCGCGGTAACATGCTCGTTTTGACGAAAGACCGCGGCCTCGTGCCCGTTTGCCGCGTGCGCATCGGCGACCACATTCGCGGGCGCGACTCCTGGACGCAAATCGTCCGCCACGAAATTCATCCTGCCGGTACTTTCGTGCGTCTCATGTTTTCAAATGACGACTCGCTCGAGGTCACGCCCCATCACGTTTTCACGCTCGCCGACGGTTCGCCGATCCGCGCGGAGCGTTTGTGCCTCGGAGACATTCTCGTCGGGCGTCTTGGCTGGCTCACATTGAAGAAAATCGAAGTGCTTGTAGAGGAAGGCACGAAGGTCATCGTCACTTGCGAGCCGGACCACGAATTCTTCGCCGGCCGCTCGGATGCCTGCGTGCTCACGCACAACTACAACTTCAGCTCGTAAGCGCCTGCAGATTTGAAATCGCGGCTGAAGCCTGCGCGACGCGAAAGCTTATTTCGCCCGAGCTCAGATCCATGGCCGTATGAATCACTATCGCCGGCCACAGCGAACCCGAAGCCACGACGATAAGTGCAAATATCAGTCCGACAACCGTGGCCTTAGGAACGTACGCTGCGCCGAGATATATATGCACGCAGCCGAAGAGGATGGAACTGAGGATTACAGCGGTAATCAGACCGGTCCACTGCGCGATGAGCCACATCAAAAAGCCGCGAAAGAGGATCTCTTCGCAAATTCCTGCCGTGATGGACAGCAGTCGGAATCCGCGCCTTTCGCTGCTCGTCTCTGGCGCCAGGGAGTTGGCAAATTCAAGCTGTTCACGCAGGCGCGCCACTGCTTTCGGGCGCGCAAGGACTTTCTGAACTTTCCGCCCTTGCAGTACAAAGAACGCGATGGCGATTGCGACAGCCACAATCCCAATGCTCAATCGCTGCGGAGCTGCTGTGCCTAACCAGAGTGCGCTCCACGGCCGTGCTCTTACCATCCACAGTGCCAGCACGAACAACGTGAACATCCACAATGCGATGATTGTGGTGAGATAGACCCGGCCCGCGCGCCCCAGGCACGCGAGCGCGAATCGCCTGCACGTGGCGCGGCCAATTCCATCGCCATTCGAAAATTTCCTTGATCAGAAACAGAGCCACCACGGCATAATCAAAAGCGCCCGGTTTCATGACGTCCTCCTTTCGCGCGTCTTGCTCATGATGGAGGGGCGACAAAACTATTCCGCATAGATGCGCACGCGTTTGCCGTTGCTTTTCGCGATATTGACATTGACTCGATCTAGTGCGGCCCGAAGCTCCTGATCGCTCATTGCGTCGAGAGCACCGAACTGCACGCCGTATTCGTTTAGCCTTTCCGCGACACTCACTGGCAAAAAGGCCATCCAATGCCGCCCGCCGCGCGCAATGCTCAGTGGAACGCGGACGTCCACGTTGTCGCGTCCCGGGCGTTCAACCTGGATACGCAGAAACCGAGGCCGCTTCGCTCCGGTTGCGCCGGCGACTGTCGCCGTGTTTCCCGCTGCGCCTGCTGGTGGGTTCGCAGCATCGCCGGACGCGGATTGTAATGCTCCTGACAATTTGTCGAGCAGCCGCTCTGCATCCCCTTGGGAAATTTTCCCTTCAGCCAACATCTCCAGCACCTTTTTCGTTTCGGCAGACATATCGTTCTCCTTTCGCTACAAACTCCTTGAGATTCTCACCCGAGCCTTTCAAGCGCTTCATCGATGGTTAATTCGCCGCGTGCGAGTTGCTCGAGAACGTAAACATTCGGTGTCGGCGCCTCAAAATTCCTGTCCAGCGCCGCCGCAATCCCGTTGAGACGGTTCTTTACTGTCGGATAGCTAATGTCGAATAGGCTCTCCATCTTCTTGAGCGAACCGTGGTGCCGCACAAATGCCATCACAAACGCCTGATCTTCCAGCGACAGCCTGCCGAGCGGCGAGACCTCGAAATCTCCGTCCATCGCAACACCGCACGACGGACATGTCGCCTTGGTCAGTTTCATGGGCTGCTTGCAATCAGGGCAACTTGCCTTAGAAATATCCATTCTGAATCTCCAGTAGGTCAATATTTACGCCTTAACACTTAATATTGTCAAGACAGAAGTTTAATATATTAACCATTTCCCCTTAGATTCTCGGTGAATCCTGGAGTAAGCCATTTTTATTGAGGCACTTACATG
>DAIRCW010000010.1:0-34316 GCA_036796475.1 Candidatus Acidiferrales bacterium | reverse complement strand
CGAGCGCGGATTCATTCGGCATGATTCGCGCTGGACGCATCGATGTGACGGTGCTGGGCGCATTGCAGGTAGACGAAAAAGGGAACCTGGCGAACTGGGCCATTCCCGGGAAAATGTTGAAAGGAATGGGTGGCGCCATGGATCTGGTAGCCGGAGCCAAGCGCGTGATTGTCGCAATGGAGCACACGAACAAAGACGGCCAGCCGAAGATTCTCACAAATTGTACCCTCCCGCTTACGGGCTTGCGCGTAGTGAAGATGATTGTGACCGAGTTGGCAGTCATAGATGTCGCAGCAGAAGGTTTGGTGCTGCGCGAGATTGCGCCGGGCGTCACGCTGGAGATGGTGCAGAAGGCAACCGAAGCGCGTTTGCAGATTCCGTCGAATCCGAAAGTCATTAACGTCTAAGCGAACGCACTCGGCTTTTGCATTTCAGCTCTGCGTTGGCAGAGCTATTCTGAATCTAATGGAAGCGCACTCTATCGTAATCGTCAGCTTGCACAGCCCGAAAGAGCGGCTCTGGGGAGAGCTGGTGGAAGTATCTGTCGCAGGCGTAACACTGCGAGGAATTGACCTCGGCTCATTTGACGATTTTGTGAGCCAGGTGTTGCATCCGGAAGGCGAGCGAATCGGATTGCCCACGCTGTTTTTCCCGATGCAGCGCGTAGAGCGCATCGCGCTGGACGAGCCGCGCGGCTCGATCCCTTCAATGGCGGAGAGGTTCGCGCTTAAAATTGGCCAAACACTAACTGATTATCTCTCGCAGTTTGCCTGATGCGTTCGACGAATTCATGAGCACGCGAGTTTTTTCAGTTCCTAACCAAATCACTTTCCTGCGAATGGGATTTCTCCCTTTTCTGATTATCGCCATTCGCTACAGCCGCTACGATTGGGCGCTGGCGTTGCTCATCGCGGCCGGGCTGAGCGACGGTCTCGATGGGCTCCTGGCGCGGAAGTTGAATCAAAAGACGCAGCTGGGTACGTTTCTGGATCCCATCGCGGACAAGCTGCTGTTGTCCTCGTGCTATCTAATGCTCGCATTCAAAGGGCGAATCGCCTGGTGGCTGGCCATCCTGGTGCTGGGGAGGGATGTACTGATTCTGATTGCATGCGCAGTGATTCTGCTGGTTGTCGGGTACATGACTTTCCCTCCCAGCTTGTACGGAAAGCTGAACACCACTTTTCAGATCCTGCTGGTGCTGGTGGTGATTCTGTTTGCTGTTCTCCCGTTGCCGCTGCTGCGATCCGCGCGGTTCGTGCTTGTATATCTGGTGGCCGCATTCACGATTCTTTCAGGATTGCACTACAGCATCACTGTGGCGAGAAGATTGTGAGCGCACAGTGGCTAGAGCGGCGCGCGCTCTCAAATCAACGAACGAAAAAGTGAGAGCGGAATGCGAAAGAAACCATGAAGCCGAAGCTAACCAGAACAAGGGCTGCGGTCGTCCACGCAAGAGAGTAGGCTCGTTTCCGTTCATCAGTGCCTGACGGTTGGCGGTCGGACATCAGCTTGCCCAGGATGAATCCAGTGATTCCACCGCCTAAATGGGCCATGTTGTCTATGCCCGGGAAAAATAGTCCCCAAAGAACGAGATAGATGATCCAGCGAAAAACCTGTGAACGCAGCTGTTGCATGCCAGCGCCACGCCGCCCGTAAGTCATTCCAAGCAGCAGTCCAATCAACCCAACAATGGCCCCAGAAGCGCCGATTGCGACTCCGGTCGTCGCCAGATGCAAAGCTCTTAATATGCCGATGTAGAGACTTGACGAGCTCAGGACGTAGCCTCCAATTCCGCAGGCCATGTAAATGAAAAAATAGCGCGCTGAGCCGTAGACCTCTTCAATAGTGGGGCCGAGATCTATGAGAACCCACATATTGAATCCGATATGGAGCAGGCTGCCATGCAGAAAACAGGCGGTGATCAAACGCCACGGTTGTGCCAGATTGTAAGGCAGGGGCAGGGAGGCTCCAAGGCTGAGCAGAATCTGGGAGGGGATGGAGCCGATGCCGAATAGCGCACTCATGCCGCCACCCTGCGGTAAAACAGGAAAGCCGAAGCGAATTGCGAGCAGCAGGCTTATGCCATAGAGAATGCAACATGCGCCGAGAATCAGATAGGTGACTGGCGATTGCGACGGCAGGTACTTCGAAAGCGAGCGGCTCATGGCCGCCATGGAAAACGTCAGGCTCGCGCCGCATTGATGGCAGCGGTTCGCGGTCGAGCCGACCAGCGTGCCACATGCGGGGCACAGACGCGGACGCCGCTGCTTCTCCTCCGAACCTGATTTGGAGAAGTAGCGCTCGCGCCATCGGTCAATTTTCCAGCGCCAACGAGGTGGAAGCGGCAATGGTTTCCTTGCGGCAGCCTGACCGCGTTCCTATAATACCGAAAAACTGGTTTTTTACGCGCGAGAACGGAGAGCAGAATGCGATCGAGGTGTTTAGGGCTCAGTTTAAAGCACCACTCCTTGCCCGGCATTCTGCTCGTTGCTATTCTTGCTGGCTGTGTTGCTGGATGCGCGCGGCGCCAGCCTGCCGTGAATCCGCCGGCGCAAACCCCGGCTCCAAACGGGCCAGTCACTTCGCAGCCCGTTCCGTCGAGGCAAGGCGCTCTGCCGGGTCAATTCACCGAAGAGGGCATGGCGTCGTGGTATGGCGCTCCATTTGATGGCCGCCGCACCTCCGACGGCGAAATTTACAATATGCGCGAGTTCACCGCCGCGCATCGCACGCTGCCGTTCAATGCCGTGGTGCGCGTCACGAATCTCAGCAACGGCAGGCACGTGGACGTGAGAATCAATGACCGCGGTCCGTTTGTGGCGAACCGGATCATCGACCTCTCGTACTCGGCCGCAGAAGCCATCGGAATGGTGGGCCCCGGCACCGCGCGCGTGCATCTGGATTTGATAGGCGGGCCGGATCCGAATGTAGGTTTCTTCGGCGTTCAGGTCGGAGCATTTCAGGTGCAGCAAAATGCGCGGCGATTACAGGAGCGCTTGAATGCGCACTATGCGCCCGTCAGCGTCGCAGAATTTAATTCCGCAAATGGCGTGTTTTATCGCGTACGTGCGGGGCGTCTACCCAGTGAAGCGGCGGCTCGTGAACTTGCCAATGAAATTGCCGCGCAGGAGCACATGCTCACATTTGTGGTGCGGCTTGACAACTAGCGGAGTGGTTTCCTTGCTCAGCTCTTGAGCTCGAGCTGCGTGGTTTCCAACGCACGCACAGCGCTTTCAGGGGGTGCGCCCTGCGCCATCTGTTCCACATTGTTCTGCAAACGGTCCAGCTTGCTTCCCGCCTCGTCGTGGCATTGTTGCGCATGCCGCAGGTGATTGCCGAGCGTTTCGTACATTTTCGCAAACGAATCGAGCTGGACCTGCAATCCACCAAGGCTGGCGTAAAGCCGCAGCGCATTTTCCTCCACCTGCATGCCGCGTAATCCAACGAGAATCATCATCAGATACGCGTGCAGCGTATTGGGCGAAACCGCGAAGATTTTTCTGTTGCGGCAGAGATCGTCGAGCCGCCCGAGCTTTCCATCCGAAGTCATCAGGAATTCGTAATAGATGCCCTCGGAAGGAACAAACATCAGCGCGCAATCGAGAGTGCCTTCATTTTGCAGGATGTATTTCTCGGAAATCGATTCGGCATGTTTGCGCACCGCCTGGAAAAATTCACGACGGGCGTCTTCTCCGGAATCGAGCAGCCGCTGATAGCTCTCCAGAGGAAATTTCGAGTCAATGGCGATCAATTTATCGCCTGCGCGAACGACAGCATCCACAATCGCACCGGTATCGAAGCGATATTGGGTCTTGTAAGCGGTCGCAGGAAGGGCATCGGCCAGAATCGTCTCCAGGGCGACTTCGCCCAATGAGCCGCGCGTTTTTGCGCCGCCAAGGACGGACTGCAAAGTTTGCGTGGCTTGCGACAGATCGCGGCCAGCCTGCTGGATTTGCCCGAGCTGCTGTCCTACGCGGGTGAGCACGTCCTGCGAACTGCGGATTTCGCTGGCAATGGCTGTCTGCGCTTGCGACACCAGACTGCCTGAACTGGCCAGCCCCTCTTGCAATGCGGACCTCACTTGCCCGAGTTGCTGAAGCACTGTTTGCGTCACCTGCGCCAATTGGCTGTTGAGCGATTGAGAATGAGCCATAAGAGCGGATTGCATGTCGCTGCGGAGCGCGTTCAAATCAGTGCTGGGCACCGCTTGACGCCTCGTGAGCGCCCACACCAGCAAAATCGAAACGAGCACCACAATGATCAGAGCAACGAGTGCAATCGTCTGGCCCATTCAACACCCCATGGCGAAGAAATAGTGAAAGTCACAGATGAGTATAGCGGATTGCGAGAAAGGCGGGAAGGGGCCTTTCGCAAAAATCTTCCGATGTTCGCCGTTCTGCGCCCGATTCTTACCAATGAAGCTTCAGCGCGAATTGAAACTGCCGCGAATCCAGCGCCGCCGTTGGCTGTCCCGCGTTGCATGCTCCCGACCCGGTTGGATCGCAGAGCGGGTTGACGTCGCCCGCATTGAAACGGTTGAGCATGTTGAAACCGTCGGCGATGATGTCCATGCCCCAGCGCTCATTTAGCCGAATCGTTTTCGAAAGCTGTAGATCAATCGAAAAGAATCCGGGCCGGAAGAAGGTGTTGCGCCCGAGATTGCCCACGCAGCCCAGGAAATTCGCTTCCGGGCCGATTCCGCTCAGAACAGCGGCCTGCGCGGCCGATACTGTGGGGCACTCACTCGTCGGAGGCGTGAAGCCGACATTCTGAATGAACGGCGAGGTCACCACGCCTACCGGCAGTGTGCCTTTTGCACCGCGGATCGCTGAAGGCCGGTCAGTTTCCGAACTGAAGTCCATGTTGAAGTCCGTGCCGGTGAGCACGGTGTACGGTCGTCCGGATGAAACTTCGATAATCGGTGCGAAAGCGAGATTCGAGAGCAGCTTCTGATACCATTCGCCGCCGCCCGTATACGGACTCTGGAAAACCGCGCTGGTCACCCACCGATGCCGTTGATCGAACGTCGAATTGCTGCGCTCCAGTTGTGGCAAGTTATTGTCCTGTGGCTCAAGCAAGGTCTGCAAGTCGGTCGAATCATCAATCGCATGCGACCACGTCCAGTTCGAAAAAAATTGAATATTGTGTGAGAAGCGCTTGGTAACCGAAACCGTAAAGCCGTTGTAGAAAGATGTCCCCGAGGACTCCTGCTGCACCACGTCGCTCCACGGGACGCAGAGACCCGCCGGCCCAGTCGGATAGCCGAAACTGGAAGCGAGTCCCTGCAACGGTACTATCGCAGCGCTGCATGGCGCCCCCGGCGCTCCGGCAGTGGCGAACGACGGATTTGGTCCCGACGGCCGGAAGAAATTGAAAGCCGCCGCAGTAGAAACCGGCTGACCATCCAAACTTGCCAAGGGAGCAGGACAGCCGCTGAGCACTCCGAGGATACCCGGCACGACCGTGTTGAACGTGCATGGCCCCGCGCTCGAAGGCGGCGTAGCGGTCACGGTGAGCGGACTCGATGGCGTGAGGCCTGCAGCCAGCGCGTCGGCAAAATTCGCCATGAGCAGCGAGGGATTCGATGGATTGATGTTGCGCGGCCGGTTCAAATGAATCCCGCGCGTGAAGCTGTAACTCAAATCCACTTTCCAGTCATGCGTGAGCTCGCGCTCCACGGTCAGGTTGCTCTGCTCCGCATAGGAATAAACAAAACTCTTGGCGGTGGGCAAAGTGAATGGAAGCAGCGCTACAGGAATGCCGGCATTCATGAAATTCTGGCTGGTGAAGATGGAATCCTGCTGGAAAGAATTGAACCGTTGCTCGGCACTTAGATATCCAAAGCTCGGAACGCCGGTGGTATTGAGTACACCCTGAAAAATCGAAGCAGCATTCAGTCCCACGACTCCCGGTTCTCCGGTTCCGCCGCACGACGGGTTCACCACGGCGCATCCGCTCGGGGTTCCTCCGGCGGTAATCAGCTGAGACGATAGCGCGCCGTCCGCCGTCGTCGAATCGAAAGCCACGGCCAGCAATGGCTGGTCGTAGAAAAGTCCGAAGCTCGCGCGAATCGCTGTCTTTCCGCTGCCCGTCGGATCCCACGCGACTCCCAAACGTGGCGCAAAATTCCTGCTGGAGAGAGGTACGCCCTCCACAACATTGAGCGCGGGTTCGGCCGCCGCATTCAACGGAGTGCCCGCCGCGAACGTTGGCGTCCACTGAATGTCGTAGCGCAATCCGTAATTCAACGTCAGGCGCGGGGAAATTTTCCAGCTGTCCTGTGCAAAGAGGCCAAGCGAAGGCACGTTAAACGGGCGATTGGAATTCCCGATGCCCTGAATGAAATCGCCCGGTAGTCCGAGACCGTATGCTTGCAGTGCCGTCAGGCTTGGAACAGTTGCGCCCCCAACGCTCGAAGGCAGGTTCAGTTCCGACGGGCTCAGCGAGCCAAAATCAAAAATCCCGCCAAAGTTCAGTTCAAAAATTTCCGCCTGCGAGCCGCCCAGCTGAATGTAATTCGTGTCTTCGCCAAATTTGAATGTGTGATTGCCTTTGACCCACGTAAGAGCATCTGTGAACTGGTTTCTTTTCTCGATGCGATCCACAGTGGAGAATGGCTCGCGCCCAAAGAACGCGAATCCCGTAATATTCACCGCGACGTTCCCTCCGCCGGGCAATTGCGAAAATCCATAGTGCAAGCCGCGCCGCGCGAATTGGTAGCGGAACTCATTAAACAGATTGTCCCGGAAGCTGGTGCTTTGCTGGGCGACGATGGCCAAATCGCGCGTTTGCTGCAACGAAGTCCGCGAGCCGGCATTTTCGCCGAAGTTCTGATTTTGCGCGTTCACCTGAATGCCTGTGACCAACGAGGGAGAAACGCTCGCGCGCACAAATGTGCTGTTTTGTGGATTCCAAATATGGTCAAGCCGCAGCGACCACAGGCTTGTCCCTTCTTTGATCGGATAATTCCCAATTTCAGCCGTCAGCGGCGTGAACGACGCCGGCAGCGCGGGCGAAAACGCGTTTCCGCTATCGTCCAGCACCGGCAGCGGGAAACACGGGAACGGAGGTCCGGCGGAACACGGCACCACGCCCTTCGACTGATCGATTGCACCAAAGTCGAAGCCATTCACCGCCACGCTCGAAGCCGACCCGGCGAGCACTCCATATTGTCCCGCAAAACTTTGCAGCGCCGGAACGCCGCTGGCGAGCAAATTCTGCACAAAAGTGGTCTGTGGAGGCGTCATGGACAAAGGAACTGGAAAGAACGGATACAACTCAGAGCACAGCCCAAATAGCGTGGCATTGCTGCCGGTCGGGCATCCGCCGGCGCTCGCGCCGATATCCGCAAATCCCGTTTCCTGCCGCCGCGTCGTTTCATAGCTGAAGAAATAGAACGTCTTGTCCTTCTGAATCGGCCCGCCGAGCGTCATGCCGGCCTGCACGCGGGTGAACGACTGCTTCACTCCGCGCACCGCGCCCGTCTGCGGATCGACTTGCACAGAAAACGGATTCCGCGCCTGCAACGCGCTTTGCCGCAAATAACCAAAGGCGTCGCCATGCATCTCATTCGCGCCCGACTTCGTAACGATATTGATCACCGCTCCGGTCGCGCGCCCAAACTCCGGCATGTAGTTGCTCGTCAGAATTTGGAATTCCTGCACCGCTTCCTGCGAAACCGTCGAGCGCACGCCGTTCACCGACGCATCTACAGCATCCGCGCCGTCCACCGACACTTCGTTCGACCGCGCGCGCTGCCCGCCGAAATTCAGCCCGCTCGTCGGAGCCGCGCCAATCGAAGGCGCGCTGTCGCGGTTCGCCTGCGAATTTAGCAGCGTAAATTGAATGTATTGCCTTCCATTGATCGGTAGGTTTTGAATCTGCGCTTGTGTGATGCTCTGCGAGACGTCGCTCCGCTGTGTTTCCACCAGAGCCGCTTGCCCCGAGACGGTCACCGTCTGATTCCCGCCCTGCACGCTCAATCGAGGATTGAACACCGCCGGCGCGCCAATAGTGAGAGTAATCGCCGGATTGACCAGCTTCGCGAATCCCTGGGCTTCGACTGTCAGCGAATATGTGCCCGGGGGCAATCCAACGATCTCGTACCGTCCCGACGAGTCGCTCGTCGCGCTCCTCGTCGCTCCCGTAGCGGCGTTCGTAACGGTCACTTGGGCCTTCGGGACGCCCAGTCCCTGCTGGTCAGAAACTGTGCCCGAAATCTGCACAGTGTTAATCTGCGCCAGCGCCACTGCGCCCAAAAATGCCGCGCACCCAAGTGCAATCGCAATTCGAAGCAATCTTCTGAATTGTGGCATCGCCTCACCCCTTCGGCAGGTCCTTTGGAATTCAAAACGCCCATTCCGGCACGAACACGCCAGCCAAAGCAACGCCATGAATCCCAAGGAATTATGCTTGGCTTGTACTCCAAGCTCAGGGTTCGCGCAATAGAAAAGTTAGGTGAAGGGCTATGAAAAAGCACCAGAGGAATAAGAGAGGACTATCGCCGTGCGTCGCCACCCGCGATATTGACGAGCGTCTGTTCCCCGGCCGGCAAACTTCTCTGCGGCCCGCGCCAGTTATCCAGCACCGCCACCTGATGAACGCACGACACTGTGCACCGCGGCGCGCAGGACTTCTGCGTGTAATACTCCTGCCGCCGCCGCTCCGCGGAATACTCGCTCAACGGAATTCCCGGATATCCGCGCTGCTGGGAACAGTAATGCACCAGCCCGTTCTCGCAAATGTACAGATAGCGCGCGCCCGCGCGGCAGCGCCAGTCATTTTCCTTTCCCGCGGCGATGTTATGCTGAAACGCGTTCACCCGCGAAAAAGAGCGTTTCCCCATGCGCATGACTTCTTCGAACACCTCGCGCTCGTGTGAATCGAGCGGCTTCAACTGCCCGCTCCCATCGTGAATGATCCCCACCGTTGAACTGAATCCCAGTTCAACCGCGCGGCGCGCGACCACGCGCGCATCATCCGGATTTGCAATGCCGCTGCCCAGCACGGAATTGATATTCACATGAAAATCGGCGTGCTCAGCCAGCAGCTTCAGCTTCTGGTCGAGCACCTTGAGACTTTTCTTCGATACGTCATCAGGCTTCACGTTATCAATGCTGATCTGCAAAAATTCCAGTCCCGCGCGGTTGAACCGCTCAATGCGGTCCTTCGTGAGCAAGTAGCCGTTGGTGATGATTCCCGCGATCATCCCGTTATGCCGGATCCGCCGGATAATCTCGTCCAGCTCGGGATGCAGCAGAGGCTCGCCTCCGCTGATGGTCACAACCGAGGTGCCGAACGATCCCAGGCGGTCAATCCGCTTCTGCATTTCGTCGAACGGAACAGGCTTCGAGAAATCGTCGAATTCGTTGCAATAGGTGCACGAGAGATTGCAGCGGCGCATCGGAATGACATGCGCAAGCAAAGGATGTTTGGTGGACACCAGCGCCTTGGCGATCATCTTCCAGCTTCGCAAAGCGCGGTGGGCGCTCAGCAGTCGTCGGCGCATTGTTTTTCGGGCGGTCACGGCTCGCAGTTGGCAGGCCCTTCCTTCGGGACGCCAACAATTATGCTAACAGCCGAAGCCACGCTGCTCAAGTTCGCGACGAGCTGGTTGTGTTCCAGCGAAATCCAGCAGGTCGCAATGGCACAGCACAGCGCGAACCAGCCATTCCGATCATTATGCTAACCTATAGCCATTAACCCCATCGAGGGGCTGTAGCTCAGATGGATAGAGCAGCAGTTTCCTAAACTGCGTGTCGGGAGTTCGACTCTCCCCAGCCCCACCATTTTCGACGAAAACGGATCACAAGTGTCGATTTTGGGCTCTGAATCGTGAGCTCGTTCCTCAATGATGAAGACGTTAGAGGCGGAGCCATCAGCCACCACGCGCACAGTAACAGCTACTTCCCCCGGGCGCTCTGGGGCTGCAGCTCCGCAAACTGCTGAATCTGCACCACCGATTCGCCCAGGCTGTTGAGAATCAGGTCGGACTCGGCGAGGTCCAAAAGCGCCCTCATGGAATCGGCCGCGCCGGCAAATTGCCACAAGCACACAGCCACATGGAATTTTGGAAAACGCGCGCGGATCCGCTTGTACAAGCGGCGAATCGAGGAAACCGCGAACGGCGGCAGCGCGGAAATGTAAATCACCTGCCCTTCGTGCTCTGCAACTTCGTCCAGCATTTCGCGTTGGGTTCCCAGCGCGACTTCACGGGCGATATACCCGGCGAGCTTGAGCAGATGCGCGAGCATTACGCAGGCGATTTCGTCTCCCTCATCCCTCACCGGAATGCATGACACAATCACCGGCGGCGCCCCAGGATGCCGGTAAGGCAGGATCTGATCGTCGGAGCTAATTTCGGTTGGGCTCGCTTCATTTGTTTTGTTTTTTGGATAGCGAATGCTCAAATCCTCAACGATAGTCCTCATTTCGCGAAACAAGCGCGAGCGCCGTTGTCCTTCGAACCACCCGTCGGCCCGGTCTCTTTCGGCAAGCACCAGCACCGGCATAAGCACTGAGTCGTAAAGCTCGCGGATGGGGCGTTCCTTGAGGTATTCATCCACGAGTTCCTGGGAGCTCTGGAGGTCGCCCGCGGAAAGCGTCTGATAAAGTTGCACGTCGCTCGCGGCATTTTTCTTATCGCCGAAAAGCACGTTCAAAAATTCCAGTTGCGGAACGTACCGTCCCATAGCAACAATGCAAACCGTCAAGGGCGTCGACAGCAGCAATCCGATTGGTCCCCACAGCGCCGCCCAGAAAATCGCCGCGACCAGAATTGCTAACGCTGAAATGCCCGTATTCCGCGAATAGAGCAACGGCTCAACGGCATAGCCGAGGACGCCCTCCAGAAACAGATAGACGCCCAGTGCGATTAGAGGTTTTGTCCACCCTTCAAAAACCGCGAACGAAAAAAGAATTGGCATCGCCGCGCCAATCGCGCTTCCGATATACGGAACGAATCGTAGAAGCCCTGCCAAGACTCCCCACAGGAGAGCGTCAGGCAGTCCGAGAAAATACAGAGCCGTGCCGAAAAGTGCGCCAAAGCTGAAATTCACCGACGACAGCATCCACAAGTATCGAACCATGCGATTCGTGGCGTCAGTGAAAGCCTGTTTGGTCAGGTGAATTCGGCTGAGCCCTGCAAGCGCGAAAAGACGATCTTGAATATCCCTTCGCCGAAAAAGCATGAATGCCGTCACAACAAAAACGATGGCGATTTTCAGCAGCGGCGTCACCACCGGGCCGATCATTGATTTGATAGATTGAAAATTCAGGTTGTTCGAGCTGCCCACAATTTCCACGGGAACCGGTTTCGCTTGTCTTGCATTTGTGGACGTTCCGCCCCCGTTATGGCCCAGACCTTGATTCTGCTGAGGCTTTTCCGTCGTTTCGATGGCGCTCGAGAACTCTTGCAGCACTTGACGAATCGAATCGGCGGCCCGGCC
Organism: Candidatus Acidiferrales bacterium; assembly: GCA_036796475.1. Lineage (GTDB taxonomy): Bacteria > Acidobacteriota > Terriglobia > Acidiferrales > UBA7541 > DAHUXN01. The sequence goes on along the minus strand of DAIRCW010000010.1, from coordinate 22,869 downwards.
AATCGCCGAATTCTTTGCGCCTCGAATGGATTCGATTTTTTTCGAAATGGTCTCGCTGTAATCAGGCAGCCGCGACGCCATGTGCACTCCCTGATTCATTACGAGCCATCCCACGAAAGCGATGATGATCACCGCGGCAAACCACACAACTAGCGCCGATCCACTCTTGCCAAGATGATGTCTCTCCAGTCGCGACGCGACCGGTGACAGCAACACTGTAAGCAGGATGGCCACAACAATCGGCACCATCACTTCGCGGCTGTAGTACAGCGCAGCAACAGTTATAACTGCGGTGATGATCCACGGGATGTGGAGGAAATTATCCGAGGGGCGGGAGTCCATCTAATCGTCATCCCATCTCAGTGAAGTGGTCTTCCATTTCATTTAGATGGAACGCTCGGTGGCGCCGTCACGCGAGCGCGTTCGGCTCTTGAGCTACCGCAATTCACAGAATGCTCTACAGTTTTCCGATTATTGCTGCTGCCGGGGAAGCAGTTTACGCTTTTCGAAACTGACCGGGAGGCCGCAAATGAAGGAAAATAACCTAAAAGAACTATATTTGGACGAGTTGCATGACCTGTTTGACGCCGAGCAGCAGCTCATAAAAGCCCTGCCAAAGATGGCCAAAGCCGCAACTTCCGATGAACTGCGCCAGGGATTTGAAGAGCATCTCGAACAAACCAAAGCGCATGCTCGCCGTTTGGAACAGATCTTCGAAAGCATGGGCGAAACGGCAAAAGGCAAGAAATGCAAGGGCATGGCCGGCCTCGTCTCTGAAGGCTCGCAAATGCTCAAAGAAGATTTTGAGGGCAAGGTGAAAGACGCCGGCATTATTTCCGCAGCTCAAAGAGTCGAGCATTACGAGATCGCCGCCTACGGAACGGTCCGCGATTTCGCGAACTTAATGGGCGAAAGCGAAGCCGCATCCCTGCTCGAGCAGACGCTTAACGAAGAAAAGGAGACGGACCGCAAACTGACCGAACTCTCCGAGCGAATCAATCCTATGGCCCTGCGCGGCGATGGGAGCGAACACCGCTCAGGACGGGCAGCGCGAGCCGGCGGAAGTCGCTAGGGACAGTGGCTTAGGGTTGGATACCGTCCGGTCGCCTTGGTTCGTCCAGAATATGCTGTATTGCCGGATGCAGCGTTTGCTCGTATTTTTCTTTACGTCCGTGCTCTCAGCTGATTCTTAGGGGCGAATAAAGTGACCGGCGGAAACCTCACAGTTTGCGGTTTATATCTCAACTTCGCGGGCGTTCGCGAATGCGCTCAAGCTCTCAAGACTGCCGCTATACGCCCGACCGACATTTCCGTTTTGCTGCAAAACGGTTCTATCATTTCCGCTGCACCAATCGCAAACGATGGCGCCCATCTAAACCATAGTGACGACCTCGATCCGGCGCATCGTGGCGTGTCCTCCGGTTCACTCACCAGAACACTCCTGAGTCTAGGCATTCCCGTTTACGATTCCGAGCGGCTGGCGGACCGAATTCACAATGGCGGTGTGCTTGTGCTCGTTCGATGCGACGACCTCGCTGCGGCCGAAAATATCAAGCAAACACTCGTTGAAACTGGCGCTCATGATTTTTCGTTCGGACGAAAAGCCGCGACCGAATTGCATCGTTGCACGGAAATCGGCTACACGCAGCGCCCGGCTCAATACCGCACGGCGTACGCCTGACGGTGCATGGGAGACGCGATGAACATAACGAACAGACTGATGACTCGGGCTTGTCCGGTGTGCGATGGTAAATCCATGCGCCGATCCCACCGCGTGGGATTTGTTGAAAGATGGGTGATGCGCTTCTCCATGATTCGCCCGTATCGCTGCTTGAATTGCGATAGCCGTTTCTACCTTTATGACGGTTCGTTCCGCCCTATGTTTCTTCGCCGCTCGGCGCATGCCAACGAATAATTTGACGCCGCCTTCAAATTTCCATCGCGCAGTCGCCAGAAACAAAAAAGAAGCGGGGCTCCGCAAAGCCCCGCTTTTTTGTTGCCGAAAATTGGAAACTCAACTGCGGCTTATCTATCTGCGCTCCGGCGAACGCCCGCTTGGACAACTCTTTTCGTGTTCTCTCAATTCGTTCGCTGACTCGAATGTTCTCCCGCACTCCGGGCACTTATGTTGATTCGATTGTCCTGCCATGGAACACCTCCATTTGTTGACTCCTATTCCAGTTTCCACTCCGCGTGTTAACAAGCAAATCCGGCCATGACCTTACTGAGCTGGAAAACACATGCTGTAAGGTTGTTCCTACATTCTTCGCGCTAGAATCATAGCCACAGCCGCGCTTGCCAGCAGACCCGTCGCCATTCCAACCCATCCGCGATGCATCGTTCCCCAAGCCTGTACGGAACGGCCGCTTGCTTCCGCATCGAAGATTCCGTGAGTGCCCGGATCTCCTGGCAAAGGCTCGAACAAATTGTCGGGGCGATTCGGATCCACCGGGTCTGAGGTTTGCTGCGCGTCATATCCATTGCGAGCCAAATACCAATCGAGAGTGCCCGGCGCAAATTTGTTTGCCCAGATCGCTTTATCCGTCGAAGCGCCCACATTCACCTCGCGTCGCCGGTGATGCGCCGCCCACACGATTGCTTCTGCCGCAACCTCCGGCTGAAAAATTGGAGGGACCGGCTGCGGATGCCTCGGCAAACGCGTGCGGCACCAGTTGAACTGCGGCGTGTTCAACGCGGGCAGCTGAACCATGGTGATGTGAATGTTGCTGCCGTCATGGATCAGTTCTGAACGCACCGAATCTGTGAAGCCTCGAATCGCATGTTTCGCGCCGCAGTATGGCGCTTGCAACGGAATCGCGCGGTACGCCAGCGCTGAGCCGACTTGCACGATAACGCCGCGATTGCGCGGAATCATTCTGCGCAGCGCAGACATCGTGCCGTACACCGTTCCGAGGTAAGTCACTTCTGTCGCGCGCTTGAACTCTTCCGCAGTGATTTCCCGAAAAGGAGAAAACACGGTAGTCATCGCGTCGTTCACCCAAATATCGATAGGCCCAAACTTTGCTTCCAATTGAGCTGCGGCGTTTTCAACCTGCTTGGCATCTGCCACATCGGCAGGAATAGCGAACGCGTGTCCTCCGAGCGATTCGACTTCCTTGCACGCAGCGTCGAGACCTCCGGTCCCGCGCGCGATCAATCCGACATTTGCGCCACGCTTCGCAAATGCGTGAGCTGTCGCGCGGCCTACTCCCGCCGATGCGCCGGTGATTACCACGTTTTCTTCGGATCGTTTTTTGGCCCCGTTATTATTTTCTTGCGTCGCTTTGGCATTCATTTCATTTCCCCGGTAAAAAGCTGGTCAGAATGTCTTTCATTCTCTCCGCAAAATGCGCAGTCAGCGACCACGGGCTCGGCTGCCTTACCACATGAACTGTCCCGCGCTGATCTTGAATCTCATAGTCGCTCGTTCCGTTTTCCTTGCGGTAAAAGTGGATCTTTAACGCCGCCTCGCCAACTTGCAAATTTTCCAAAGTGAGTTCCGGCAGCCATTCCGGCAGCCGGGGATCAACGAAAAGCATTTTGAGCGGCGCGTACGGATAGACGCCGATCATGCTTTGCAGCAGCGAAAATACCGTTGAGGCCGACCACGCCTGCGGCGAATTCGCGTTGGGATAAATCGCAGGAAAGGGGTGTTGCTCGTCGCGCGAATGGCCGCTGAAAAGTTCAGGCAGCCGGTTGAACTGAAAGAGGGACGCCGCATCGAAAACCGCGCGCCCGATGCGTTCCACGTGGTCATAGAGGCCGTAGCGCGCGAAGCCCAAGGTGAACGGGCCGTGTTCGACAGGCCACACTGAACCGCGATGGTAACTGAACGGATCGTATGCCGGATTTTCCGAAGATAGCGTGCGAAAGCCCCACCCGGTGAACAGGTCAGGGCCAAACATGCGGTCGGCCGTTCGTTTCACCAGCGAGTCATCGACAATTCCTGCGCCGATGCAATGTCCGGGATCCGAACCTATCGTGCGAATCGGCCGCGATTTTGCATCGAGCCCCATCGCGAAATAATTCTCTTTCTCCATCCAAAATCGCTCGTTGAAGCGCTTCTTCAGCTCCTTCGCCTGTTTGTACAGTTTCTTGGACTCATCTTTTCGGTCGAACCACCACAGCACCTCAGAAAAGAAAGTCTTCGCGAAATACACAAACGCTTGTTCTTCGCACGTGGCAATCGCCGGAGAAACCTGCTTGCCATCTGGATAAACGATGGCGTCGCTCGAATCTTTCCATCCCTGATTCCGCACGCCCATCTTTGAGCGCGTTTTGTAATCGTAAAATCCGTCGCCATTCGAGTCTCCGTACTTCTCCAGCCACTGGAACGCGGCCAGCGATGGCTCGATATAGGGCGCAACAATTTGTTTATCTCCGGTCCAATGCCACAGAAGCGCAACGGCGACTGGATAAAAAACCGAAGTCGTGGTGGCGCCGTAATAACGTGAGCGAGGAATGTAGTTGAGCACCGACAACGGATCGGTATGCATCTCGTGAATCATTCGCCCGGGTTGCTCGTCGCGCCAGTCATTTACTTCCGTTCCTTGCCATTCCGCCAGCCGCGGCAACGTCCCGCGCAGCACCGCGGTGCTCAAAATCCCCGATTGCCAGGCGACGCTCAGAGTGTCCCGCCCGTAAAGCGCAATGTAGAGTGGCAATCCAGCCGCGCAGGTCCACCCGCCCTCTTTTGTATCGAGGTCGTACAGGCGCAGCGCAACGAGGTCGCGCGTGGCCTGCCGGATGCAATTCGTTACCACGCTCCGCAAATGGTGCTCGGCAGGAGACGCGAAATACGTCGCTTTTTCCAATGACTGATCGCGCAGCCGCGTGAACCGGCTCTTTTCGTCGTGGAAGGAGTAGCACAAACACTCATGCGAAAACTTCCATTGCTCAGTCCACGGCACGAAGTCCAGGCAAGCGTGCCATCTTCCCCCTGGATTCAGTTTGATGGGAATCGAAATTCTTTCTTTGCGATATCGCGGCGTGCAGTCTTTGGCCGTGAGAATGATTTTCAATCCACGATCGATTGCCGCTTCGCCTTTTTCGCCCTGATTCTTGTATTTGTGAGATTCCTTGCAGTGGAAAATGAGCTGCGGTTTTTGCAGCGGGTCGTTGCTCCACTGCACTTTCTTCGGCCGGCTTATCCGGCGACGTTTCGAATCCGCCTCCGTGACAGAAGCGAAGTCCGCGTCAAAAGAGAGCTGGAGTTCGAACGAAGTGCGCTCGAGCGAGTAGTTCACGATATCAAGGTCCTCATGAATCCCATCAGCCGCGGTCCGCGTGATGCGCACTTCCAGCGTGTTCTCCGAATATGCCTGCACATCTCCGCTGCCCTTGTCCGGCGGTCCCGCGTCCGCTCCCGGCGGCAGCATCACGTAATATCCCACCCAGCTGTGCTGGTTCACGTTTGACAGCGCAACGGGAAGCATCTCCTTGCCGTCAATTTGCATTTCGTATCTCGAGAGCAACCGTGTTTCGCATACGAAGAGCCCATACGGCGAACCGTCAGGAATGAATCCGTTCCTTCCCGTCCGCAGAACGGTGCGGCCTTGCGCGACGAACCAGGAATCATTGTGGGGTTGGAGCGAAATCAGCGAGCCGCCATACTCATACTTCGTCGGGTCGCTTTTTTTTCCGGCCCGGTGCTGCGCGTTCGCTCCCTCGGATTCGATTTTGCGCGTCAAATTCTTCCTCGATCATCGGCCGGGGCAATCGCTTCAAGATTCTCTAAGACCGGGCTAGCTGAGCGAAATCGCATACCGCTTCGCGTCCGCGCGCTTAAATACAATTCCTAATCCTGGCTGGCTTTCATTCGGGAAGAGTTCACCGTTCCCTGGCGTGCTCGCGCCTTCGAACAGCATGTGTTCGATTCGCTCGTGATCGTGGAAGTACTCGATATGCCGCACATCCGCGAGCGCCGAGCAGCAAACATTTGCGTGGACAGTCGGCGTAGTATGAGCGGAGAAGGGAATCGAAAACGCCTTGCACAGCGACATTGCCTGAATCAGCCCTGTAATTCCGGCGCAGCGTGTCACATCGGCCTGGAGCACATCAACTGCTTCCGCCGCAATCATGTCTCGAAAATACTTCGTGCTGTAGCCGTATTCTCCCGCCGCGACTTCCATGTTTGCCGGTGCGTGCTCGCGGATGAATCGCAAGCCTTCCAGATCGTCCGAGGAGACCGGTTCTTCGTACCAGGTCACTCCTAAATCCGCGAACTGCCGCGCAAATTGCAGCGCTTGCTTTCTTCCATAAGCGCCATTGGCGTCCACGAACAGATCTGTTTTTTCCCCGATCGCTTTCCGTGCCACTTTCACTCGTTCCAAATCTCGTTCCGGCTCGCGGCCCACTTTCATTTTCACAAAACGCATCCCGCTCGCCGCCCAACTTCCCATCTGCTCCGCAATTTGTTTGAGCGAATATGACGTGAATCCGCCACTGCCATACGCGGGAACGCTGCCGCGCGCTTTCCCCAGCAGAGAAATTAGGGGGACGCGAAGAATCTTTGCCTTCAAATCCCAGAGCGCGATGTCCACCGCTGAAATCGCCATAGATGCAATTCCCGGCCGCCCCAAATTCCGGATCGCTCGCACTATCGCGTTCCAGCAGCTCTGCACATCCAGCGCATCCTTGTCCTTGATCTCATCGGCGAGCTTGTCGCGAATCAAAATCGCAGCTGCGCTGTCCGCATACGTGTAGCCTAGTCCCGTTGCGCCGGCTGACGTAATTTCTGCCAGCACCAAAGTCGTCGAATCCCACTGGTAGGTGCCGTCAGATTCCGGAGCGTCCGTGGGAACCTTGTACGCCGAAACTTCGACCTTCTCGATGGGATTTTCGGTGCGCCGGCGTGTGGGTGCGGGAGGCACTTTGCTATTCCACCTCATGCAGGTATGCATTCGCGTTTTTGCGCGGGCAACGCGGCTTCTGTGGATGGGTGCTTTTTGTCCAGCTTTCGTGCGCGCTCTCAGCCGAATTCCTAATCATCGCCAAAGGCAATCGTGCTGAGCAGGGCATTGGCCGCCTGCCGCGAATCCAGTCGCGTATGCTGCACCACAATCGGCACATCGGATTCAATCACGCTCGAATAGTCTTTTCCGCGGGGAACAGGGGCGGGATCATTCAAATCATTAAAGCGAACGTGCTTTGTCCTTCGCGGCCCGACTGTCAGCAGATATGGCCCAACTGGATCTCGGTCGCTGAAGTAAATGGTAATGCGCAGATGCGCTTCGCGGTCATTCGCATTCAGGATGCATGCCGTCTCATGGCTCAACATCTCCGGCGCAGGCCCGGTGCTTTCTTTCGGGACGTATCCTTCAGCAATCGCCCATCGCAGATGCCCTAGAGCTTTGCCATTCTCCGCCCCAGATAGAGCGGCATTTTTTTTCTCGCGGCTTTGGCGCTTGATCATCGGCATAAAAGGAAAACTCATGGCCTGCTATATAAATGATCATGCGATTGCGAGATTCTCTCAATACATCAAATCCCCTATCGGACAAGCGCAGATGTACTCCTCCTATTTGAATTGTTGCTACCATCCCGAAAAAAGAAGCATTTGTCGCGCGTTTAGGAGGGATTCACGCCGCGTTTCAGCAGCAAGAAAAGCACCAGATAATTTCGCAGCGTGTGGGTAATGAGGAAATTTTCTTTCACGTGATCGTGCCCCGCTTCTCCAAGCCTCTTCGCAAACGCGGGGTTTGATAGCAGGTAGCGTATCTGGTACGCGCATCCTTCCACCGAATGCACCAGCATGCCCGTTACTTTATGCAGCACCTGCCGCAGAATTCCGCCGACGCCCGATGCCACCACCGGTCGTCGCTTCCAAAGAGCTTCAGTAACCGTAAGGCCGAACCCTTCGCGCAGCGACTTTTGCACCACGATGGTCGATGCTCGCTGCAGCGCATTAATTTCCAGATAGCTCCACGGCGGTAGATTCAGCAGAAAAATGTCTTTGTCGCCTTTCGCCGCTTCCTGAACCTCAGCAAACACAACTGATCCTTCCGGATCATCCGTCGCACCCCCTCCGGCGAGCACCAACTGGCAGTCTCTGTACCTCTTCACCAGTTTGTAGGCCTGAATTACACCGAGCGGATCCTTCAGCCGGTCGAAACGCGAAACCTGGGTGATGATCGGCCGCTTGCGGTCGATACCAAATCGATCCAGCACCGATTGGACATACTCAGGCTCCAAATCTCGATTTTTGTCAGCCAGAGGATCAATCGTCGGCGCAATCAAGAATTGCGGAATAGATAATGGGTGCGTGAACGCGGTCGACGATACCAGCGTCGCATCGTACTTCTCCACAAACGGCTGCAGGAAGTTCCAAACCCGCTCATTGGGACGCGACAAATCAATATGGCATCGCCAGACCCAGTGATTCTGCTTTCCTTCTCGCGCCGCAACCAGCGGCAGCGGCTGCGGGTCATGGATGACGACGAAATCTTCGTCGAACTTCATTCGCCGCCGGTTCTCTTCATTCGTGGCCAGGAAAACGTCGAACCATTCCGGCCTGTCCTCATACGCCATGCCATGAAGCGCGTTGTGAAAAGACTTGGTGACCGAGAAAAACGCCTCGCCGCCGGTGATTACGTCCCACTGCATCGCCAGCCCAACTTCTTTGAAGAGCGGCACCACGCGGTTCAAAATCTCCGCGACGCCTCCTCCGACAGCCGTCGAGTTGACCATTTTCGCCGAGCAATTTGCGAGCGCCCCGGCAAGCATCCACAGCTCATCAATCTGAGGTTTTCCCACGATAGAGGCATAGTCGTTCAGAGGAGGAACCGACGACTGTGCGGGGATGGGGTGCGCGCTCATCGTCCGATCCAGGGAGTGATGCAATCTAAAATTTCAGCGCGCACTTCAGGAAGCGTGTTTGTATAGAAGTCCACGCGCTTGATTTGCAGCGCCAGCTCCGGAAAACCAAGCTCATTCTCAATCCAGTTCGAAAAGTCATTCGTCCGCAGGTGCAAGCGCAGTCTCGAATTCACAAAATGGTAGTGCAGGGAATGCAGGCTCATCTCGCGCATCCCTTCGGCTAATTCCGCTAAATTGGATGCCTGGCGGTTAATCGGCAGCACTACTTCGCGCGTTTCAGCGAAATAGAAAGGCTCAAAGGCAGGCCGGTCCGCGGCCACGGGTCGAATCGCTAAGTACTCATTTACCTCGCGCACCAGCGCCCCGCGAAGATCCTCCAGTTCCACGAATTGCCTGACGTCGATTGCTCCCAGCTGCTCGGCTAATTCGCCTTCGTTGCAACCGGCCATGGCCCATTGAGCGAAATCGCTGGAATACGACGTGTAATGGTGTGTGGCCAGCGCGTGATACGTGTGGCAGAAAATGCAGTACGGGGAAACGTCGTTCAGTTGCTTCGCGAACTCCCGCAGCGTATGTGCGGATTGCAACCCTATCACGACAAGGTAAAAGGCGTCGACAAAGTGGAATGGCTTCTGGGCTTGCTTCATGCAGTAAGGAGCAACAACCTCTTCCTGTTCTGGCAAAATCCAGAGTAACTGGCCAGCCGCGAAAATCAGACCGGCTGGCTCAGTTTACTCCGGCCGAATTTTTACTGCAAAGCTGTTCTCAGTTAGCGCGCTTCCGCTGTTTCGTGCGGCGACGCCTTTTGTAGTATGGAATCGATGCGCTGCCCGGCTTCCGGTGTCTGCACGTCTTTGTTGAAGACAACGTCTTCCGCGCTCACCTTATGCCCGTAAAGCGCCTCGTTTCCTTCATTGTCCGGATGCAACGTTGCGCCGCTCAGCGACACGCCCGCAAATGCGCCGCGTGAACGCGAGTAGCTAAGCACTTCCGCTCGCATGGAAGCGTCTGTGGATGCTTCGGCGGACCGGCCAACCGGCCCTGCAGCAACCGAAATACCGGCGCCCAGCTTCACTTTGCTGTGCAGCAGGCTGTCGGCTCCACGGTTATTCATGATCAGCAGGACAAAATCGGTGGCCTGTCCGCCAATCTGAAAACCAAAGCTGCCCGCTTCCAGAACCATCATCGAGGGCGCGCCCCACGGACCGTCAAAATTCTGTCCCGTGCGGCACACCATTGCGCCTCGTCCGTAGCTTCCTCCAACACCAAATGCTGCTTTCAATACCGAAGGGATGACCACCACACATCTCGCCTTGTTCAGCAAATTCGTAGGAATGTTCTCGGGCGTGTTCATGATCTCAGTAAGCACTTGAGCAGAGTTTCGCAGGCGATTTTCTTCGGTCGTTTTCGTATCCGCCAAAGTAACCATGGTCATGGCGCAAACCAGCGCGCCTGCCATAGACAATCGAAGAATTAACCTCATCACTTTTCCTCCTTCACTTCGCAATCCACTCGTTTTAGACGATTCGGCCCCGTCGAGAGCGAGGCCCAAAGGACCGGCTTTCAGCTGCGGCTACAAACAAGTTAAAAGCCATCTTATCTGTCAGCAATCCGCATTTCCACGTATGCCGGCATCCTCTGGCCCGACGGCGAGCAGGTGTTTACACGACACGCTATGTGGGCTGCACGCGAGTTCCGGTACAGCAACACCCTCCCAAAGCTACAGCATGCCTCGGATAGCTCATTTCTTTTGCTTCGCTTACGTTGAATGGGCCCTCTCGGCCTGTAGGGAGTTCGAACTGACGGTACCTAAATGCGCGTTCAAGGAGACGATAGTGCCTGTACAAAACGAGAGAACCGAGAAGAAAGACAAAGATGCTGTGGCGATCAAAGGAGCGGGTAACGGCCAGTTTCATTTGCCGGCCGAGGAGTCATTGTTGGTTTCCCAGGCCCGTGCCGGCGATAACGCTGCTTTTTCCCAACTGGTCAGCCCCTACATTCGTAAGACATTTCACGTCGCCTTGAAAATCACCGGCAACCGCGAGGACGCCGAGGACGCCGCGCAACAGACATTGCTCAAAGCCTATGCGCACATCGATCAGTTCCACGGCGATGCACGATTCTCCAGCTGGCTGATTCGCATTGCCATCAATGAAGCGCGTATGAAAGTTCGCAAGCGCCGCTCCGAGGATTTCTATCTTTCTTATGACGTAGCTCCGGGCCGCGGCATCAGCCCGCTCGAAATGCTCTGCGCCGGCGAATCCTCTCATCCCGAAGCTCTCTATTCCAAGAATGAGAAGCGCCGCGTCCTTAGGGAAGCCGTTGAAGGCCTTCGCAGCTCGTCTCGCGTCGTCGTCTGGCTCTTAGGACTTCAGGAGCGCCAGACCAAAGAAGCAGCTAAGATTCTGAATCTCTCCGAATCTGCTGTGAAGACGCGTTTCTTGCGCGCGCGCCAGCAGCTTCGAGAGTGCTTAGCCGAAAGATTGAACTAGAAACAGCAAAACGGAAGGTAGCTGTGAATCAAACGCGTCTCGCTCCAGAACAGAAGCAGGTTCATCGCAATCGCACGCAGTGCTGCTTCGTGGCTTGTCGTTATCACGAGTGCGGCGAAAATCCGCAACTTGAAGCGCCTGTCAAACCGATCGTTCAAGTCCAGCGGCGCGGATTGGATTCCCTCTTTTCGTTTTGCAAAACCGCCGCGCCGCGGCGCCCTAAGCCCGCCATCCTGTAGCACAGGCGGTTTCGCGCGTCCCAGCGTCAAAAGTCATTTTCCCGGTGCAATCGTAAGGAGGACCATTCCATGAAGCGAATCTTACCCATCGCCATTCTCTTTCTGTTTGCAGCGCCTTTCTCCCGCGCTCAGGAAGCGAATTTGAATCACGTCGAAATCGGCGTGTTTGCGCACTATTTCCGCTTCAGCCCTACCGACGCGAATTTTCTCGGCGCCGGGGCGCGCCTCGGAGTCAATTTCACGAAGAACGTGCAAATTGAGGCCGAAGCTTCTTACGACTTCAACCGTGTATTCACCGAACGTTTCACCGATATCAGCGGCACAGTTTCAACGACGCGTTCGAATCTCCGCGTTCTCCACGGTCTCATCGGCCCAAAATTTCAGACGTCCGGTCCCGCTCATTTGTTCTTTACCGTAAAGGGCGGAATCATCAACTTCAGGTTCGACCCGACCTCGTCAATCTTTTCAGGTTTGAAGAGTAGCGTCGCCGGTCTGCGTGATAACAACGTCAGAGGCGTTCTTTATCCCGGCGGCGGGCTCGAAGGCTTTCTCGGCCCGATCGGCTTGCGTCTGGATGTGGGCGACGAAATCTATTTCCTGAACGGCGCGCACAACAATCTCGTCGTCAGCTTTGGCCCGAGTATTCGCTTCTAATGGTTTCACCGGGTTTGCATTTTGTTCGTGTGGTGTTATCCTGAGCCGCAGTGGTAGCTGTATGAAGCACGAGAGAACCGCTCGCAACCCGTTTCTATTTCTCCTGGCGCTTGTTCTGCGAGACTCCGTTCACTTGAGATAATCGCCTCGTTTTCGAGGTGCCCACTTGCTCGGAGAGGTGTTGGACCCATGACTTCGGACACAGCAATGAAAACTCTGCGCATCCTGATTGCCGATGACCACGACCTTATGCGCCGTGGCGTCAAATCGCTGTTGCAGGCGCATCCAGGTTGGGAAGTCTGCGGCGAAGCGCACACCGGCCGCGAAGCCGTCGCTAAAGCCGAAGAACTGAAGCCGGACGTCGTTATCATGGACATCAGTATGCCGGAGCTCAACGGCGTAGAGGCCGCCCGCCGCATTCGCAAAGCTTCCCCAACCTCCGAAGTTCTCATTTTGTCGGTCCATTACTCCGATCAGCTCATCCGCGAGATTCTCGATGCCGGCGTCCGCGGCTACATGGTGAAGTCCGATTCCGACCGCGAACTGATCGTTGCCGTGGAGACCCTCGCGACCCACAAACCCTTCTTCACCCCTCGCGCAACGGAAGTCATTCTCAGCAATTTCAGCGCGATCGGCGGGCACACAGAACCTCTCGAACTCGTGGGCGACCGCCTCACCTCCCGCGAGCGCGAAATCGTCCAGCTGCTCGCCGAGGGCAAAAGCAGCAAAGAAGTGGCCTCCTCTCTCTGCATCAGCGTCAAGACCGCCGAGACTCACCGCGCTAACATCATGCGAAAGCTGCAGTTACACACAGTGAGCGAGTTGGTCCGCTACGCCGTCCGTAACCAGATCATCGAACCATGAAGCCGTCGCGGTTAGCTGAAACACCGGACTCCCTCCATACAGTAGATTCCCAACACCAACTAACGCATCGACGGTATTGTTACCATCGTACTACCCCGGCATGATGCCAATGCGGAATGCAAAATTCCGTTCGATTGGAAGAAGAGGACGGGGAGTCGAGGCGCCTTGAGAGATCAAGGCCAGAAGGGCTGGGCCGGCTTCCCTCTTCTTCTCCCATGACCTACCCGAAGCGAAAGGAATCCCATGGGCACGATGGCATCTGTTCCTGACCGCATTGAAGCCATTGTTGGCAGCAGATTCACGCGCCGTAATCAGAATGAAGCGGCCAGCCTGCTTATCGTCAGTGCGGACCCGCAGCTCCGCAATGACCTCTCTGAGGCGATTGATGGCCGCTGGTCGAGGATCCAATCTGCAACGGGCGCCGACTCTGCGAAGCGTCTGCTCGCCTTCAATAGGATTGCGGCTTGCCTCTGTGGTTTCGAACTTGAGGATGGAAGCTATCGCGACGTCGTGAAATTTGCCAAGCGCCAAAACACAGAGATTCCCGTCATTATCCTCTCCACTCCAAACTGCCCCAATGAATACCGCGAGTACCTCGCCGCTATGAACGCCGGCGCCTTCGATTTCCTTTGCTATCCATATCAGAAGCGCGAGGTGGAGAGGATGCTGGGCCTCGCCGTTCGCTCCTTTCACCGTCTTGAATTCAGCCGCCATTTCTAAACAACGGGCTCAGCACTTATAGGCATTTCTCTGTATCGCCCTTCCGGCGCTAAGTGGTTTAATCTTATTGGGAAGGAGGCGCGTATGCCTGAAGAAAGTGCGGTTGAGCGCGCTCACGAGGATGCTAGAGAGGGTAAATCGCCTTCCACCCAAGCCGGCGAGTTCGTGCGCGAAGAGATTGAGCACGTTAGAGAAGGGAAACACGGCGCGCGCAACCCGAAGCAGGCTATTGCGATCGGCCTCTCCAAGGCGCGTCGGGCCGGAATAAACCTTCCCCCTCCCGGCAAGCGTTCTTCGTCCCGAGTGCGAAAAAAAGCGGCGCAGGACAGCCGCCGCGGCCGCTCCAGGCGTCGCCCTTCACCTAGCCGGTCTCGGGCCACGTCCCGCGCGCTCAAACGCGAGCGTCGGTCAAGCGCGTCTACCAGGGCGCTTTCCCACCAGGCGCGCACAGTCGCTCGCCGCCGCGGTTCCGCATCACGCCTCCGCGCAGCCCGCAAAGCTGTGCGCACGAAACGCCGCTCTCGGGGAAGTTCCTAGCAGCAGGCTTCAACTTTGCAGCGTCGCAAGTGTTACCGTTTTTCGTTGTGCCCGGCATTCCCGCACTACGGCCTTATCAGCAGCAACTTTTGAAATGCATATGACTCTTTCTTCCGAGTTGCGTCTCGGCGCGAATCTCACGAGCGATGGCTCATGCTCATTTCTGGTTTGGTGCCCAAATCACCCTTCTGTGACACTGGGGATCTGCTCACCTGCCGTTGAGAAATTCGAAATGACGCCGCTGGAGAACTCTTATTTCCACTGTTCTGTTCCGCACGCCAAACCGGGCACGCTTTACTCCTATATTTTGCCGGATGGCGCCAAACGCCCCGACCCCGTTTCTAAATCCCAGCCGCAGGACGTGCACGGCCCCTCGCAGGTCTGCAGCGATTCCTTCCAATGGACAGATTCTTCCTGGCGCGGCATTAGTCTTGACGAAACCGTCCTTTACGAGCTACACGTCGGGACATTCACTCCTGAAGGAACATTCGACGCGATTATTCCCCGCCTGCCCGCTCTTAAGTCTCTCGGCATAACAACCATCGAACTCATGCCCCTAGCGCAATTCCCCGGCGAGCGTAACTGGGGCTATGACGGCGTCTATCTATTCGCGGTTCAAGACTCGTACGGAGGCAGGGATGGACTGAAGCGCCTAGTAAATGCGTGTCACGAGTCGGGAATGGCTGTCGCCCTAGACGTCGTATACAACCACTTTGGCCCCGAGGGCAATTATCTCAACGATTTTGGCCCCTACTTCACAGACTCCTACAACACGCCTTGGGGCCAGGCTGTTAATTTTGACGGAGCTCACAGCGACGGCGTCCGCCGCTTTTTCATCGAGAATGCTCTCCATTGGCTCGCTGCCTTTCACATCGACGCTCTGCGCCTCGACGCCATTCATACCATCGTGGACGTCTCCGCAAAAAGATTTTTGGAAGAGCTGGGCGAACGCGTTGATGACCTTGCGAAAAATCTGAATCGCAAGATTCACATCATCGCCGAAAACGATCGCAACGATTCGCGCGTCATTCTTCCTCGCGATTCAGGCGGCTACGGATTCGCCTCGCAATGGAATGACGATTTTCACCATTCCGTTCACGCGCTGCTCACCGGTGAACGCCAGGGCTATTACGGCGATTTCGGCAGTCTTGAGCATCTCGCGAAAGCGCTGCGCGAAGGCTATACCTACTCCGGCCAGTATTCGCAATTCCGCCGCCGTCGCCAGGGCTCTTTTTCCGAAGCTTCCACGCCAAAAAATTTCGTAAATTTCATCCAAAACCACGATCAAGTCGGCAATCGCGCGCAGGGCGAACGCCTCTCACAACTCGTCGACTTCGAATCGTTAAAGCTTGCCGCCGGCCTGCTGATGCTTTCTCCTTTTGTCCCGATGCTTTTCATGGGCGAAGAATATGGCGAGACTGCGCCGTTCCAATATTTCGTCAGTCATACCGACGAAAATCTCATCGAAAGCGTCCGCAGGGGCCGTCGAAGCGAATTCGAAAAATTTGATTGGCGCACCGACGTTCCCGACCCGCAATCTGCAGACACTTTCCTCCGCTCCAAACTCCACTGGGAATGCCGCGACCACGGCCATCATCACAAACTGTTGCTGTTTTACGTAGAATTGCTGAAAATTCGCAAAACTTTTCCGTCTCTTTCTCTTTCAGTGAGGGATGAGTGCGCGATCTCCATCATCGAACCGAGCGGTTTGATGGTCGAGCGCTGGCACGACCGCGACCGCACGGTTGCATTTTTCAATTTTCAGTCCGCTTCATCGACCCTAAAGAGTAGTCTTTTGCCTGGCGTCTGGCACAAGGTACTCGATTCAACGGATCACCGGTGGAACGGCCCGGGCTGCGCCGCTCCCCGCGAATTGCAAGGAGGAAATGCCGTGAGCTTTCAACTTCACGCGCGTTCGCTCGCTCTGCTCAAGCTGAGTGAGGAGGCTCCGGCCGGCGAGTAAACGCCCGCGCATTATGCAATCGCGTGCGTTCGCATTTTGTGCATTCTCAAAATGAACGAAACTCATGACCAAGTGAATCCTGTGCGAATTCCTTCTGCCACTTATCGCGTTCAGTTCAATCTCAATTTCCGCTTTGCAGACGCCGAAGCGCTGATCCCATATCTCCACGACCTCGGCATCTCCCACTTGTACGCCTCTCCGCGTTTCAAAGCCCGCCGCGGCAGCTCGCACGGCTACGACGTCGCCGACCCTCTGCGCATCAACTCCGAACTCGGCACCGAAGAGGAATTCGACCGCCTCGTCGAACGTCTGCACCAGTACGGCATGAGCTTGCTCCTCGACATTGTCCCCAACCACATGGCCGCGAGCTCCGAAAATCCCTGGTGGATGGACGTGCTCGAAAACGGCCGCGCCTCACGTTACGCCGGCTTTTTCGATATTGATTGGGAGCCCGAAGGAATCAAGATCTCTGCCGTCGAAAAAGACCGCGTCATCCTTCCTGTCCTCGCCGCTCCCTATTCCGAGATTCTTCTGAATCAAGGCATTCGTCTGCGTTTCGACGACCGCGGCTTCTTTTTTCAGTACGAGGACAACCGCTTCCCCGTGAATCCCTCGACTTACGCTCAAATTCTAGAGTTCTGCATTGAAAATCTCCAAAACGAACGCGAGCCTTCGCAAGCATCTGTCGAATTCCTTCAGAAACTTCAGCACATTTCACGTGAAGTCCCTGAGCCCCGAAACGGCGAAACTCTGCGCAACGAACGCGACCGCATGGTCCATGAACTGAAGTCCGAACTGTGGAATCTTTATCAGGCCGATCCGCTCATCCGCCAAAGTATCGACAGCACTCTCCACCAACTGAACGGCGCACCCAGCGAACCCTCGTCCTTCCGCCGCCTCGATGAACTTCTCGGCTCCCAACCTTATCGCCTCGCCCACTGGCGCCTGGCCTCGACCGAAATTAACTATCGGCGTTTTTTCGACATCAACGATCTGGTCGGACTTCGCAGCGAAGACCCCATTGTCTTCGCCTCTCGCCACGCCGCCATCATGCGCTTGATTCAGGAAGACAAAGTCTCCGGCCTTCGCGTGGACCACATTGACGGCCTTCTCGATCCCCTCGAGTATCTCGAACGCCTGAAATCCATTCCCACTTCCAACAATCACGCTAATCCCGGCGCTCCCTCGATATATACAGTCGTCGAAAAAATCACCTCTGGCGACGAATTGCTTCCCCGCGAATGGCCCTGCGCTGGCACCACCGGTTACGACTTTCTGAACGCTCTCAACATTTTGTTTGTTAATCCTCAAGGCTACCAGCTCATCGAAGAAAGCTACGCCAGGTTCGCCGGCATCCAGAAAAATTTCGCCGACACTTGGTACCAATGCAAAAAGCAGGTCATCGACCAGCTTTTCGCCACTGACGTGGATCTCCTCTCGCGGCGTCTTGGCCTTCTTGCCGCTGCCGATGTCTACGGCAAGGACGTGCCGGTCCCTGAACTGATTGCTGGCGTGAAGGAAATCACTGCCTGTCTGCCCGTCTATCGCACATATTACCGCACGAATATTTTGTCCGACCGCGACAAACCATTTCTGGAGCAAGCCTTTGCCGAAGCCCGCCGCCGCGCGCCCTCCCTTGGATGCGCCGCCTTTCATTTTCTGCGCCGCGTCTTTCTCGCTGAACTGCCGCTCGAATCCGAGGAGACTCGCGCCACCTGGCTCCGTTTCATTCTCCGCTGGCAGCAATTTACCGGCGCGGTCATGGCCAAAGGCCTCGAAGACACCGCTCTCTTCGCCAATCATCCGCTCATTTCCGTCAACGAAGTCGGCAACAATCCATTTCACAACCAGCTGCGCTTCGGCATCATTTCTTTTCACGAGTTCAATTCCGCCACGCTCGCCAACTGCCCTCACTCCATGACTTCCACTGCCACGCACGACACCAAATGGAGTGAAGACCTTCGCGCCCGCGTCAATGTCCTTTCAGAAATGCCTCACGAATGGGCCAAATCGCTGCGCCGCTGGTCGCGCCTGAACAAAACCAGAAAAACCTGGCTGAACGGCAGATTCGCCCCCACTCCCAATGAAGAAGTTATTTTTTATCAGGCTATGCTCGGCGTTTGGCCGCTCGCCCCGGTGAACCAGCACGACCGGAAATGCCTCGCCTCGCGTCTCGAAACTTTCTTCC
Organism: Candidatus Acidiferrales bacterium; assembly: GCA_036796475.1. Classification (GTDB taxonomy): domain Bacteria; phylum Acidobacteriota; class Terriglobia; order Acidiferrales; family UBA7541; genus DAHUXN01. The sequence continues at coordinate 4,395 of DAIRCW010000010.1, read as the reverse complement.
TCAAAGCGGCCCGCGAAGCAAAAACCGAAACCGACTGGCTCAATCCCAATGAGCCCCACGAAACGGCCCTTCGCCACTTCGTCTCTGCAATCTTCTCCGCATCGTCCGAAGATCTCTTTATTTCCGATTTTCTGCGCCTTCACCGCCTGATCGCTCTTTTGGGCGCTTGCAACTCCTGGTCGCAGACAATTCTCAAAATGACTGCTCCCGGCGTTCCCGATTTTTACCAGGGCAGCGAGATGTGGAATTTCTCTCTCGCGGATCCTGATAATCGCAGGCCTGTGGATTTTCGCAGTCGCCAGTTAGCTCTCGAGGACATCAAGGCCAGCAGTGTTCACCTGGAAGATTCCTGGCTCACTGACCTCATGCATTCCTGGCAAGATGGCCGGCTGAAGCTTTTTTTAACTATGCGCCTGCTGAATTTCCGCCGCGCGCATCCATTTCTTTTCGCCGCGGGTGAATATCGCCCGGTTCCGGTTCAAGGCGCTCATCACAATTCAGTTTTTGCTTTCCTGCGCCACTACGGAAGCCAATGGCTTCTCGTCGTCGTGCCGCGTTTGCTCGGTCCTCTCAGCAACATGTTCGGCTTTCCCGTCGCAAAGGAAATTTGGCAGAACACCGTTCTCGAATTGCCTGCAGACGCACCTCGCTGCTGGGCCAGCATTTTCACGAATGATCGCCTGAATTTTTCTGAAGACGCATTGCACACACCAGTGTCAGACGTCTTCAGTGTTTTTCCATTTGCGGTTTTGCGAGGTAATGGGAGCAGCGATGCACCCAGCGAGAAGCACGGAGAAAATAATCACTGAGGAAGGATGATTTGAATTGCCGGATAGCGGCTCAGAGATCTCAGCTCTTAGCCCGCCCGCCAACGGAAATCAGCACGATTCCGCCGACCACCAAGACGCCGCCAACAATCGGTGGCAGCGGAATCGTCCTGTGCTCTGTTTTCGTCGCTTGAATCGGACCGACCTGTAGCACCTTTTTGTGAGAGGTGTACGTTATCCCTTGATAGGCCAGGCAAATCACTCCGACGATGACTAACACAATCCCGGCAATGATAGAGAATCTCATATCCGTTTGCCATTTTCTAAAAATGACAAAGCCACGCAGGGAGTGGATCCCTGCGTTTCCTTATGTCCGTCGCATCAATCCGCCGACCAGCGAGATCAGGAACAGAATGATGAAGATGATGAAGATAATCTTGGCAATCCCGGCGGCTGCGGCAGCAATTCCGAAGAACCCGAATATCGCTGCGATTATCGCTACGATCAGGAAAACCACGGCCCATCCCAGCATGTGCGCCTCCTGTGCGGCATTGTGCCCGCTTCCGAGCATCCTGAGCTTACGTCCGCTCTCGCACAATAGGCCTGTTTCGGTACTGCCCGACGGGCTTCACTGTAAATGAACTTTTCGTCCGTTTCGCCTCGAGTAGGCCTTCGCATACCTTTTTTCCCGTAGCGTGCTAAGGACTATCCCGTATTCTGCCCGTCCCCGCGCTGTGTTCCACTGTTTCTGCAACCCTCCGCCAACCGGAGGCGTTTCCAGACACAAGAATTGGGGGTCATAGGTATGAATTGGGATCAAGTACAGGGCAAGTGGAAACAATACAAAGGCCAGGCAAAAGTGAAATGGGGCAAGCTCACCGACGACGATCTCACCGCCATCAGCGGCAATCGTGACCAGCTCATCGGCAAAGTTCAGGAATACTACGGCCTGACAAAAGAAAATGCGCAAGCTCAGGTAGACGAATTCATTCAAAGCCTGCCGCCAGAAGAGCAGGCTCGCGGCGCCAGTAGCCGTTAAGCAGAATCGGCCCGCATAGCCCAGAGCGTGCGGGCTTTCCTAATTCCGAGAGAGAAAGCTATGGCCATTCATACGGAATCTATGTCCCAGCAGCCTCAGCCGAATGTTTCGCGCCAGGAACTAATCACTCTCCTCAATAAGGACCTCGCGCGCGAATATCAGGCCATCATCGCCTACGTGGTTTATTCGCAGGTTCTCAAAGGCGCCGCGTACATGAACATTGCGGCCGAACTTGAAAAGCATGCGCAGGGAGAACTGAATCACGCGCTCATCATCTCCAAGCAGATTGATTATCTCGGCGGAATGCCCAGCGTCACGCCGCTTCCCGTGCGCACCTCTGACAAAGCGGAAGAGATGCTGCGCTTCGACCTCGAGCAGGAGAACGAAACCATCGCCAGTTACCGCGAGCGCGTTCGCCAGTGCGAAAGTCTCGGCGAATTCGCCATGGCGGAAGAGATTCGCGGAATCCTCGTCAACGAGCAGGAGCACCAGATCGATCTTGCCACCGCGCTCGGCGAAGAGGTTCCGCAGGTACGTGGCGAGTACGCGAGTGACCGTAGTTCCGCGGCTGGCCGTTCATGATCCACTAAGGAAAATCGCTTGATGAATTCAAGTTCTCAGTGGATACACATGGTTTTGTTCTTTCGCTACTCTGCTCCTGTAATGCTCACTGCAACACGCTCCGCTTGTTTCTCTCCTACGCAAACCCTCCATCAGGGGGCCGTTGAAGTTCACCTGAAATAAACGGCCCCTTCCTGCCTTTCCTTTTAGTTCTCTTACATTCATCACCTGCCGCCCCTTGGGAATGCTCTCGATAGAATCGCCGCGACGCCTCGGCGCATGCTAGTCTCTGCTTCTCATCTCCTCAGCAGTCGTGAATTTGAAAGGAGGACCCGATGTATACACAGGAACCGGTGGCAAAATCTCGCGCCAACGAACCCGATTTAGACAATCCCAGTCCTGAGCGCCGCCGCAAGCGCAAACGTTCCCCGCAAACAGATAATCCAGAGTCCAATCCGCCCCGCGATCACCCGAGCCCCAAGCCTCCTCACAATCCTCAAGACATCCCTGAGCAGGAACTCCAGCCTTAAGCGCCCGTTCATTTCAGATTGCCTCGCGGGGCAAAGTTCACCTCGCCTCGCACAATTTGCGCCGCGTCTTCTGCCGTTCTTGTTTGTTGTCCCTCATGTTGCGCTCGACCGTTTGATTGAAAACTGGAAACTTCGCGCGACTCCGGCGCGTAGTAACATCGTGTACGGAATAACCAGCATCATAAGACTTGAAATTCTGGCGAGAGTGGAAACTCTGGTGCGGAAAAAGTGACTCCCGGGAATTCAGCATCCGCGAACGGCTCCGCGATTCGTGCCGAGAACGTCTCGCGCCATTACCGCATGGGCGAAGCCATCATCAGCGCCGTGGACAACGTCAGCCTTTCCATTTCCTCCGGCGAATTTGTCGCCCTGCTCGGCTCTTCCGGCTCCGGAAAATCTACTCTCTTGAATTTGCTCGCCGGCCTCGACCGCCCCACCGGCGGCGCGATTTACGTGCAAGGCCGCAATCTCGCCAAATTGAACACCCACGAACTCGCGCGCTATCGCAGCGGCGTCGTCGGCATGGTTTTTCAAGCCTTCAATCTTTTGCCGCGCATGACCCTCGAAGAAAATGTCGAGCTCCCTCTGCGTCTCGCCGAAGTCCCGCGTGCCGAACGCGTCTCGCGCGTCCGCGAAGCTCTCGACCGCGTGCGCCTTGCCAAGCGCCTCAGCCATCGTCCTACCGAACTTTCCGGCGGAGAGCAGCAGCGTGCCGCCATGGCCCGCGCGCTCGTCAATCGTCCTCCGATTCTTCTCGCTGACGAACCCACTGGAAATCTCGACAGCGCCACCGGCGAAGAAGTCATGCTCCTCCTGCAATCTTTCAATCGAAATTTGGGTATGACCATTCTGATGGTTACTCACGAACGTCCTCTCGCCGCGCGCTTCGCTCATCGCATCATTACTCTGGCTGACGGCAAGCTCATTTCCGAAACGGAGCCGCAGCCCGCTGGAGCGCGTTCATGAAAACCGGTGACATCACCGAACTCGCCTTCCGCAATTTGCGCGAAGCCATCCTCCGAAATTCCCTCACCACTTTAGGAGTCGCCGTCGGCGTCGCCTCGTTGGTCGCTATGCTTTCCGTCGGTGTCGGCCTGCAACAGTTCGCCGCCAAACGCCTCGCCAGCAGCGGCCTCTTCAACGCGATTTTCGTGGCCTCGCGCGCCGATCGCGGATTCGAAGCGCGCCGGCCGTCAGAAGGGAACTCCGCCAGCAAAGCCCGCCCGCTCGACGAATCCGCGCGCCACGATCTCGCCGCACTCGCCAACGTCACCGAAGTCTATCCGCAGATTCGTTTCATGACCGAAGTCCGCTATGGCACGACGCCCTATCCCACCAGCGTCGCCGGCGTGCCCGATTCCGGCCGCAGCGACGGCGCCTTCGACGGCATGAAAGGCTCATTCTTCTCCGGCCCCAATGCTGACGAAGCCATTCTCCAGACGGAATTCGCCAAAGAACTGGCCCCCGACTCATCCGCGTTGCTCGGCAAAACGCTCAT
>DAIRCW010000009.1:26866-35738 GCA_036796475.1 Candidatus Acidiferrales bacterium | reverse complement strand
GCAAACGGCGATGTCTAGCCCGCCGGAACTTCCCGCTGCAAGAATCGAAGAGGAAACTGATGGCGGGAAGATGTCGCTCTTCGAGCACCTTGCCGAACTGCGGAAGCGGCTGGTGTATTCGGCGATGGCCATCGCGGCGGGATTCGTCATTGGCTTTTCCGTTGCCAAGCCGGTAATCCGCTTCGTATCGCAGCCGATGACCGATGCGCTGAACGCAGCGCATTACTCCCCAAAACTGATTTATACCGCGCCTGCTGGTCCCATTAACATTGTCATCTCGCTTGGATTCTATCTTGGAATTGTCATTGCGCTTCCCGTGGTGCTTTATCAAGTGTGGCTTTTCATCGCGCCGGGACTTTACAAGCACGAGCGCAAGGCAGTCGTTTCATTTATTGTGTCGTCAGTGCTGCTATTTCTGAGCGGAATCGCGTTCGCATATTTCATTCTTTTGCCGTATGTACTGAAATTTCTGCTGACCTTCCAAAGCACGCTCCCTCTGCAGCCGCTAATTAGCATCAATGAATACTTCAGCCTGATTTTGATTGTATTGGTGGGAGTGGGAGCGATTTTTCAACTGCCGGTGCTGGTGTTTGTGCTGTCGCTCTTCGGCATCGTGACTCCGCAATGGCTCTGGAAGAACATGCGCTATGCGATTCTCATCATCACCATAATTGCAGCGATTGTGACGCCTTCGCCGGACGCAACTACAATGCTTGTGTTTATGGCTCCGATGATAGGCTTGTACTTCGTGAGCATCGGAGTTTCGTACATGGTGTTCCGCAAAAAGCGCCGGAGAGAAATGGCGCGGCAAGGGGCGGCCTAGAATGCGAAGGGATCGAATCGCGGGGGGTTCGCTCGCAGCGGCGCTCTTTGCGCTGATGCTTGTGGCTGGATGCGGAAACAGTTCAAGCAAGGCAGCGGGGCCTGTTTCGGCTGGCGCAACACAATCCGCGAGCACGATTGATGCACAGGATAAGGCGCCATCTCCGCAGCAGAGCGGCGGGTTCGACGGTCAGAAAGCATACGATTACACGGCGAAGCTGGTGAGTTTTGGGCCGCGGCCTTCGGGCTCGGACGCCATCAAGTCAACGCAGAATTACATTTACTCGGAATTGCACAATGACGGGTGCCAGATCAGCCAGGATAATTTCCACGCGCAAACGCCTATCGGAACGGTTCCGATGCAGAACATTATCGCGAAAGCGCCGGGCAGCGGCAAGAACATCATCCTGCTACTGACGCATTACGATACGGTGCGTTACGTGCAGGACTTCGTTGGAGCGGAAGACGGCGGGTCATCGACCGGATTAATGCTGGAATTGGCGCGGCACTTTTGCGCGAAGACAGCCAAGCAGCGGCGCACGGCCATCTGGATGGCGTTTCTTGACGGTGAAGAGGCCATGGTAGATTGGAATAAAGACAACGATCACACTTACGGCAGCCGTGAACTGGTTGCCAAGCTGGAATTGGACGGAGAGCTGCAAAACGTCAAAGCGGTGATTTTGGTGGACATGATCGGGCAGAAGAATTTGACGATGAAGAAGGAAACGAATTCGACGCCCTGGCTGGTGGATTTCATTTGGGCGCAGGCGGCGAAACTGGGCTACGGAAATGTTTTTGTTTCGCAGAATACAGCGGCGGAAGACGACCACGATCCATTCCTCGCGAAAAAAGTGCCGGCCGCGGACTTGATTGATCTCGACGATTACATCGCGGAAGGCTACTGGCACACCGCGCAGGACACGATGGACAAAATCAGCCCGCGAAACCTAGCGATTGTCGGGCACGTGATGCTCGAGAGCGTCGACGGGCTCGAGACGAAATTCTCGAAGTGAAAACCATAAAAGTGAATACGAAATCGGGCGCTTATCCCGTCGTGTGCGGACGCGGAGCGCTGGGCCAGCTCGGCGGAATTGTAGACGGGCTGCGCGATGGAGGCGCGGTGTACGTACTGTCGTCGCCGCGCGTGTGGCGGCATTGCGGCAGGGCTGTATTGCGGAAGTTGCGCGCTGCTTCGCGCGAACGCGTGATTTTGTTCGACGACCGCGAGACGGCCAAGCGTCTGAGCACAATGGAAGAAATTTGTCGAAAGCTCGTTTGCTTGCGTGCGGAGCGTAATGCGTTGGTGGTGGCGGTTGGCGGAGGCGTGGTGGGCGATGTGGCCGGTTTTGTCGCGGCAAGTTATTTGCGCGGCGTGGGAATCGTGCATGTGCCTACGACGTTGGTTGCGCAGGTGGACAGCGCGATTGGCGGCAAGACTGGCGTGAATTTGCCAGAAGGCAAAAATCTGGTGGGTGCGTTCCTGCAGCCGCAGGCGGTGCTTGCGGATCCGACACTGTTACGTACGCTTGCGGCGCGGCAATTTCGTTCAGGAATTTATGAGGTGATTAAGTACGGAGTAATTGGCGATGCGCCGCTGTTTGAATTTTTGGAGCGCAGGGTGGAGGATCTGCTGCGGATGGATATGCGTGCTCTCGAATTTATGATCGAGCGCAGCGCGCGGCAGAAGGCGCGGGTGGTAGGCAAGGACGAGCGCGAGGGCGGCTTTCGGCAAATTCTGAATTTTGGGCACACGATCGGGCATGCGCTCGAAGCGCTGACGCGTTACCGGGGGTTTCTGCACGGCGAAGCGGTGGCATGGGGAATGCTTGGAGCGGCGCAGATTGCGGTCGCGACGAAACGGCTTCGAGCAGAAAGCGCGTGGCGCCTTGCCCGATTGATTACGCGATGCGGCGAACTTCCGGCGCTCCCTGCTGTTTCACCCGCGGCGCTGCTGCGCGCGATTGGTGGAGATAAAAAGTCGCGCGGCGGAAAAGTTGGATGGGTGCTACCGAGGAAAATCGGTGCAGTGGATTTTGGTTTGCGCGTGCCGGACGCAACCGTTATCGCGGCATGGCGCGAGCTACCCGCCCTTTATCAGGGCGCCCGAAGAGGCGGCTGAGGAATCCGCGCATGAAGAACACGACGGATTCGATCGGCTCAAATGAGCGAGTCGCTGTGCGAGGAACTCAGCCGGAGGGTTCGCGCGACGAGCGTGACGCTGCCGCGCGCGTGCGCGAGATGTTCAGCCGCATTGCGCCGCGCTACGATTTTCTGAACCATTTCCTCTCCGCATCATTCGACAGGTTGTGGCGCGCGAAGGCGGCCAGTCGTTTTTCGGCGGTTCTGGCACGCCGCGATGCGCGTGTGCTCGATTTGTGCTGCGGGACGGGTGACTTGGCGTTTGCGCTGGCAAAAAAGGCGGCAGGGCTGTCCGGTTCGGCGCATAGCAGATTCTTCGGCGCAGATTTTTCGTTGCCGATGCTCGACCTTGCGGGCAAGAAAAACGCTAGGGCAAACGCCGGCGTTACTTTCTTGGGGGCGAACGCTCTTGGATTGCCATTTGCGGACGGCAGCTTCGATCTGGTGGCGACGGCGTTCGGATTTCGAAACTTGGCGAATTACGAGAGCGGGTTAAGAGAGATTCATCGCGTGCTGCGTCCGGGCGGAGAAGTGGGGATCCTGGAATTTTGCGAGCCGCGCAGTGGTGTGCTTGCAGCGCTGTTCCGTTTTTATTTCACGCGGATTCTGCCGCGCATCGGCGGAGCGATTTCCGGCAGCGGGGAAGCCTATTCCTATCTTCCCGGTTCGGTGCAGAAGTTTCCGCATCCTGACACGCTAAAGGATTGGATGGAGCAGGCGGGGTTCAACGAGGTGAGCTACGAGCGTTGGACGTTTGGCGCAGTGGCATTGCATCGCGGAGTACGGTAGCGCGCCGGCAGAGTTTTACGCGCTGAGTCAGTTTTCGAGGCCGAGAGCGCGGATTTTGTGCAGCAGCGTTTTGTAGGAGACACCAAGTTTTTCTGCGGCGCGGGATTTGTTCCACTTGGTTTCGCGGAGGGCGGTATCAATTTTGAAGCGCTCGACGTGATGCACGGCGCGCTGGGCGACTTCTTCGAGCGGGCCATCCCACAGAAATTCCTCGGCCAGCATTCCTCCGGGCATCTCTTTTTCCGCGGGCTTGGCGGAAGGCAACTGCAGCGCATCAGCATCAATTTCGTTTTCCGCCAGAATGGCAGCGCGTTCGATGGTGTTTTGCAGTTCACGGACATTTCCCGGCCAAGGATAGCTGCGAAGTCGGGAGAGCGCCTGTACCGTCAAACGAAGCGAAGGCTTGCGAAATTCGCGGCGGAAGCGTTCGAGGAAATGTTCGGCGAGAAGAATTACGTCATCGCCGCGTTCGCGCAGTGGTGGAATTGTTATGGGGACGGACGAAATGCGGAAGTAGAGATCCTCGCGAAATGTTTTCTGCGCGACAGCGGATTGCAAGTTTTTGTTCGTGGCGACAAGAATGCGGACGTCAACGTCGATGGATTGCGTGCCGCCGACGCGCTCGAAGCGGCGTTCCTCGAGAACGCGCAGCAACTTGCTCTGGATCGTAAGCGGCAATTCGCCGATTTCGTCGAGAAAAATCGTGCCGCGATGGGCGAGTTCGAGTTTGCCGATTTTACGCGCTCCCGCGCCGGTGTATGCGCCACGTTCGTGGCCGAAAAGTTCATTTTCGACGAGGCCTTCGGGAATGGCAGCGCAATTGAGCGCGACGAAGGAATTTTCGCGGCGCTTGCTCAGGTGATGCACGGCGCGCGCGAACAGCTCTTTCCCGGTTCCGCTTTCGCCTAGCAACAGCACGGTGGAATCGGTAGGCGCTACGCGCTGAACCATCTGGCTGGCGGCCTGCATGGAGGGATGTTCGCCGACGATGCGCGGAAAGCCGTAGCGCTCGGCGTACTCCTCGCGGAGCAGCAGATTTTCGCGCAGGAGTTCCTGCTGGCGTGCGGCGCGTGCGACGAGCAGTTTCAAATGCTCCAGCTCGACGGGCTTCTGAATGAAATCGAACGCGCCTTCCTTCATCGCGGTCACAGCTTCTTCCACAGAACCATAAGCAGTGATGAGAATTACGGGGATCATCGCATCGGCGCGGCGCGCTTCGCGAAGGACGTCGAGGCCAGAGGAGCCGGGAAGTTTCAAATCGGTGAGAACCACAAGGTAGCGGCGGTTGCGCACTTTTTCGATGGCTGAAGGGCCGTCGGCCGCTTCATCGACGCTGTAGCCACCCTTCTCGAGGGCCTTGCGCAGCATGGCGCGCAGTTCGGCTTTGTCCTCGACCAGAAGGAGGGATTCCATCGTGCGCTCTACGGGCGGGCCCAGCCCGGATCGCCGCCGGCGGCACGCAGTTGGTCCTCGAGATCCGAGAGCGCCTGCTTATCGGCGTCGAGTTCCTTCTGTTTTGCGGCAATCGCGTCTGTTTTTTTGATAATGTCGCTGCGGTCCACGGACTGCTTCAGAGCTTTTTGGGGATCGGGATAGTACTGCAGATTCAATTCCGACAGTTCGCGCTGCATGATGGAGAGCTCCTGCTCGTCCTGGGCGACTTTCTGGCGCACGTCGGCGAATTTCTTCCGCCACATCGCTTCGTCGTTGTTCTGCCCAGCGGCAGCTTTGGATTCGGCAGCGGTTGATTCCTTGCCGGTGTCTTTTGATGGAGCAGGCTGCGCGCCGACAACGGAAACGCCTCGGCCAGAGGTGGGAATATTGTCGTTGGTGAATACCACTGCGGCCTTGGGCGCGGTCTTGTCTTTTTCGCGGGCTTTTCGCGCGGCTTCGGCCAGGGATTCCTTTTGGGGCGTTTGCGATTGAGTTTGCGTCTTGGGCGGTTGGGCGGATTGCTGCGCGCCCTGGCTGCTCTGCGCTTGCTGAGCGAGGGAAGCCACTGGCAGGGCCAAAGCAGCGGCAATCGCGATTAGCCATGTACGATTTCGCATAGTCGTCACCTCGGAAAGGCCTAGTTTGGCGATTTTCCTTGTTATTAGTTTAGATGCGCGTTTGCATGAGGGCAATCGTAGGTACGAGAGGCGCTAGCGCAAAGGTAACCATAGGTCGAATTCCGCGCCGCCCTGGGGCTGATTGCGCCCCTCCACGCGCCCGCCGTGCTGCAGGGCGACTTTTTGGACCACGGGAAGGCCTAGCCCAGTGCCGGTGGCCTTGGTGGTGAAGAACGGGACGAAAATTTTGTCCAGACTGCCCGCTGGAATGCCCGGGCCATTGTCGCGCACGGCCACCAACTGCCATTTCTGGCCGCCATGAGTCTCTTGAGCGCCGGAAATGGTGACCTCTCCAGGATGCCCATTTGACGACGCGGCCTCCGCCGCATTGCGAGTGAGATTGAGGAGCGCCTGGCGCAGCAGGCCGGCATCGCCTGAAATTTCGCCAAAGTTGCCTTCGGTGCGGATGGTGACGCCGTTGAGCGCGCCGCGAATTTCGTCGGCGACCTGCTCAACGACAGCGCTCAGCGCGAAATCCTCCTGGCTCAATTCCAAAGGACGGGCAAAGCGGAGGAATTCGGTGACTACGTGCGTCAACGAGCGTGTTTGCTCGATGATTTTCTGCGCGGATTCGGCGGCTTCGCCGGAGGGCGCTTCACTGTGAATCATTTGCGCGTATCCGGAAATCGTGGCCAGCGCGTTTTTGAATTCATGGGCGATTCCGGCGGACATCTCTCCGAGCGCCGCAAGATTTTCCTTCCAGCGCATCTGCCGCTGAAGGGTGGCCAGTTCGGTCAAATCGCTCATCAAGCAGAGCGCGCCGGTCAATTTCGGCGCTGCTTGGGCTGCTGGAGATGCGCCCCACGCGCCAGGAACGTTCCGCGCTTGGCGGTAGATCGGCGAAATGGTGACGCCGAGCTGGCGGGATTCGCCCGCCGGAGTGACATGCGGAACTTCGTCGCGCTGGAAAGTTTGCCCGTTGCGAAGGCAAGCGGTCAGCATGTTTGCGAGTGGTGAATCAGCGCCGAGAATTTCCGAGTAGCGACGGTACTGCAAGCCGTGGAGCCCCAGCGCCTTTTCCGCCGCGGGATTTGCGGAGCTGATGGTTCCAGTGGCGGTGATCAGCAGCAAGCCGGCAGGCATGTTGCGCGTTACCGCTTCGCTGAGCCGTTCGGTTTCCTGCGCGCGCTCTTTTTCGAGTTGATGAAGGCGAGCGAGCTCCTGCTCTTGTTCGCGCAAGCGCGTAATCACGCCTTGCATGGAGGCAGCCATGAAGGCGGAGGGATTTTCGGCGTTCACCCGAAAAGCAGCATCTTGCGTTTCTCCGCTGATTTCGTTTTTTTCGTGGACGGAGCGGCGCAGCATGACTATCGCGCCGACCAGCGCGACGAAGACGAGTGCAAAAAACACTAGCGCTGCGCCGAGCTCCAAGTTGAAGTGTGGATTGGCCGGCGCGAATGCAAGGGCAGGCATCATTACGCCTCATCGAATCAGGAAGAGCGATTGATACCACGCGACAATCGGCGATCCGAAGAAAACAACCAGCAGCGCCGCTGCGCCGAGGAACGTGCCGAAGGGCAGCTCGTAATTGGAACCTTTGCGCGAGGCGATAATGAAAATCGCGCCGAGCAGAGCGCCAAGAATGGAGCCGGCGAGAATGGTAAGTATAGTGCGGCGCAGGCCGAGGAACGCTCCGGCCATGAGCATCATTTTGACGTCGCCGAATCCCATTCCTTCGCGGCCGCGCAAACGAAAGTAGCCTTCGCCCACGATCCACAGAAGACCGCCACCGACCGCGGCGCCAATTAGCGCGTCAGCGAAGGAGATCACCGGCGCGGGCGGAGGGAAGTCGAAGAGCCGGGCGGCAATCCAGGAGGCGGTGCCGTCCTCGGGCCGCACAAAAAAGCTGATGGCCAGGGCGAAAGCGAGACCGGTGAAGTTCACTTTATCGGGCAGGATGCGCTCGCGCCAGTCGGTGAAAATCAGCACCACGAGGATGGCGGAAAATGCCGCCCATTTTACGGTCAGCACAGCATTGCCAAATTCCAGATAGCACAAAAGGAAAAGAGCGCCGGTGAGCAGTTCGACGGCGGGATACACGGGAGAAATGCGCGCCTTGCAATGACGGCATTTCCCGAGCAGAACCAGATAGCTGAGCACGGGAATATTGTCGTACGGCTTGATGGGCTTGCCGCATTTTGGGCAGCTCGAGCCGGGGTGGACGATGGATTTGCCCGCCGGCAAGCGGCTAATGCAGACGTTCAGGAAGCTGCCGAAGATTAGGCCGAATATAAACACGACCGCCGCGATGTAACCCGCAGGAACCATGAATTGAATGTGCCATATTCGCGGAGGAGGCTCAATGTCGGTCCACTTCGCGGTGTCCGATGGCTAACGGTTCGCGCGAAAATGCAGCGCACTTGCGCCGGTTTGGGCGCGAGGAATCGGTAAGATATATTGGTTTTTCAACGGAGGCGCGACCGATTGAGCTGGTTCGAGCAGAAAATTCGGCGCTACGAGCACAAGCGTTGGGCCGCGGAGCCAAATCGCCGAATATTGCCGTTTGCCTGGGGACTTGAGCACATTGGAGGCGATTCCGACGAAAAGAATCCGCGCGCGTTTCTCAAAGATTTTGTGGACTCAACTCTTGCGCACAGCGACGAATGGCTTCATTGCGATACTCCACATGATTTTGCTCTGAATACGCCGTCCAATAGTGCGTTGTGGAGCGGCGAACTGGAATTCACCAGCGCAATCAGTTCACCGTGGGCCGAAAATAATCGCGTGCACGCGCGCTTTTTCCCAGTGCGCGTAAACGGCCCCGCGGTTGTGGTGCTTCCGCAATGGAACGCCGACTATGCCGCGCACGTGGACATCTGCCGCTGGCTGAATCGGCTCGGAATCACCGCGCTGCGACTCAGTTTGCCGTATCACGACAAGCGCGCCAATCCCGGGCATCCGCGCGCTGACCACATCGTAGGGCCAAATGTCGGGCTAACACTGCAGGCGAACCGACAGGCCGTGTGCGATGCGCGCTGCTGCCTGCGCTGGCTCGATTCGCGCGGCTATGG
>DAIRCW010000009.1:778-26766 GCA_036796475.1 Candidatus Acidiferrales bacterium | reverse complement strand
AAATTGCGCGGCACGAGGCAGAAGCTTTTCGCCATCAGCGGGCGCTACGATCCCACTTTTCCCGATGAGTTTTCAGACCATTTTTTCGCAGCGATTCGGCAAAACGAAGTGGACTGCATCCCGCTGCGCCTGCCGTGCGGACATTATTCGCTCGGAGAAGCGCCGTTCAAATGGGTGGCCGGATGGCGCTTCGGAAAGTTTCTTCAGCGCACACTGCGGTGAAAGAGGCAGCGCGTTCAAGCGCACGTTCGTGCTCCTGAACGCGGCCTCTATAAAACCAAATTTTCGCGATCTTCGACCGCAAAGTTCTAGTTCTTGGGCACCGGCGGCAGAACCGGATGGTGATCCGGATATGCCGGCACCTGGTAATGCGGCAGAGGATGTTCTTTAAGCTGCTGCATGGCGATAGCGATGGCCTTTTCGAGTTGCGGATCGTGGCCTTCGCGAATCAGCTTGGGATCCTGCCAGACTTCAACATCCGGCGCGATGCCGTGGCCCTCGACTTCCCACTGGCCGTTCAGGCCGCCAATGGCAAATCGCGGAGCGGTCACCAATCCACCATCCAGCAGGACCGGATACCCTCCGATGCCCACAAGGCCGCCCCAAGTACGCTCGCCGACCAGCGTGCCGGCGTGTTTCTTGCGGAAGATCCACGGCAACGCGTCACCGCCCGAACCGGCGAACTGGTTGATGATCATTACCTTTGGTCCGAAGATGGCCATCTGCGGATCGAGCCGCGGCTTGCCGCTGCGCTCTTTCTCGATGGCCAGCGGTTCGCGCACAAGATAATCCACGATGTAGTCGGCGAGCTGGCCGCCATGGTTGAAGCGCTCATCGAGGATGGCCCCTTCCTTGCCCACCTGCGAAAAGAAGTAGCGATTGAAGTTCGTGTAGCCGCCTGCTTCCGTGTCCGGCAGATAGACGTAGGCAAGTTTCCCCCCGCTCAAACGATCCACGAGGCGGCGATTATCTTCAATCCAATCAAGATTGCGCAGCGATTCCTCAGATGGAACGGGCACGACCGTGACTTCGCGCGAACCGGTATTATTCGGATTTGGGCCCACACGCAAAACGGTTTGCTGGCCGGCGGTTTCCTGGAAGAAGCTGTAAATGTTATCGCTCGCGGTTAGCTCGCGTCCGTTGACTGCCAGCAGATATTCGTCAGGCTTGACGTTCACACCCGGTTCGGTGAGCGGGGCGTGCAAATCCGGGTTCCAATTTTCGCCGCTGTAAATTTTCGCGAACTGGTAACGCCCATTCGCGATGCGGTAATCAGCGCCGAGCAAGCCGACGCTGACGTGTGGCATTTGCGGCTCATGGCCGCCGCGCACGAACATGTGCCCGACGGACAAATAGCTGAGCATTTCCTCGAAGAGGAATGTGAGATCGTCGCGGCTGGCGATGCCGGGTAGATATGCCGCGAATTCCTTTTCGGCCCCGGCGATATTCAACCCGTGATAGTGCGGGTCGTAGAAGAAGTCGCGTTCGATGCGCCACGTCTCGTGGTACATCTGCGCCCATTCCAGGCGCGGAACGACGTACGTCTCCATGCCGGACGTATTGAGCATGCCCTTGCCCGGCGCCGCGGGCGAGGACGTAGGATTGATGAACCAGCTCTTCCCCTGCCGGTACAGCATCTTTTCGCCATCCGCGGACACAGTGAAAGCAAAAACACCGGCAACCGCAGGCGTCACTTTGCGGTCTTTCAAATTGAATTTGGAGACAGTAAGGACGCGAGGACCGAAGCCAGCCTCGGCTTCCGGAATCGACGCCAGGAACAGTTCGCCTTCTTTTCCCGCGGAAAGCGCAACGTAATTTGCCTCCGGAATAGGCAGCGAAAGAATTCGCTGAAGGATGCCGTCGAAATCAATTTCGACTTTCGGCGGTTCTTTTGAGGCTTCTTCTTTTTTTGCGGCTGGCTTCTCGTCAGACTTCGGCGCAGACGATGCTGCTGCCACTTTCTCTTCGTCGCTTTCCGGAGGAATGGGCGACGGGAGGTCCTTACGCAGCACGGCCACATACACGCTGCTCGACGTAGGATGCTGGTCGCCGGACATGTCGAAGCCGCTGGCGCCAAGACCGCGGTTCGTGCTCGCTGCAAAGTAGATGTATTTGCCACTGCGGTCGAAATTCGGCGAGAGGCAATCGCTCATGCCATCGGTTATTTGCGTGGCTTTCGAGTTATCGAGCGAATAAACGAATACCGCGCTGAGAAGGTTCGGAAGACTCTTCGTGTACGTGAGCCAGCGGCTGTCCGGAGACCATTTTTCGTTGAATCCGCCTCCCGCCTCTTCATCCGTGTCCACCTTCACCGGAGAAGGATGGTCAATGTCCACGTACCAAAGCTCGTAAAATTTATCGGTATAGGCGACCTTCTTGCTATCGGGCGACCAGACGGGTGAATAGTAATAGCCGTGGTTACCGAGGGAGATGACGCGCGCAGGCTCGAGCCCCTTCTGATCTTTCAGATGCAATTCATATTCGCCAGAGCGGTCCGAGAAATAGGCAATCCACCGGCCGTCGGGCGACCACGCCGGATCGCGGTCGGCCACTCCCGGGCTGCTGGTGATATTGCGAATGTCACCCTTTTCCGCCGGGACGGTGAAGATATCTCCGTGCGCCTCAAACACAGCGCGCTGGCCCGATGGCGATATGTCTGCGTTCAAAATAGTGTCGCCGACTTTTTCCCAGTGCGGACGCACTTGCGGCATGTCCGCAGCTACAGTGACGTGAATCTCTCTATCGCGATGGCTCGCCACGTCATAAACGTGCAGCGCGCCGAATTGTGAATAAATAATCTCGCCCGAGCCGGCCGAAGCATCGGTTATATCGAAGCCGTGGTTGGCGATGACTTGCTCAACTTTTTGCGTTTGCGTGTCATACGAGAAAAGTGTGATCGGACCATTGCGGTCGGAGAGGAAATAAACAGTTTTGCCCACCCACATGGGATCGTCGTCGTTGGAGTTGTCGCGCGGCACCTTCACGACGCTTGAATCAGCGAGATTGGCGATCCATACCGGCGTTGTCTGCCCGCCGCGATAGCCTTTCCAGAATGGCTCCCAGCGGAATGTTGGCACATAGGCGATGTGTGTGGCGTCCGGAGAATACGAGCCCTTTTGTGCCATCCAGAGAGGAAGCTCCGTGGGAAAGCCGCCGGTCACAGGGATGGTGAAGAGCTTCGACGGATCATTGGTGCTGGCACGATGCGACTCGAAGAGAATGCTTTTGCCGTCGGGAGTCCAGCCCACGGCGACGTCGGGGTCCGGGTGATACGTCAGCCGCTTGGGTTCGCCGCCGCTGGAGCGGACCACATAAATGTCGACGTTACCGTCGTAATTGCCGCTGAACGCGATCATCGAGCCATCCGGCGAAAAAATTGGCCCGGTTTCGAGATCGTAGCCGGTTACCAAACGCTGTGCTTGTCCGCCGTCGCGGCTCACAACCCAAATGTCTCCGCCATAGGTGAAGGCGATTTGCGTCTTACTGATGCTTGGCGAGCGGAAGAGCAACGGGCCCGTCGTCGCGGCGGAGCACATTGCGGCTGCGGAGCAGAGCAGAAACGAAACTGCGAAGATTCTGAGCACAAGCGACTTCATCATTGGCGGTGTCTCCTTGCTATTTCAAAAGGCTCTTTTCAAGACTTCGGGAATTGCGCCGTAAAGCGGACGAATAATATAGGCCAATGCGGCGCATTTTGCACTGTTTTCGAGCAATGGGACGACGCGGCGCCTGACAAGCCACGGGTCTTTGAGAGATTGGGAGCCGAGCTTCGTACCAAAATCTATCGGAGCAGTTTTTGAAATTTGCCGGAGGCGACGACTTGCGCGACCGCGGCAATGTCTGGTGCGAGCGCGCGATCTTTTTCAACGACCGGCGAAACGGAGCGCACCAGCGCGAAGGCTTTGCGCGCTTCCGTGCCCGTCTGCAGAGGTGAATGAAAGTCAATTCCTTGCGCGGCCGCGAGCAATTCAATAGCGATCACGTGGCAAAGCGCATCGAGCATTCGGCGCAAGCGCCGCGCCGCGCTCATGCCCATCGAGACGTAATCCTCTTGATCGCCCGACGTCGGAATCGAATCCACTGAGTGCGGCGTGGCCAGTGCTTTCATTTCGCTGGCGAGTCCCGCCGCGACAACCTGCGCAATCATGAAGCCGGAGTTGATCCCCGGGTCTGGCGTCAAAAACGCGGGCAGCATGCTGGTATGCGGGTTGGTCATGTGCTCAATGCGGCGCTCGCAGATTCCGGCGAGAGTTGCAAGGGCGACAGCAACCTGATCCGCAGCCATGGCCAATGGTTGACCATGGAAATTTCCTCCGCTGATCACTTCTCCCGATTCCGCGAACACCAGCGGATTATCCGTCGCGGCGTTGAGCTCAATGGAAAGTGTTGTGCGCACCTGAGAGAGAGAATCGCGCACCGCTCCGTGCACTTGCGGCGTGCAGCGCAAGCTGTACGCGTCCTGCACGCGCGAATCTTTTTCCGGCGCGCGATGCGATTCGCGGATTTCGCTGCCACGATTCAAGTGGGTCAGGTTGCGCGCGGTCACTGCATGTCCAGGATAGGGACGGATCCGCGAAATGCGTTCATCAAAAGGAGCGGGCGTGCCGCGCAGTGCGTCGAGAGAAAGCGCCGCGGCCACGTCCGCGGTGTCGGCCAGCATCTCCGCCTCGCGCACCGCGAGCGAAATCAGTGCGAGCATGCCTTGCGTGCCGTTGAGGAGCGCCAGGCCTTCTTTGGCTTCTAATTTCAGAGGCGCGATGCCTGCTTTCTGCAGCGCCTCGCTGCCCGGCATTTTCGTGCCATTGTAGGTGGCTTCGCCTTCGCCAATTACGACCAGCGCGAGATGCGCCAGAGGCGCCAAGTCCCCGGAAGCTCCCACCGAGCCTTGCGAAGGAATAACCGGCAAAACTCCGCGCGCCAGCATTGCTAAGAGCGTTTCCACAACCACCGGACGCACGCCGCTGAAGCCTTTGGCCAGCGCGTTCGCGCGCAAAGCAATCATCGCGCGCGTTTCGTCTTCGGCAAGAGGCGCGCCGACGCCGCACGCATGGCTGCGCACGAGATTCAATTGCAGTTCGCGAATCTGTTCGTGCGGAATTCGCACCGAAGCCAGCGCTCCGAATCCGGTGTTGATCCCGTAAGCGGCGGCATTGCCTTGCGCCAGCCGATCCACCACTGCACGCGAAGCTTCCATGCGTTCGCGCGCGCTTGATGCGAGCGTTACTTCCGCTCCGCCGTATACAATTTGATACAGCTGGTCGAGAGTGAGGTCGTTTCCGGTAAGCGCGATCGATTTTGCGGCCATTATTTCGCGCTCCTTGCAGCAGCAGCTTCCGACGTATGGGTCAACGGAAAATACTTGCGATACTTTTCCGGCAGGGTCTTCGGACGGCCTTTGCTATCGCAAATCACGTGCAGCGTTTCGCCTGTCGCGACGAGCGTGCCCGCAGCGTCATTGAAAATCTCATACGCAAACGCGATTGTGCGCCGGCGCGATTCCGATACGCGGGTGCAAATGCGCAGCACATCATCGAATCTGGCCGGCTGCTTGTAGGTGCAGTTCGCGCGGGCCACCACCACGAAGCTGTCGTCTTCAACTTCCATTTGCTTATAGCTGAATCCCATTTGCCGCATCAGCTCCACACGCGCAACCTCAAACCAAACAAAGAAATTTGCGTAGTACACCACGCCCATCTGGTCCGTTTCCGCATAGCGCACGCGAATTGTCGTGTCGCCGGTCGCAGGCATACCTCTCCTTGCGAATCTCTCAAGTGAATCGCAAAAGTGTAACAGAATCGCGCGGCCTGCGTCAGCGGTCGCGCCACTGCGGTTTGCGCTTTTCCAAAAATGCAGAAAGACCTTCACGAAAATTCGGCGTGCGCCGAATGGCCGCGCTTTCGCGAATAGCGATGGCCAGATCGCGGCGAATTTCTCGTTCGTTCCACCGCAAAATGAGCCGCTTCGTGAGCGCGAGGCTTGTGGGGCTCAGCCCCGCGAGAGTCTGGCCAAGTTCGCGCGCACGATCCATCAATTTTTCTGGAGCGACTATTTCTGTGACCAGTCCCAGCCGGCGCGCCTCTTCGGCATCGAAAAGTCTTCCAGTGAGCAGCAGTTCGCGCGTGACCTTCTCGCCGACTTGACGCAACAAAAAAACAGACACCACTGCGGGCAGAAATCCGATGCGCGCCTCGGTGTAGCCGAATTTTGCGTCGGGCACAGCCAGTGTGAAGTCCGCAAGCGTCGCCAGTCCTGTGCCGCCGGCAATTGCGGGACCGTTTACCGCAGCAATCAGCGGCTTCGGGAAACTGTACACGCGGTAGAACATTTCGCCCATGCGCTTGGCGTCCGCCGCGTGCTGCTTTTGCGTTTGCGTCGCGAGATTGCGCAACGCTTCCAAATCCATTCCTGCGCAGAATGCTTTGCCCGCTCCGGTGAGAATCACCACGCGTGCCGCGCAGCGCTCCGCTTCATCGAGTAGAGCAAAAAGATCGTCAATCATCTCCGGCGAAATTGCGTTGCGCTTGCCGGGACGATTGAGCGTAATCGTCGCCAGCTCGCCTTCGACCACGAATTGGAGTGTGCCGTAGGCCATAAATTTTCAATTGGGCTTTGGCGCATGCACTTCATGCGCGTAAGTCTTGCGAATTTCTCCGGTCAAAGCGCAAGCCAGCGCCAGTGACCTTGTATCGATACCCGTGGCCACGCCGCGCGCCGTGAGCGTGGTCAGCACAGTTTCCGTGGGAATATTGCCGACGAGCTCGTCGCCCGCGAATGGGCAACCGCCCAGCCCTGTGAGCGCGCCGTCAAATCGCCGGCATCCTGCGTTAAACGCGGCTAGAACTTTCTCGGCCGCGCCTTCCGGGCGGCTGTGCAGGTGCACGCCAATCTCGACGCCTGCGACGCAATCTTTTACAGCGCTGTATAACTCGGCGACTTCATGCGCGGACGCGGTGCCAACGGTATCCGCGAGAGAAACAGTGCGCACGCCGATATCCTTCAGCCAGATCAGAGTGTCTTCGACAATCTCCGGCCCCCATGGCTCGTCGTATGGATTTCCGAACGCCATGGAAACGTAAACGACCAGCTTGCGATTGGCTTTTTTTGTTTCCCGCTTGAGTGTTTCCACCAGAGACCGCGATTCTGCGCGCGTCATGTTCGCATTCGCGCGACGGAAGTACGCCGAGATGGAATAAGGATAGCCAATTGTAGTGACTCCCGGCGTTACCAGCGCGCGCTCCAGGCCCTTTTCGTTGACGACGATTCCGATGATTTCCGGCGCCTCGCCTGCCGGGAATTTCTTCACCAACTCGGCCATCACTTCTTCGCTGTCCGCCATCTGCGGCACGTGCTTCGGCGAAACAAAGCTCACCGCGTCAATATGCCTGAATCCGAGCGACACCAGCCGGCTCAAATAGTTGATTTTCGTTTGCACCGGAATGATTTGCGGCAATCCCTGCCAAGCGTCGCGCGGGCATTCGACGATGGTGACAGAATTCTCGGTCACGTTTGCAAGACCCCAGTCTTGAATTCCGCCACCTTGGGATTCAGCGATGCCGCGTCGAGCGCCTCGATAATCGCGGCGCGCGTCTCTGCCGGATCAATAATGGCGTCCACCCACAGCCGCGCCGCCGCGTAGCGCGCATCCGATTGGTGCTCGTACGTCGCGCGAGTGGATTCGAACAAGTCTTTTTTCTCTTTTTCCGTGAGCTTCTTTCCTTCGCGCTCCATCTGCTTCAAGCGAATCTCCACGAGCGTCCCCGCCGCGGATTCGCCGCCCATCACCGCGTAGCGCGCGGTCGGCCAGGCAAAAATGAATCGCGGGTCGTACGCCTTCCCGCACATGGCATAATGTCCCGCGCCGAAACTGCCGCCGCAAATCACCGCAATCTTCGGCACAACGCTGTTCGCCACGGCATTCACCATTTTTGCGCCGGCGCGAATGATTCCGCTCCACTCCGCTTCCTTGCCGACCATGAATCCATTCACGTCATGCAAGAAAACCAGCGGGATCAAATTCTGATTGCAGTCCAAGATGAAACGCGCGGCTTTGTCGGCCGATTCCGTGTAAATCACGCCGCCGAATTCCATACGGCGCTCGCCTGTGCCCGGCGCGGAAATTTGCGCATGCTTCTTTTGATTGGCCACAATGCCAACGGCCCAACCGCCGATGCGAGCGAACCCGCATAGCACCGTCTGGCCGTATTCCGCGCGATATTCTTCGAACCGGCTGCCATCCACAATGCGCGCGATGATTTCGCGCATGTCGTACTGTTTGGCGCCATCAGACGAGAAAATGCTGTAAATCTCCTCAGCCGGATATTTCGGCGACTCCGCTTTTTCCTGGCTGAACGGCGCTCGCGCACCCTTTCCTAATTTGTCAGCCAGCGCGCGAATCCTCGCAATACACGCGTCGTCGCTCTCTTCGCGGAAATCCACCGTGCCGCTGATCTGCGCGTGCATTTTTGCGCCGCCCAGCTCTTCGGCAGAATATTTTTGACCGATGGCCGCCTGCACCAGCGCCGGACCGGCGAGAAAAAGCCCGCTGCCCTCGGTAATTAGAATCGTGTCGCACATCACCGGCAGGTACGCGCCTCCCGCCACGCACATGCCCATAATTGCGGTGATTTGCGGAATGCCCATCGCGGACATCACTGCGTTATTGCGAAACACGCGCCCGAAATCGTCGGTGTCCGGAAAAACATCCTCCTGCAGTGGCAGAAAAACGCCCGCGGAATCCACCAGATAAATTGTCGGGATATGATTTTCGATGGCGATGTTCTGCGCGCGAATAACTTTTTTTGCGGTCATCGGGAAAAAAGCGCCCGCTTTCACGGTTGCGTCATTCGCGATGATCATCATCTGCCGGCCGGCGACTCGCGCCAGCCCGGTAATCGTTCCTGCCGCCGGGGCCCCGCCCCACTCCTCGTACATTTCGTAGGCGGCGTAAATTCCCAGCTCGAAAAAATGGCTGCCGGGGTCAATGAGCTTCGCGATTCGTTCGCGCGCAGTGAGACGGTTCTTTTTGTGCTGCGACTCGATGGCGCGCGCGCCGCCTCCCTGCCGGATTTTCTCTTCCTGATTCTTAATTTCCGTGAGGCGTTCAACGAGGGCGCGGCGGTTCTTTTCGAATTCCGCGGAATTGATCTTGATTTGCGTGCGAATCAGCGAATCGGCCAAGGCCATCACCTATCCGCTGATTTCGCGTCGGCGAAGCGCTTGCGGATGAAGTCTACGATATCCTGCGTGGAAGTGCCGGGGAGAAAAACCTCCGCAATGCCAACTTTCTTCAGTTCGGGAATGTCCGCCTCCGGAATGATGCCGCCAATCAGCACGGTAACGTCACTCATTCCCTTTTGGCGCAACAATTCCATCAAGCGCGGGCACAGCGCGTTGTGCGCGCCGGACAAAATCGAAAGGCCGATAACGTCTACGTCTTCTTGAACTGCCGCCGACGCAATCATTTCGGGGGTTTGGCGCAAGCCGGTGTAGATCACTTCCATGCCTGCATCGCGCAACGCCCGCGCAATAACTTTCGCGCCGCGGTCGTGGCCATCGAGCCCCGGCTTCGCAATCAGCACGCGTATTTTCTTGTCAGTCATGAAATTTTGACGAACCCGAATCAAACAATATACCGTAAATCTTCAGCATTCGTGTAGCGCAGCAGTGCCTTGCTGGGGCGCTCGACGCGTCCCGCTCATTATTTATCAGCCGCCGTTTTTATTTGGTGTCGCAGCGCGCGCCCCGCGAGCGCACCGGTATATGTTCCTTCATTTACCACGAGCTTTCCGTTGATGAATACGTATTGCATTCCTTCCGACAACACTTCGGGATGTTCGTACGTTGCTTTGTCGGCAACAGTTCTTGGATTGAACGCAATCAAATCGGCGATGTAACCTTTTCGAAGCAGGCCGCGTTCGTGCAAGCCCAGCATCTCCGCAGGTTCCGCGCTGCTCACATGCACCATGAAGGGAAGTGTTATCAGCTTCTTCTGAAAAACATACATTTTCAGTTTGCGCGGGAACGTTCCATATAGCCGTGGATGCCCGGGCGAGCCATCGGAGCAGGTCATATCCCACGGCTCGCGCATGAAGTTATCAATGTCCTTCTCGCTCATGTTGAACGAAATGACGCCAAGCTGATTCATCATTTTGTCGCGTGCGCTCATTTGCAGGATTGCCAGCGCGGTTTCCGCTGGCGGCATTTTGCGAGCCGTAGCCACTTGCGCGAGCGTCTTCGCGAAAAGCTCCGGAATTTTGTGCGAGGTAAAGAGCAGCGTATTCGCTCCGCCGCGACGCTTTATGTTCTCCTGAATTGCCGTGAGCAATTTCGCGCGCTGCGCCGGATTCACAAGCCGCGCCTGTCTCTCTTCCGGCGTGCCTTCCTGCGCCCACGGCGGCAGCAGGGCAGCAGGAAGCGCCGTGCCTGAGCCGTTATACGGATACTGGCACGCAAAGACTTTTTGTCCTGCTGCTCGCGCCGCATTGATCTTCGTGATTGCAGGCGCGCTCTCGCCCCAAACCTCCGGCCCCAGCGCCTTGATGTGCGAAATGTGTACGGGAATTCCTGCCTCCCGCCCGATGCGCAGCGTTTCGTCAATCGAGCCGAGCAGGCCAATGGAATACGAATCCTCATCGCGCATGTGCGTGTCGTAAATTCCGCCGAACTCCGCCGCCACTTTCGCCAGCGCAATCACTTCATCCGTTTTTGAAAAACTTTGCGGCGCGTAGAAAAGTCCTGTTGACAGGCCGAACGCGCCCTGCTGCATCGCGGCGCGCACGTCCGCACGCATTTCGTCCAGCTGCGTGGGAGTAGGCGCCGACGCGACCATGCCCATAACCGCGCGCCGAATCGTACCGAAGCCAGTCAGTAGCGCCACGTTTGTGCCAATTCCGCCCGCCTGCCATTTTTCAAGTGTCGCACCAATGTTGATGGGCCCGCCGCCGTCATTGCCCGTGACGACCGTCGTTACCCCCTGCATGATGTAATTCAAATTGCTTCGCCGCGCGGGATCGCTGAGGTAGGCATCGGCATGCGTGTGCGGATCAATGAAACCGGGAGAAATAATGAGTCCTTTCGCCGAAATAACGTGACTGGCCGTCACATGCGCAGCCGCGGCATCGCCGATGAACACAATGCGGTCGCCGCGAATTCCTACGTCCGCGCGCCGCTCAGGCGCGCCTGTACCGTCCACAATCCGGCCGCCCTCGAGCAAGTAATCTAATGGGCCCTGCTTGCTTACGGCGGACTGCAACGACGAGCGCGCAACTGGCGTTGCCGCCAGCCTTGGCAGCACACATAGCGCAATCAGAATCGCGCTAGTCAGTATGACCGCGCATAAATGGGATGGCGTTCGCATTCGTGCATTTCCACTCGCGCAATCGGCACGCCCTCGGTGTTCAGTCATTTCTTCACCGCACGCGACATCAGCGAAATGAACTCCGCGTAAAACTTCGCTGTATCCAAATTGACATTCACGGTCACCGGCCGCCGCGCCGCCATCATTTCCGGCTCATTTCCCGGCGCCCACACCAGCGTGTCTCCGTATGACGCGCCGGTATCCGTCGATACATCCAGATAAAGCTGCTCCGTGCGCTTAATCACGGTCGGGTCGAGCCACGAGATCACCGCCAGTTCATCCCACATGTACTCCGAATCAGCGTACTTGGCGATGTACCGCGCGACAGGCGAGTCGGACTTTGCGATTTTCGCGATCATGTCTTTCGTGAGGCGGGTTTTTATCGAGATGTCTACGGGCGTATCGGTGATTTTCGCCCAATCGGCTTTCAGCACCGCATGCGAGCCTTCCGGATCCATCCAAAAATTGAACTCCCGCCGCGGGTTCATGCGGAATTCCGGATCGTCCGATTGCGGATTGATGCTCCCGCCCATGACTACCAATTCTTTTGCCAGCGACGCAAACTTCGGATCAAGAGCAATCGCCAGCGCTAAATCCGTCAGCGGCCCCGCGGCTACAACGGTTACCTGATTAGGATACATATGCACCGTGCGCACCAAAAAATGCGCTGCGTCTTCGTTCAACGCCTTCGTGTGCGGCTCGCCCTCTATGAGAGGCGGAATCTCATACGGGCCGTGGATTTTGCCATTGCGCCCGGGCCAATTCCATGCACCCTGGTAGACCACTTTGCCGTACAGTTTTTCCCATGCAGTGATGAACTGCGGCGTGTTGTTCAGCGGAAAAACCGTGCCGGGAACAACGGGAATATCGGCGCGGCCGATGATTTCCAGCATGCGCAGCGTATGCGCCACTTCTTCGTCACGCCACTCGTCACCGGTGACCACCGTGATTCCCAGCACTTGCGTTTGCGGCGACTGAATGAGCGCGAGAATCGCTTGCTCGTCCGTAGTCGCTGGCCCGCGCGCGTCCTGGTCAATAATTACTTTGCGCAACGGCTCGTCGGCGGCACCTGCATTTTGCTGCGCGGCAGCTGGCGAGGCGAACGAAAACACCGCGAGGAGAAACACCAGCATGCGCGTGAAATTCATGCGCGAGATTGTATAACAGGGATGAGATTGCGGCGTCTGCGCTAAAGCGGATTATTCGTACCGCAGCGCGACCATGGGATCTACCCTTATTGCCTTCGGCGCGGGCACATAGCTCGCGTACGCTAGTTCATGCGGTGAACGAAATCCGCAATGGCCCTAAAGGTCTCCACCGGATTGTCGTAGAAAAGAAAATGTGCGCTGCGAGAAATCTCCGCTACTTCAACATCGCTCTGCCTTAGGCGGCCTAAGTAGGAGAGCGACCTGTTGGCTTCCCCATACAGAAACAGACGCGGGACCCTGAGTTTCAAAAACTCGTCGATCAGTTTGCCCGAATCCGATTCGCGCACCGTCTCGTCGCTGAACGCGTGATACGCCCGCACATCGGTATTCAATGTCATGTTGTGCGCGATGATCCTGTCTCCGGTATGCGGAGAGCGCAGCAACTCCGAAATCATTTCCGGGAATACGTGGCTCTTAAAATATTCGGCATCATGTCGAGCTGTTCGACGCGAAAACATGCAGTCCTCAGGGCATAAATTTCCTTCGATATTCATAAAACCCTGGATCCCTTTCATGCTATAGCGTCGGATCTTCAGCAGTGCGATTAAGCCTCCCATGCTCGCCGCACAAATAAAGCAGCGGCTCGGCAATAGCCTCTCGCCGATCAACTGCGCGATATCTGCCAGTGCGGTCACGTTGGGCGTAAGCTGCGGATCGAACTCCGCCAGTCCGGTTCCGGGATTATCGAAGGCGAGCAGGCGGCAGTCCGCCAGCGCCGGGCTTTGAAAAGCGGCGTAGAAATTCTCCTTGGCGCCGCCTAGGCCGTGAATGAACAAAATGGCAGGTCCGTCGCCATCACGATAGAAATATGGGATCGAAATGGCCTGTCCGCGATAAGGAAGCAGAACACGATCGAGACTCGGGAGTGCTTGCCGTTGCTTAACCGATGCCATTCGGTTTCTCAAGCTGCTCCTTAAGGCAGCGCCTTTGCCACACGGAATCCCATGATGTTATTGCGGTAATCGGCGGGATTGCGTTCTCGGGTAGCCGGTCGTAGCAGCCACGCCGGAAACATCCATGAGCCGCCGCGATCAACCCGCAGGCAATTGCCTTGGCTGTCGTTCGCATGGACATCGCTTGATGGAGTTCCGTTCGCGCGCCCATCTGCTGGAGCCGGTGTATAGCTGTTGTC
This sequence comes from Candidatus Acidiferrales bacterium, assembly GCA_036796475.1. Lineage (GTDB taxonomy): Bacteria > Acidobacteriota > Terriglobia > Acidiferrales > UBA7541 > DAHUXN01. The sequence goes on along the minus strand of DAIRCW010000009.1, from coordinate 13,070 downwards.
GTAACAATCCTCAGTCCATTGCCAAACGTTACCGGCCATGTCGTAAAGGCCGAATGCGTTCGGCAGCTTCGCGCCCACAGGATGTGTTTGGCCGCCCTCGCAAAAAAGACTCTCAATGAGATTATGGGTTTCGGGCGCTTTCTTGCAGCCGGAGTCGGCATTGAACCAGGCGTGGGCACGAGCGCCGTTTACGTCATTGCCCCAAAAGAACTTAGTTGTTGTTCCGGCGCGAGCAGCGTATTCCCACTCCGATTCGCTGGGTAGCCGATAAGGGCCGTCGCCCGCAGCAGAGCTTTTCTGCCGCACTTTGGCATTCAGCCACGCGACATACGCTTTCGCGTCCTGCCAGCTCACGCACACGACAGGATCACCGCCTGTCTGCGTAAAGCCCGGATTTTCCCAGGTCACCTTAGGATCCTTCTGCCATTTGAAGATGGCGCGGCCGCTCCCGCAGCCATCACTGGCCGGATATTTCGTTTCGCGAACGAACGCCGCATATTCCCCGCGCGTCACGTCGTACTTGCCTAGCGCGAAGGACGGCAATGAGACCTGATGTTGCGGAGCTTCGTCAGCAACCGCCGCCATGCTGCCGCCGTGACTCGCGGCCCAGGATTTCTCTTCGGCCGATGAGCCCATGATGAAATGCCCAGTGGGCACAACGATCATTTCCGGACACTCGGAACAATCACGAAAACTGTTGTCGGCAGCGCCTTCCGACGTAGTCGGCTCTCCCACGCGGACAGCGCCGTCGAATTTTAGAATCTGTCCCTTCTGCCCTCCTACGGCCCAGCCATGGTGAGCGTCGGCGAACGCGATTGTATTGGCCCGCACGTCGTTCATCTGCTCCCAATTCTTTCCGCCATCGATCGAGTAGTCCATTCCGGTTGGGCCAACCGCGAACACGGTGGGACCAGGAGTGCCGGGCACGATCGCGACGCACCAGCGGTATCCAGCGGGACGACGGCTGCTTTGTTCCCAAGTCTTGCCGCCGTCATTGGAATTGGCTGCATTGCGTGTCGCGACTTGCGGATGGTCGTAGTCGCCGCCGACGATCACCAGACGATGCGCGTCCATCACGGCGATCGAGAAGGCTCCCTTGTTCTCACCTGTGATGAGCGGCGCATCGGAGGCGGTCCAAGTCTTGCCCGCATCGGCGGTGTGGAACACGCGCGATGCGTGCTCCGTCACAAACCATGCGTGCCAGCTTTCCTCTTTTCCGTTCTTCTCGGAGTACGTCCCAATGCATGTACCGGAAGCCGGCGAGCCCTCACCGGCCTTAGCCGGAGGCAGCGACTCCGGCGGAAGCTGAGTCCAGTGCGCGCCACCGTCTGAGGTAGTCAGTAGCTCTGACTTGCCGTCCACGGGATCGCCGACCACTATGCCGCGGGTGCCATTCCAGAAGGCCATGCAGTCAAGAGACGCTTTCGGATTCTGCTCGGTGTATTGCAAAGCCCACGTCTTCCCCGCATCCGTTGTTTTGTAGATGCGCCCTTCATTTCCGTCTCCGAACGAAAACAGGTAAGCGGTCTTCGCGTCGACGGCATATACGTCGCGGAAGTCGAGTTTCCCGCCACCCAAGACGGTTCCCGCCTGCCACGTTTCGCCTCCGTCCGTGGTACGGACAAATGTCCCACCTGTGCCGCTGGCCCAAATTACGTTGGCATTGACCACGCTCAATCCATGCAAGCTGGCACCGGTGTTCGACTTCTGGGCTTTCCACTGCCCGAAGGCAGGCGCAGCTATAAGACAAGTCATCCAAAAGAATCCCAAGCTGCTCACCGCGCAACAGAGCAACGTCAAAACCATACGGAGGCTTTTCATCCGAGTCTCCCAAGCGTGCTGCTTGCAAACTCATTCGTAGCGCAGCGCCACCATCGGATCCACTTTCATAGCCCTTCGCGCCGGGATGTAGCAAGCCAGCAGCGCAATCGCTATGAGCAATAGCGCGACACCAATAAACGTCAGCGGATCGCCCGGGCTAATTCCGTAAAGAAGGCCGGCGATTAAGCGCGACACAATCGCGGCGCCAATAAGCCCAACGCCTGCGCCGCAGAGCGCGAGTCCTAATCCCTGGCGCAAGACCATTCTCACGATGTCGGTGCGTTGCGCTCCCAATGCGAGCCGAATGCCGATTTCATGCGAGCGCTCGCTGACGACGTACGAAATCACACCGTAAATTCCGATTCCCGCAAGAAGAAGCGCCGTGCATGCGAATAGCGCAATCATTTCCATGGAAAAGCGCCGCACGGAGAGAGAGTCGGAGAGCGTCTGGTTGAGCGTTTGCGCGCCAAATACGGGAAGCGTGGGATCGACGGCCTGCACTTGTCGGCGCACGCCCTCTGGAATCGTTGCGGCATCCAAATGCGCGCGCAAAAATATCGCCAGATGCTTGGAGCCGGTCTGGTACAAGCTCAAATAGATTTGCGGCACGTTCGCGTCGGCAAGTGAGTCCGATCTGACATTGCCGATGATGCCGACAATCGTGATCCACTGTGAGCCCGCTCTTGTTGACATCAGACGTTTGCCTATCGCGTCTTCGCTCGGCCAGTACGCTTGCGCAAACGCCTCATTGACGACGGCAACTTGCGAACTTTTGTCGGTGTCCAATTCGTTGAATAGCCGTCCGCGCAGCAGCGGGATTCCGAGCAGATGAAAATAGCTCGGGGTGACCATCGTTCGCTCAGCGGTAGGAGCCTCCTCTTTTTGAATCGCGCGTCCTTCAAGTGTGAAAAAGAATTGCCCGCTGGCCAACAGATTTAGATCACGTCCTCCTTTGTCCAAAGGCGTCGCCGCGCTGTCTCCCATGGCAACTTCTTCAACGCCCGGCAAGGCCGCGACGCGCCGAATAACTTCCCGCACGAAAGGCGCTAACTGCGCCGGCGTGGCGTATTTGTCGATCTTTACGTTGTTGGGATAAGGCAGGCGCGTCCGGATGGACATCGCGTTCTGCGCATTGAATCCCGGCTGCACATTCAATAGGTCCCGAAAACTTCGAAGCAGCAAAGAGGCGGCAACCAGCAGGGTTAACGACACGGCAAACTCTGTCACGACGAGCAGTCGGCGCGTGCGGCCTTGCTGGCCGGAACCTGTCGAACTGCGCCCTTCGCTCTTGAGTGCATGAGTTAAGTCCAGCCCCCTGATTTGGAAAGCGGGTGCCAGCCCGAAGAGCACGCCTGCAAGTAGTGAGACAGCCAGCGCAAAAACCAGAACGCTCCAGCTAATGGAGACGTCATTGAGCCTCGGGAGACTCGCCGGCACGAGTTGGATGAGGAAGCCTCTTGTCGACAGCAGAATTGCCACTCCGATTAGGCCTCCAAGCGCCGAAAGCAGCACGCTCTCTGTAAGCAATTGTCGAATCAAGCGGGGCTGCGCGCCTCCGAGCGCTCGCCGGATGGCCATTTCGCGTCTGCGTGCGCTGGCCCGCGCAAGCAAAAGGTTGGCTACGTTCACGCAACCGATCAGCAGAACCAACGCGACCGCGCCGAGAAGCAGAGTAAGCGACTGGCGGACGTTACCCACGACGTTTTCCTTCAGCGGCACCAGCCGTATCTTCCAGGAATTTTGCGTCGGATAATCGGCGGGATATTGTTTCTCCAAGGATGCAACGAGCGCGTCGACGCGGCTTTGGGCTACCGTCAGACTCAAGCCCGGCTTAAGCCGCGCAATGGCTTCCGGAACGTTTAGCCGATTCCGCGGCGGATGGTCCTGCATCGGCGGGCCGTAAAAACTCGTTGCCACCCAGGCTTCCGTGTTCCTTTCCGCTGGAGCCCGGCCCGGTGCGTGAAACCTGGGCGGCATCACGCCTACGATGTGATACAAATCGGTGTCCAGTCGTATGCTTCGGTCCAGGATGTGAGGGTCGCCTCCGAAGAGTCCCTTCCAAAGTTCGTCGCTAATGATCACTTCTCCGGTAAATCCCGGGCTGTAATTAGTGGGGTCGAAAATGCGGCCCAATTGCGGTTTCACGGCGAGCAGCGCGAAGTAATTCGGCGCAACGCAGGTCAGCCGGACTGTCATCGGCGATGACGCGCCTGTGAGATTGTTTTCGTCGTACCACGCAGGCGAAACGTATTCAAAAATCCCGGAATGTTGCAGGTCCTGCCACTCCGGCTGCGAAATGCCCGCATCCTTTGCGCCTATGCTGGGAACGTCGTTGACGATGCTGACCAGTTGTTCCGGTTCTGGATACGGAAGCGCCCGCAGCAACGTAGCGTCCACCACGCTGAAGATGGCCGTCGTGGCCCCAATGCCTAACGCCAACGTGAGGACGGCCACCGCCGTGAACCCCGGTGACTTTTGCAGCATGCGCAGCGCGAAGCGAATATCCTGCGCCAGCGATTCGACCAAATGCGTGCCGCGCGTGTCGCGGCAATTCTCTTTGGCCTGTTCAACGCCGCCGAGATCCATGAGCGCCTGCCTGCGCGCCTGCTGCACTCTCATGCCTTTCGCGACATATCCTTCAGTCTTCCGCGCGACATGTTCGCGCAACTCTTCGTCCAGCTCCGCATCCGCGTCCTGCTTACGAAACAGCGAGCGCAACTTCAGCGGCAGAGTGTAACGCCAGCCTTCCATTCGCATCGCGGACCTCCTTCATTCCATCGCGGCATTCGCCGCCTGGCCCCTTTCCCAACTCACGCTTCTTTGAGTTTCACCACGCGTGAAATCGCCGCCGACAAACGTCCCCAGTTGTCCGCTTCCTTCTCCAATTGCTTGCGGCCCAGCCGCGTCGGCGAATAGTATTTCGCTCGCCGGCCGTTCTCCGTCGTTCGCCACTCCGCCGCAATCCATCCCTGCTGTTCGAGTTTGTGCAGCGCGGGATAAAGCGAACCGTCGCTCACCTGCAGCACTTCGCCCGAGACCTGCTTCAGCCGCAAACTGATGGCGTAGCCGTTCATCGGCTCGAGCGCCACAATTTTCAGCAGCAGCATGTCCAGCGTTCCCTGCACCAAATCAGAAGGCTTGCTCATGCGTTCTCCTCGGTTACCGATGGCAACATACGCTCTTTCCGCTCGGTAATCAAGGGGAAATGTTTTGCAGGCAATTTGAGCAACGGATAGCCGCTCGGCTGCGCTCGGTCCCGAGTATGGCTCGTGCGAACTGCGAATTTGGGTGTAGCGGACTAGGCTGTCTGGCGGCGGGAGCGCGTCATGTAGTAATAAATCGTCGGCGTGACGAACAGCGACAGCACCATGGCAATGAGCAGCCCGCCAATCACGGCGATGGCCAGCGGCTGCAGCATCTGCGAACCTGCGCCAAGCGCCAGTGCCAGCGGCAGCATTCCAACCACCGCCGCGAGCGCCGTCATGGTGATGGGACGCAGGCGCCGCCGCCCCGCCTGAAAAATAGACTCCTCCGGAGAAAATCCAGCCTCACGGAATTTCTGATCGGCGTCCAGAAGCAGGATTCCATTTTTTGCCACGATGCCAATCACCATGATGAGTCCCATGAAAGAAGAAAGATTGAACGTAATTCCCGTGATCAGTAGTGCGACGAAAACACCCGCGGTCGAAAGCACAGCGGATACGAGAATCGAAATAGGCGCGGAGAAATTGCGAAACTCAAACAGCAGAACCAAAAACACAAAAACAATCGCCAGCACCAGCACGAGCAAAAGGTCTCGAAACGATTGTTGCTGCGTTTTGTAAAGCCCTGCGTATTCGATGCGAATGGACGGCGGCAAATTCAATTTACTGAGAGTTTCGCGAACCCGCGCGATGCCGTGACCCATGTCCAGGCCTTCCAGCCGCGCGGTGACGGCGACGTAACGCTGCTCGTGATCCTGCAGAATCTCGATTTGCCCGGGAAGGTCGGTCATAGTCGCCAGCGACCCGAGATTCGCGGTCTGCCCGCCCGGGCCCACAATCACAGTATTTTCCATTGCCGAGAGCGACGAACGGACATCGGCCGGATAACGGATGCGCAATTTGTAGGGGCGATCGTTCAACACCACAGGCGCGGACGCGGGCACGCCATCCAGCATCGCTTGTGCTTCGTTGGCTACATCTTCTGGCGTGAAGCCGGCATGCGCAGCTTTTGCAGCGTTGACCTGGAAAGATACAGCCGGGCCGCTGGTGCTGTTTTCGATTCCATCGGCCACGTCGACGACTGGATGTTTCGCATCTTTGCCGCTGCCAAGGGTGATGTCGCCGATAGCGTCGGCGACGCGCGGCGCCCAGGTCTTCAGCAAGTTCGCATCGGGAGAAAACATCATGATGAATATCGGCTGCGGCGCGTTGGTAAGGTCGCCAATCATATCTTGCAATTTCTGCGTGAAATCAATGTCAACCGCTGGCTCAGCGTTCTTAACGCGGTCGCGAACTTCATCCATGATGGTGAAGATATCGCGGCTGCGATCGGCTTTGAGATTGACGGAAATATCCCCGGTGTTGGCTTCGGTTACTGTGGCTAGCCCGAGCTGCATACCCGTGCGGCGCGAGGTGCTTTCAACTTCCGGCACAGTGCGGATGATTTGTTCAATGTGCGTAATCATGCGATTGGTCTCGGAGAGCGAACTGCCGGGAGGCGTGACGTAATCGAGGATGAAGCTGCCTTCATCCATTTTGGGGAGCAGCTCAGAGCCAATGGCGCGATAGCAGAAAAAAGAAGCGACCGCGAGCAGAACGATGAGCACGGGAACCCAAACCGGCCGAGCCAGCCCGCGCCGAAACCAGCGTTCATAGAAGCGAATGATTTTCCCGAAGTAGCCGCGCATGAGCTCCTGTTCTTCGGCCTCGAGCAGGCGCGTCATTTCGGAGCCAGCAGGCTGAGATTCGGAAATGGCTGAGGCGGACCTCGGAGCTGCGGCTGTTTCGATGTTGTCATGCGGGCGCGATTCGCCGGATTTTTCCCGAAGCAGATACAGACAAAGTGTCGGTGTCCAGGTAAGCGCCAGGGAAAGCGACGTAAGCAGCGCGGCGCCGACGGTCAGAGCCAGAGCGCGAAAGAAAACTCCAGTGACCCCCGTAATGGCGATAAGTGGTAGGAAAACGACAATAGGCGTGAGCGTAGAGCCGACCAGCGGGACAGTGAGCTCCTCAAGCGTAAGCGCGACCGCTCGGTAGCGCGGCTCTCCCGCCTCGCGATGAAGTACAACGTTTTCGAGCACCACGATGGCATCATCAATGATCAAGCCAACCGCAGCCGCCATTCCTCCGAGAGTCATCAGATTGAAACTTGCGCCGAGAAATTTCAGCACGATGAAAGTGACCAACAGACTGATGGGAATGACCATTCCCGCGATGAACGAAGTTCCCCAGTCGCGAAGGAAAAGCACCAGAACGGCCGACGCAAGAATCAAGCCGATGATGATCGCGTCACGCACGCTCTTGATGGACTGGCGAACCGTCTGAGACTGTTCGTAGAAGGTGCTGAAATGGATCCCGGGAGGAAGAGACTTTTCGATCGAAGCCATTTCGGAATTCACTTCGTTCGCTACTTGCACGGTGTTGCTATCGCGCTGGCGGTTCACATTAATGAGCACTGCGGGAGAGCCATCCGCCGTGCAGATTGTGTACTGAGGTTCCGTTCCCGGCTGGACCTGCCCGATGTCCCCGACGTAAACGGGCGTCCCACTCGCCGAATTCTTGATGAAAATATGCGCGATTTCAGTAACGTCATGCGCCTGCCCGGTGACCAGGCCGAGATACAACTGATGATTGCGCTCGAAAAGCCCGGGCGAGCTGATGATGTTCGAGCGCTCGACGGCGCTGAGAACATCAGACACGCTCACTCCAGCTTCTTGCAATTTCGCCGGATCGGGAATGATGTGAAATTCAGGAACCTGCCCGCCCTGAATCAGCACGGTGGAAACGCCCGGCAAACCGGCAAGGCGCGGCTTGATCTGGTAGGTGGCAATTTGCCAAAGCTCGGTCTGCGAGACTGTTTTTGAGGTTATGCCATAGCCGAGGATGGGAAACGTGGAGAATTCGAGGCGCTGTGAAGTGACTTGTGCCGTCGGAGGAAGCGTGGTTTCCACGCGCGCGAGCGCGGCATTCACGCGCGCGAGCGTCTGAAACATGTCCACCCGCCAACTAAAGTACAGGTCTATTTCCGCCGAGCCGCGGCTGGTGATGGACTGCACGTTTTCGATTCCGAGGACGCCCGACACGGCTTCCTCCACAGGGCGGGTGATGGTAACCAGCATCTGGTCAATGGGCATCACCCCGTTATCAACGCCAATGATGATGCGCGGAAAATCTGTGGAAGGAAAAACAGAAGTAGGAATGCTAAAAGCGAGATAGGCTCCGACAAGAGCCAAAGTGATGATCAGAAAGATGATGGATTTGTGCTCGCGCGCAAACCAATACGACGACGCTTCGTCGGATTCGGCAGCGCGCAATTTCGGATTCGGCTGTGCGGAATTTGCCATCGCAGAAGGGAAAAGCCTTTCAGTCCGACGCGCCGCCCTCCTTCGCAGGAGCTGCGACGCGCACTTCCACTCCGTCTGGCAATCCGTAGGCGCCGGTAGTCACTACTTTTTGTCCCGCCTGTAATCCGCTGAGAATCTGCACGTCGTCGCCGGAGTGAATTCCGGTTTTCACAGCCGTTTGATGCGCGTGATTATCCGAGCCAATGACCATCACGTTCGTTGAGCCATCTTCCGCGGTGAGCACCGCTGCGGACGGCACCACCAGCGCGTCCTTAACGTTCTGCGCGATCATACTGACCTGCACCGTGAGTCCTGGCTTGATGCGCTCGCCAGGATTGGGTGCCTCGACCCAAACCTGCACCGTTGTGCTGTTGGGATCGAGCGCCGGGCTTACCACGCTAACCTTGCCGGGAATAGGTTCCGCGCCATTGCCCGGCAAAATGCTCGCAGAATCGCCGACTTTGAGCATCGCGGCTTGCTGCGGAGGAATGTACGCGCGCGCGACGATCGACGAGAGATCCATGATCGTAAACAGCGGCTGTCCGGCAGCAGCCATTTGCCCTTCGTAAAGAGGCCGGTCAGTTACCACGCCGTCGATCGGGCTGCGAATCTCCGAGTACTGCAAATTTGCGAGCGCGGCTTCGTATTGTCCCTTTGCCGTAGCGAGCTGGCCTTGCGCCAGTTTCATCGCCTGATCCTGCCCGTCGGCCTGCAATCCTTTCAAGCGGGCAAGTGCGAGCTGATAATCGTTTTCCGCTTTTGTGGAGGCGACCTCAGCATCATTCAACAAGTTGCGCGAGATGGCGCCCTGTTGATAGAGCTTCTTGCGGCTTTCATAGACCGCGCGCTCGGCATCAGCGGCCTGCTTCGTGGCGCTCACGTCAAGCTGCGCCTGCTGGAGCTGTTGCGGCACGCCTTCGGGAGTGCTCGCCGCATAGGTAGCCTGAGCCTGCTCATAAGCTCCTTTGGCCTGATCCGCGGCGGCGGTGAGATCCTTGTTTTCCAGCTGGGCGATTAGCTGGCCTTTGCGAACGTGACTGCCGCGATTCGCGTAGAACTTCACCACCGGCGCGCTGATTTTCGGAACAATGGTCGCAATGCTGCGCGCGTAAAGTTCGGCTTCCGCAGAAATAACCTGCTGAATATTTTTTCGCGCGACGGTAGTTGCCTGAACTTCGACGACCGGTTGCTTCTCCGGCGCCTTGCCACCGCACCCAGCGACGATGAGCGCGGCGATGCAGGCTGCTCCGAGAAATCGTGGCGCCAGACGAATTGATTGTGGCACGCTCAGAAACTCCCGGTCAGAGTTTGTAGAGTGGCCAGCGCATCGCGATAGCGAGCCGCGCCCGCAGAATATGCATCGCGTGCCTGTTGCATGGATGTTTGCGCATCGACCACTTGCGGCACCTGCGATTCTCCTGCCTGATATTGCATGGTGACCAGCTGCAGATTCCGCGCCGCCAGATCGGCCGATTGACGCAAACTCGCCAGTTCATTCCATGCCACGGCCGCCTGATTATAGTCCGCGTACAACAACGCCAGCGCCTGCCGCTGCGCGTAATCCAAATTCACGCGCGCCAATTGCCGCTGATCCTCGGCGGCGTGCAGCTTACTCCAATTCGCGCCCCAATCCCATACCGGCATCGTCAGCCCAGCAGTCACGTTATAGCCGAGATTTGGCTGCACGATGCCCGGCGCAGTGGTGTTGATGCTGTGCAGCGCGAGCGCATTGGCCTCGATTCCATAGTCGAATTCCACCGAAAAACTCGGCAGAAAAGCAGCACGTGCTACAGAAACATTGATGCCGCTCTCGTGATACGCCGCCAGCGCCGATTGCAACATTGGATTGCGAACTTTCGCCATGTTTGCAGTTTCGGGAAAACTCGGCAGCGGCGGCGGCGTATCGAGGTCGTCCACGACCGTGAAATTTTCGTTGAAGTTAGGGAATAGAAGAATGGCAAGACTGATCTGCGCATTCGAAAGCGTCAGTTGCGCCTCTTGCAGGTCGCGTTCCGCCTGGCTCTGCTGCAATTGAAAGCGAATCACGTCGGCGTGAGCCACTTCGCCGCCCTGCTCGAGCGATTGGCTGATTTGCAGGAATCGTTGTGCGCTCGCGAGATTTTGCTGCGCGTACGAGTAAGCGCGTTGCGCAGTCAACAGCGCATAGTAGTTGTGAGTGACAGTAACGCGCAGCCCGCGAAGGGCGATGTCGCGCTGCGCGGTGGCGATAGCGCTTTCATACGCGGCGGCGCGCGGCCCGGCGTCGAAGAAAAATCCCGCAGGCATGTCTTCCTTGGCCACCGCCCACGCGCGGTAAATGTGGACGCCATCATTCGTGACAAAACGGCCGACCGGCGAGATTTTGTCGCCCTGTGTGTTCTGGTAGTCCATGCGATAGCTGATCGAGGGCAGCATTGCGGCGCGGGCCTGCACTTGATTGTGCTGCGCGAGTTTGGCTTGCTCAGCCGCGGACTGAAAATCGGGGCTGTTTTTTTCGGCGCGAGAGAGAGCGTCCGCCAAGGTGAGCGTCATCGGTGGCGCCGTGCTGGTCGAAGGCGGCGCGGCGAGCTGAAGTGTCTGGGGAGGGGGGCTCGGAGGATTGTGACTCTGTGCGCGCGCGAATTGCGGAGCGGCGCCGAGACAAAGACAGCCCGCGAGGACGATGCAGGACAGTTTCCATGAGAATTCGTAGCGTTGAGCATGCAGAGGTTCGCAACCGGTGGAGAATGGGCCGGGGCACCCGAGTCGGTTCTGTCTCTTCGTTTTCATGTTTCACCTCCGAATTTGCGCGAGCGCGGGAAGAAAACGCGGCGGCCAATCACGTACGCTCCGTGGGATTTCGACGCCGGGAGTGCGATAAGTTCAGGCGGGGCAAATAAATCATGGACTCCTAAGTGTATTCCTGCAGGCTGCGGCGAACATGAAGTGAAGATTAATTTTCATTTAGTGTGGGCGAGGGCCCGATCGATAGAGAGTGGGAGAGAGATGGTGAACATGGAGCCGACACCGGGCTGGCTGACGCAGGTGATCGAACCGTTCTGCGCGTGAACAATGGCCTGAGCGATGGCCAGACCGAGGCCGCCGCTTTGCGCTTCGCGGTCGTCGGCCTGCGGAACACGGTAGAAGCGTTCGAATATATGCGGCAAATGGATGGGAGGAATGCCAACGCCCTGGTCGTGAAATTGGATGAGGATGGTGCCGTTCGTTGCATTCATGGAGACGCGAATTGTGCCGGGATGGTCGGAGTACTTGACGGCATTATCGAGGAAGATAAGGAAGAGTTGGCGGAGAAAGGTTTCGTCGCCCACGTAGGGGACTTCCTCGGACAGACGGCGTTCGATGCGAATGTCTTTGCTGTGAGCGCGAGGAGCGATGAAGGCGCAGGCTTCTTCGAGGGTTTCGTTGAGGTAAAGGGGCTCGCGAGCCAGACGGAGCTGACCGGCATCGGCAACGGAAAGCGTGAACAGGGATTCCACGATCCGGCTGAGTTTCTTGAGTTCGGCGTCGATGATTGCCAGGGCGCGCTGATATTCGGCAGGAGTGCGGCGCTCCTGCAGAAGCAATTCGGTTTCTCCCTGCATGATGGAGAGTGGAGTGCGCAATTCGTGGGAAGCGTCGGAGACGAATTGACGGAGCTGGAGGACGGCGGCCTGCATCTGGGCGAACAGGTCGTTGAAGGCAGTGGCCAGGGAGCCGATTTCGTCGCGGGGATTTGCGGCTGCAAGCGGCGTGGTGTGTTGCGAGTCGCGCCCGGAAATTGCGTCGGTGCCGGCGGATTTGACGCGTTCGGCTAATTGGGAAGTTTCGCGCGTAAGCGTGGTGATGGGTTGGAGGCTGCGTCCGACGTACCAGGCGGCGACGGCGCCGATGATTAGGAGGGTGCAGGGAAACAGCAGATAGAGCAAATCACGAAAGCCGGCGAGG
>DAIRCW010000009.1:0-768 GCA_036796475.1 Candidatus Acidiferrales bacterium | reverse complement strand
TTTCGTCAGTGTTGCGCGTGGGAGTAGCGAGAAGGAGAATTTCGGATGCGTCGCCGTGATGAACGGGGGCAAAGCGCACGCGAAGAGAGCCGAGCATGGGATCGTGAATGGTCACGGGATTCCGTGAGCTCGGCTGCCAGGCGATGGCACGGTTGTGAAGATTCCTGGAAAGAGCGACGACATTGCCGGAAGGTCCGATGGTTTGGAAATACTCGTCGGGAGTGTCCATGACGAGGATGTCGGCGTCGTTAGGGTCGGAATTCAGATCGGCGGCGAGGAGGCTGGCGGCCTCGGTCATGCGGTGATCCAACTGGGTGCGGACGACGCTGCGCGCAGCGAAATATACAGCTGTGTAGGAAGCGAGCAGGAGCACGCCGACGGTAAAACAAAAAAGAAGCATCATGCGGAGACGCAGGGAGAGACCGCGTTTGGTGAGAGCGGGCGTTGGTTGCGTAGAGGGGGTCATTCTTCGGCGCCCAATCTGTAGCCAACGCCGCGAAGAGTGTGGACAAGTTTTGTGGCGGGGGGATGGTCAATTTTCTGGCGCAGGCGATTGATGTAAAAGGCCACGAGATTAGTTTTACTATCGAAATGGGAGTCCCAGACGTGTTCGATGATTTCGCTGCGGGTGACGGAATCGGGCGCGCGAAGAAGAAGGAGTTCGAGGAGGGCAAATTCCTTGGAAGTGAGGGAAATTCTGTTTCCGGCGCGGGTGACGGTGCGGCGATGACGGTCGATGATTGCGCGCTTATCAGCCATTCGGTGTCG
>DAIRCW010000008.1:36011-36225 GCA_036796475.1 Candidatus Acidiferrales bacterium | reverse complement strand
CGCGGCGAGGACGGCGTTCCACTGTTCTTCGCTGGTTTCTTCGGCGGAGCCAACGTGCACGAGTCCGGCATTGTTCACGATGACGTTGAGAAAACCGAAGCGCTCCTCGGCGGCGCGCAACGCAGCTTCAACGGAATCGCTTTTGGTCACGGCGCATTCAAGCGCGATGGCCTCATGGCCCGCCGCATCCGCGGCGCGCTGGACGTCATGGCCG
>DAIRCW010000008.1:0-36001 GCA_036796475.1 Candidatus Acidiferrales bacterium | reverse complement strand
GCGCGGTGGCTTCGAGTTTTTCGCGGCGCCGCGCCGCGACAGCAACCTTGGCGCCCTCGCGCGCGAACAGCTGAGCGCAGGCGCGGCCGATGCCGGTGCCGCCTCCGGTGATAAACGCTGCTTTATTGGAAAGTCGCTGCATCGCAGAGCCAGTCTCGCACGTCCAATAGCAAGACGAATTTGCGAATCTAGCATCCGGCCCCTGGCAGGCGCAAGCGCAACGCGGAGATACAGTGAAAATCGGGATTACGTGCTATCCGACATACGGCGGCTCCGGAGTGGTGGCGACGGAGCTGGGCATGGAACTCGCTGCGCGCGGGCACGAAATTCATTTCATTAGTTACGGTGTGCCCATGCGGCTGAACGCGGCGAACGAGCGCATCTTTTTCCACGAAGTTGAAGTCACCAGCTATCCGCTTTTCGATCATCCGCCGTATACGCTGACGCTGGCGGTGAAAATGGCGGAAGTGGCGGAAGCGGCTTCGCTCGATTTGATGCATGTGCATTACGCGATTCCGCATTCGGTGAGCGCGCTGCTGGCGCGTGCGATGGTGGCGCCGCGGCGGCTGCCGTTCATCACCACGCTGCACGGAACGGACATTACGCTGGTCGGAAGCGACCGCAGCTACTTGCCGATTACCCGATTTTCCATCGAGCAGAGCGACGGCGTGACGGCGATCTCGAATTATTTGCGCGAGCAAACGATACGGGAATTCGATATCAAGCGGCCGATCGAAGTAATTCGGAATTTTGTGAACTGCGATTTGTATTGCCGGCCCGCGGACCGGCGGCGACGCGGAGAATGGGCCCCGAATGGAGAAGTGATCCTGATGCATCTCTCGAATTTCCGTCCGGTGAAACGGGTGACCGATGCCGTGGAAATTTTCGCGCTGGTGCGCGAGAAAATGCCGGCGAAACTTTTGCTGATCGGCGACGGGCCGGAACGGGGAAACGCGGAATTCCTGGTGCGCAGGAAAAAGCTGGCGAAGGATGTTTTCTTTTTGGGGAAGCAGGATCGCGTTCACGAAATTCTCGGCCTTGGAGATTTATTTCTGCTTCCATCGCAGCTCGAATCGTTCGGGCTCGCGGCGCTCGAAGCGATGGCCTGCGAAGTGCCGGTGATTGCCACGAATGTGGGCGGCGTGCCGGAAGTGATCAAGGACGGCGTGGATGGATATCTCGTCGCGCCGGGAGATGTAGCCGCCGCAGCGAAATACGCGCTTCAAATTTTGCAGCGAGCGGATCGCGGCAGGGAAATGGGGCAGCAGGCGCGTATTGATGCGAAGAAAAAATTCTGCTCCAACGACGTGATTCCGCTGTACGAAGCGTATTACGAAAAAATCCTCGGAACGTCTTCACCGGCCACGGCGAGCGCGCCGGGCACGGCTTAATCAGACATCCATCCAATTTTCCTAAAGGAAAACTTATTCGCGCTCTGGCGCGGGCGCGAGGGAATCAAGCACGCAATTGATGTCCGCCTGCGGATACGTTCCCGGGCCTTTCGTCGAGGTGAAAAGCATGCGGTACTGGTGATTGCGCGAATCGAAAAGCCGCACGGAAACGATGTGGTCGCGCGACGGATCGCCCAGCTGTATGCCGCGCATTCCTGCCGCACTTACGGAATAGATCGCACTCGCGCCGTCTGATCCGAAATTCAATTTCCACTGCAAAAGAGCGGCGACGCGATCCATTTTGTCGCGCGGCATCACGGGAGAAAGAAGCGCGGGCGAAGCGCCGTAAACGGCGGCGTACAAATCGTACGTCGAGGGAAACAGATTGTAGCCGAAGAGTTGCTGATAGCGCGTGTAGAGGTTCGGATCGCCGTCACGAATGGTTTCCAGCGGATCTGCTTCGATCTGCGGATCGAAGAAAACGATAATTGGGCCCGAGTTGAACCTCACCGCTGATTGCGAGTCCTGAGATTTTTGCGAGGCTATGCCTTTCCACGGCGCGGAGAAGTTGACGCCGTAGAACGAAAGATTCTTGGTTTGAACGGGCGAAGCTGCGGTGGAAGGCAATTGCTGAGGCGTTTCGCGGAGAAACGGCATGCGCCTGGCCCACGAGTGCGCTTGAAAATAGAAAGTGGTTTGCAGGCCATAGGCGAGGGCGTAGAGGCCGATGGCCAGCGTCACCAGCGCGAGAATTATGGTTGTGCGCGGCGAATCTTCTTTGTGAGCCATGGCCATGGGCACGCGCCTCGGCGCGGTCTGCTATCCGCGTGAGACGAAACGTACCATTGTGATTGCGCGGCGGCGGCTAAGTGAGGTGATTGCCGTTACCGTTTCCACCCTGAGCCGCGTCGTCGCCGTCCTTGTAGAGGTACTTTATCGTGTGCTTATAAACGAGCAGATTGGGGCTGCCGAAACGGGTCAGCTTGATGCAATCGCGGTCGTACCATTCGACGATGCCGTGCAGTATTTCGCCGTCGGTGAGCACGACGGCGACCGGCGTATGCGCCTGCATCTGTTTGACGTAATAGAAACTTTCGGCGAAGGTTTGTTCCGGCGGAGCAGGTTTTTTCCTTTGGCCGGGCTCATGCGAACCTCGAGGCGGGAATTGCTGCTCCTTCACTTCGGTCAGCGTGGGACGGAATAATTTGCGGTTCACAGTTCATGCTCCTTAGGAGTTCGAGGACTTCATTGTATATATGACTAAAAATTGGCCCAACGGGTTTCCAACTATCTGCAATCGCTGAAAAAATGCGTGATGCCTCGGACGCCGGCCCCGGAAAAATTGTTTAAGTGATACGCAGGCTCTCGGCTACCGCATCGAGTCCCAATTGCCGCCCAACATTGCGCCGAAGCCGCTGTTCCAAGCGATCCAGATTTTCGGTGGCCTGAGCAACCCATGCGTCGCTGATTTTCTTCGCCAAACTCTCCAGTTCGCGGCGCAAATCCGGGTTACGCGGCACGAAATCCGGGACTTTATGGGACAGCTCCAGCAGGTCTGCCAAGAGACTATAGAACACGCCGAGGATATTTTCAAACGTTTCCGACTCGTCCTTCGCAAGGCGAGCGGTGGCGGCAAAAATGGACTGATAGGATTTTCCGTCAGCGGCAGCGGCAATCAACTGGAAAACGTCGCGGCGCAGGCGCAGCGAGTCCGCGAGATCGAGGCTGAGGGCCACACCGGGACTTCCATGGGCGAGCTGCGCGGCAAGTTTGCGCTCGGCGGGCTTCCACTCGCTGCGAGCTTTGAGCAAGCCTTCGATTTGCGCGGGCGGAATGGGCGCGAACCAGAAGGTCAGGCAGCGCGAGCGAATGGTGGGTAGCAGGGAATCGGCGCGCGGCGCAAGGAGAATCAGCGTGGCGGATTCGGGCGGCTCTTCGAGAATTTTCAGGAAAACGTCGGCATCCGTCCAGCGCATGGTTTCCGCGCCATCGAGAATGAAAATTCTGCGCCTCGCCGCAGGCTTGAAGTATGCGGCGCGCTGCACGGCGCGCAATTGGCCCATGCGAATCATGGGGCGCGCGACAGGATTTTTGCGGCGCACGGGATCGGGCACGATGGCCCACACGTCAGGATGGGTTTCCAAAATAAGCGGCATGCGTTCGACGGCGGAAGTGTCGGGACTTTCGCCGCGCTCTCCAAGACCCTGTTCAATGAGCGGCGCAGGTTCCGCAAGCAGACTGATTTTTTTGCAGGTATCGCATTCGCCGCAAAAATCGTCGCGCAGGCGCTCGCAATTCGCCGCCTGAGCGAACATGCGAGCGAGCGTGAACTTGCCGATTCCCCGTGGGCCGGCGAAGAGCATGGCGCTGGGAACGCGGTCGCGGCGAAGCATAGCGCGGAGCGCCTGCACGATGCGTTCGTTGCCGATGAAAGAATCAAAGCCCATCACCATTCCTCGGAGTCAGCAAAAATGCGGCGGTCGAGTATAGCCATAATTTCGCGGTGAATTTGTTCCGGCGGACGCAGCGCGGATTTTTGCGCGGATATGCATTCCACAGTGGCCCAATTACGGCGGCGCGCGAGGCGCTCGAAAATTCGCGCGGCCGACTGCAGGTGCGCGAGACTGGCCTCCTGCAGATCGCGGCGGCGGCGCGTGTAGCTACGGGCACGTTTTTTGTTGACGAGTTTTTGCGCCTGCGCTGCGGGAAGGCGCAAATGGACCACTAAATCTTCCTCAGGCAGTGCATAGAGGCCGTATTCGAGTTTTTCAAGCCAGCGCAGAAACTCAGAAAGATGCTTTGGCGGGACACGCGCGCCCTGGTGCGCGAGATTCGAGGCGATGTAGCGGTCAGCGAGCACAAGTTTTCCGGCGGTCAGATAATTCTCGAGCAGTTTTTTGTTTTCGAAGCGATCGCCGGCGTAGAGCAGCGCGGAAAAATGGGGATCCACGTCTGCGAGTGTACCGAATTCGCCGTTCAAATACCGGGCGGCCATACGGCCGAAAAAGCCCTCGTAGCGAGGAAATCCGATGGTGGCGTGCGCGATACCGCGGGCTTGCATGGCGCGAGCGAGCATATCGAGCTGTGTGCGTTTGCCGGAGCCGTCGATTCCTTCGAGCACAACCAATTTGCCGCGAGCAGGCATAGGGAGCGCCAGTCTAGCATATCGAGTTGCGAGTTTGGTTCGCTGCGCGCGGCGCAAATGAATGGAGGAAAATTCTCCGTGATAAAATGCAGCACATGGCTCGTGCGGCAACCAGCATCGCAGAAAATATCGAGCGCGTTCGAGAGCGTATAGCTCGCGCGGCGGAGCGCTCGGGGCGAAATCCTGAGCAGATTGTGCTCGTGGCCGCGACGAAAACTGTTTCGGAGACGGCGATTCGTGCGGCTTACGATGCAGGTGTTCGCGCGTTCGGCGAAAATCGCGTCCAGGAGTGGGAGAGCAAGCAGCCTGAGCTGGCGGATTTGAAAGCGAGCTGGCATTTGATTGGGCATTTGCAGTCGAACAAGGCGCGGCGCGCGGCGCGTCTGTTTGATTGGATTGACTCAGTGGATGACGTGCCTTTGGCGATCAAGCTCGATGAGGCTGCGGGCGAAACCAATGAATGGCTGGCGGTGCTGATTGAAGTGCAGCTCGATCCGCGAGAAACAAAATCCGGAGTGGCGCAGGTGGATTTGCCGGCGGCCGCGGACGCGATTTTGCAAATGCCGCACCTGCAGCTTCGCGGGCTGATGGCGGTGCCGCCGCAAAGCGAAGATCCGCGGGACGCGCGTCCTTACTTTCGCCGGCTTCGCAGGTTGCGGGATGATCTGGAGCAGCAATTCGGACGCTCGTTTCCGGAGCTTTCCATGGGCATGAGCCACGATTTCGAAGTGGCCATCGAAGAAGGCGCGACGCAAGTGCGCGTGGGTTCCGCGATTTTTGGTGAGCGCGCGCGAAAATGATTGCGGTGACGGAGCGCGCCGGCGGAGTGACGTTTGAAGTGCGCGTGCAGCCGCGTGCGAGCCGCACGGGAATTTCCGGTGAATATCAGGGCGCGCTGAAAATCCGGCTGACCGCGCCGCCTGTCGACGATCGCGCGAATGAAGCGCTGTGCCGCTTCCTCTCGGAGTGTTTGAACGTGCCGCTCTCGGCTGTTAAAATCCTCTCCGGCGAAAAAAGCCGGACAAAACGCGTGCAAGTGCAGGGAATTGCGGCAGCGCAAATCAACGCGCTAGCGTGACGAAATTCGCTTCCTGAGTTTGCCTGCGGAAAAGAGCAAAACATGCCGGACATAAAAGCAATTCAATCGGAACTGCGCGCGCAAAAACTGGGCGGCTGGCTTTTTTACGATCATCATCACCGCGACGCAATTGCCGCGCACATTCTCGGACTTAATTCGCACGGCAAAGTGACGCGGCGCTGGTTTTATTTCATTCCGGCGAAGGGCGCGCCTTCGAAACTGGTGCATCGCATCGAAGCAGGCGGCCTGGATGCGTTGCCGGGCCGCAAAATCGAATATTCGGGATGGGAGGAACTGCACAAAGGTCTCGGAAAAGTGCTGCGCGGCGCGAAATCCGTTGCCATGCAGTATTCGCCGCAGAACGATATTCCCTACATTGGTCTCGTAGACGCGGGCACAATCGAGCTGGTGCGCAAGTTGGGCGCGAAGGTGGTCAGTTCGGCGGATCTGGTGCAGAAATTCGAAGCGGCGTGGACGCCGGAGCAATTTGAATCGCACTGGCAAGCCGGGCAAATCATTCACCGCGTGACACAGGAAGCGTTTGCGCGAGCGGGCGCATTTGCGCGCGAGAAAAAATCGCTCACGGAATACGATTTGCAGCAGTGGATGGCGTCGCAATTCCGGCTGCATTCGGTTGTGGCGGATGGTCCGCCGATTGTGGGCGTGAATCGCAATGCGGGGAATCCACATTACGAGCCGGCGGAAAATGGGAGCGCGCCGATTCGTGAAGGCGATCTATTGCTGCTAGATGTTTGGGGCAAAGTGGATCGTCCGAACGCCGTCTATTACGACATTACATGGATGGGCTATCTTGGCGCGACGGTGCCCGCGAAGTTCACAAAGATTTTCGAGATTGTTCGCAACGCGCGCGATGCGGCGATCAATTTTGTGAAAGATTCAATCGCCGCGGAACGGGAAATTCATGGCTGGCAAGTGGATCGCGTCACCCGGGAAGTGGTTCGCAAAGCGGGATACGCAAAATATTTTACGCATCGCACCGGCCACAGCATCGGGCAGGAAGTCCATGGAAACGGCGCGAATATGGATGGCATCGAGACGCGCGACAATCGCCGCATCGTGCCGCACACGTGTTTTTCCATCGAGCCGGGGATTTATTTGCCGGAGTTCGGCGTGCGCACTGAGGTGGACATGTACATTGACGATAGCGAAGCGCGCGTGACCGGGCCAATTCAGCAGGAAATCATTCCGATTTTGGCGTAGCGCTTTGGACGATCTCGCACCGCCGGCGGAAACTCCTTCGAGCTCTCATTCGCGCTGGGCCGCGTCAGCGGGGCTTACGTGGCTCGCTACTGTCGGAGGCTGGTTCATTCCCGGATTCGGCCATCTGCTGCTGCGGAAATGGGCGCGCGCGGGAAGTATTTTTATTTGCGTCAGCGCGACGGCGCTGGCGGGATACAAAATGCGCGGACGCGTTTATGCGCTGCGAGGCGACGACATTTTTGCGATTCTGAACCATCTCGCGGAAATCGGCGCCGGTGCGTTTTATTTTCTCGCGTCTGTTTTTGAGCCGGCCGGCCCGGATACGGCGCGCGCGATGGGAGATTTGGGAACGCGGTTTCTCGATATTGCCGGCCTGCTGAATTTTCTGTGCGTTGCCGATGCTTACCTGATCGCACGCAAGTTGAAATCGTAGCGCCTCGATTTAGACGCTCACCTGCACGTTGGCACGCTCGCTCTCCTGCGCTGCAAACATCGTCGCGGGTGAAAATCCAAACATTCCAGCGAAGAGATTGCGCGGGAACGTGGCCTGCGCAGTGTTGAATTTCATCACTTCGTCGTTGTAGAACTGCCGCGCGTAGGCGATGCGGTTTTCCGTGGAAGTGAGCTGCTCTTGCAGCAGTTGCACGCTTTCGACGGCGCGAAGCTGGGGGTACTGTTCGGCGACGGCGAATAAATTGGAAAGAGCGCCGGTGAGAGCGGATTCGGCTTGCGCGCGATCGGCGACAGTTCCTGCGGCCGAAGCGATAGCGTGAGTGCGCGCCTGCGTGACGGCTTCGAGCGTGGACCGTTCATGCGTCATGTAACCCTGCACGGCGGAGACGAGATTTGGAATGAGATCGTGGCGGCGTTTGAGCTGGACATCAATGTCCGACCAGGCGTTTTGCACGCGAACGCGCAGTGCGACGAGAGAATTGAAAACTGCGATGAACCAGATGAGCAGCGCGGCGGAGATCGCGACGATTACGATTATCGAAAAGCTTGGCACGGCTGGCACTCTCCTGTTGCAAAGCTTTGTGTGCTAGTGATGCAAAAAGACGACGAAAATCTGGTGAATGAAAACCATCCAAATGGTAAGGAATGCCATGCTCGCCATCATCATGATGGCGATGAGCAGCAGAAGCAGCGCGAGCGCCGCGAGAGCAAACGGTCCGAGGAGCAGTGCGAGCGCGGCGATGACGATCCACGTTTTGCGATCGTCCGCTTCGAGTTCGACGTGCGCGCCCATGCGGTCGAGGCGTTTGAGGCGGCGCTTGAGAGATGGATGAAATCCGGCGAATCCGCTGCTTGAATTCTCTGATGCTGGTTGTGAATCACTGCTCGCCGGTTCGTTTGCCTCCATCGTTCGGCTAAACTGCACGAGACGCGCGATGGCTGCTCTGTCACCTTGTTGCGCGGCGGCAATATCTTCGAAATTTGGCAATTCGTCGGGATTCTTACCGAGAGCGGTCGCGGCTGACTGCCGGAACGCCATCATACGCGCGCGAGCCTGCGGATCTCCGGCCATCGCGGCGCGGCCGGTTGCAATCAGTTCTTCGGTGATGAACGGAGTGCCGGCGTGTCCTACGACTGGCGCGACAGCGGCGTGCTCTTGCTGTGACGCGGAGGCGGCCCACATTTGCGCGAGTTTCTGCTGGCGCTCGGAGTCTTCTTTAGGATCGTTCATCCGATCGCTGCCCGCTGGATTCACGAGGAAAAGATGCGACGCCCACGCGGCGCCCGGCACGGGAGCGCGCTCGCTATTCAATTTGCGCAATGCTTCCGCGAGGCCATCGGGATTGCGGGTCAACTGGACGGCCGCAGCGTCGGCCAAATAAATCCGCTTGCGCCACAAAAGAGCCATGCTCGGCTGCAGCATACTGAAGGAGAAAAACCAGAGCGAGAGCTTTATCGCGGTGTTGGTGAAAAAAATGGGAAAGAGCAGAAAATTGCGAATGGAGCGGAAGATGGATTTCTTTTTGGAGGTTGTGTCGAAAAGATTGTCGATGTCATCCGTGCCAAGTTCAGTGCCGCGCGAGAGCAGGTCAGCCACTGCGGCCGCTTCCGCGGCATCGCCTTCGGCGTTCCTTTTCACGCGCAAGCCGTAGCGAATGATTCGCCAGAGCGTATGACGGGAGCGCGGGCCGAACGGAGAATTGATCAGCGCCACAAGGAGGCCGCACGTTTCGAACACGCTGGTGACGCGAAATGCGATTTTCAGATCGCCGTTGCCGATGGATGCTACCAGATGCGCTAACGCGCCTTCGAGTTCGTCGCGAGTGAGGCGGTCGAGCATCCCGCGCGTGATGACGATGCGCGCATTGGCTGGGGACGTTCCGATGGCCGCGGCATTCGCTGCCGCAGAGTCAATCAGCATGATTGTTGGCGCGGGCAGGCCGGAAGCGATGGCCATTTCCTGCACCACGTCGGCGAGTTGCAATTCTTTCAGCTCGGAGGGGTTCGGTTCGCGCGCTTTCAATGCCAGCAACGCGCCGCCGACTCCTGCGCGGCGGAAAAGCGAATTGATGCCGAGCCAGAGTCCAACGGAGAGGATCGCGCCAGGCAGAAGTAACACGGCGATGCCCACGGCGAGCGTGTTTAGATCGGGCATCGGGCCGCCGGTCATCCACTTGAAAGCGGTGAGGCCGTAGCGCGCCAGTTCGCTGGATTGCTGCCAGAAAGTCTGCGGCAGCGGCATCCAGATGTTCACAACGTCAGCGATAATCAGTCCTGCGGCGTAGAGCAGTGGAGTGACGGTCAACGCCAGCGGAATTCCCATGACTATCGTTGCGAACGCCGATACAACCGAAAGGCGCCACGTGGCGCGGCGATTGCGCTTCTGCGCGTCAAAAAAACTTTCGCGGTCGCGCGGGCCGGCGAAAACGGCGCTGGTAGTTTGAGTAGCCATATTATTTTGCGAGCGCACGGGCGCCGGCCGTCGCACACAGCTCTTTGAAGTCCGAGTAGCTGCCCCAGTTCAGACTGATGGAAGCGTGCTCGATGCGTACGCCGGAGCGGAATGCCTCTGGCACATTTCCGCCTTGATCCATGGCCAGCGTCTGACCTCGCCATCTGCCGGCGAGATCGAAGAAACCGCGCGCTTGGCCGTTGTTAAAGGTTCTCCATTCGAGCAGCCGAAAAGCCATGAGACTCCCTTCCGTGCTACGCCAGCCCCCATAGATCGTGCCGCTCAGGTCCAGGCGCTGAGTGACGCCTGGCGCAGTGCAAATCCAGCCTGAGCCTTGTACGCCGCCGGTGGGACGCAGGCCTTCGCGATGAAGTTGGGAAAAATGAGAGGAAGGGTACAAGGAAACGTACAGTGGATACTGCACTCCGTTTTTCGTGACCAGCTGGCCGTATCCGTGCCAGGCCAAGAAGGGCGTCCAGCGCCCGCCGATGTGCAGCGACCATGGCGAGGTTGCCACCACGACGCCGTACAAAAGGGCGCCGCCGAAAATACCGGCAAGCACCACGCGGAAGAGATTGCCGAGGCAGCCGCGCCGTCGCCGCTGGCCGAGATTCGGTGTTCGCCCGGCGATATAATTTTCAATTGCTTGCGCTTGCTCGGTCTGCATGGGCTGAGCGCCTCCGTGGGTGCAAAGTACGAATGGCTAGTGCTGCGTCACATTCAATTCGTAGTGCTCCTTATCATCCAGCGAGCCATCTTTATTGTGCTGCTCGACATCAATCGCGAACTTCACCGGACATCCATCGCGCGTCACCCACGCTGCGCCTTTGATAAAGCCACCCGGGCCGAGCACGGTGCGAATCAGCGAAGCATCCGCGGGCGTGTCTTGCGAGGTGTCAATCGCGTACTTAATTGCGCTCACGCCATTTGCGGTTTCCGCACCGGCGCGGGTGGTGGCCGAGGAATTGTCCACCAGCGAAAACGTGCTCGCCGGAAGCGGGCCGGTCAGAATCAATACCGCGGTGTTCCAGCTGGTCTGATCGGAACGCGAGCCGTGAATCGGCCGCGTGCCGGAGCTGTCGATCAGTGTTCCGGCAATTGCGTCCGTTGTCACATCGGCTTCCCAATCCGCATTCGTGTCGGGCGTGACAATTTTTTTGAACGACCAGTGAAATGGCGACGGAGCTTTTTGCAGATGTTCCGCCGCGCAGCCAGGCCCTCCTCGAGCGTGCGCGGCCCGCGAAGCCACCGGAGCCGCGGCAGTCTGCGCCGGAGGCTCAGTGGTGTTCTTCGCCGCCGGGCCGGAGTTGCATCCGAAAACGGAGGCGAGTAGCAAAATTGCGGCTGTTAATCCAAGCATCGGCATCGTGCGCAACTTGTGAGCGTTCATATGGAACTCCGTTGTTGCATATGTGCCGCGTTGCGGGAATCGTTTGCGAATCCGCCGTAATGCGGCGTTTCGTCTTCAAAACACACGCCGGCACTTATGCTTTGCGGCAATCATCCGCATTTCGAAGATTCTCGCAACGCGCGCGTTCAGTCGTGATTCGCGTCCGCCGGGCAGGTCGCGCCAATCCACTTGGAATCGAACTTCACGCTCGAATTCATGGTGTGCCCACCCATGGTGGCCGTACCGGTGCCCGTTCCCACCGCGTGCTCCTGATCAACGGCGTGAATTTTCATTGTGTAGGTCATGCTGGCTTCGCCCGAGCACGTCTCCCGCAAAACGATGTCTGTGCTCGTTGAGCTGAGCAAAGTTCCATGACACTGAATGTGTTCATCGGGCGAGTTCTTTTGTGCGAAAGGATCCGTGGTCAGATCTTTCTGCGTCAGACACCCCTTGCTCGTGTGCGTTGAACTATGCCCGCCCGACTGCGCCTGCATCGCCGCGGCGTAGCGGGCTTTTTGTTCGTCGGTCATTTTCGCGAGTACTTCCGGAGGCAAGCCGAGGCTGCCGGTGACAGTTATCGTTGACGTGCTTTGCCATAGACCGGTCTTCACGTTCATGGGGGTCATCTTCGCGGCTGGCACCTGCTCTGAATTTTTCTTCTGCGTTTGTGCAAGCAGAACCGTGGCCGAAAGACATACCGCACCGAACACAATCATTTTTCTCATTTCGATCCTCCCTTGGATTTTGTTTCCGCTTAAGTTGAAGCCCACTGCACCGCTACTGTCGCTGACCGAACGAATACCCGCGAATGCCTCACACTAAAATTTGGTGAGTGCATTCAAGGCCAATGCTTTCTCTTTTGCTTTCACTTGTTCAATCGGGAAGCCGTAGACGCGTACTTTGAAGGCAAAATCACCTTTTCTCACGCTGAGGCCGGTGCCGAATCCGGGAGTAGTCATATAGTGGGCCTCATCGCCGATGCCGCTGGCTGATTCCTCTTGAATGCCTTTGAGCGGCGTCTTCTCGCCTGCGAACATGGAGGCTTTTAGAATCGCCATGACCACACGCTTCTGCGCGCCCGCACCACCATACCCGCACAAAGTGGTGTTGGACGGGATAATGTGCTCGCCGGCGCCCACCGTCACACCCAGTACGGCGCTGACTTGCGCAGGAGTTACGAGCGCGCAAGAGTCTGAAGGCGGCGCGGCGTAGGCGAATCGCGCGGTGCCTGCCGAGAACACGATGAGGGCTGCAGCGATTAACGTCACTTTGAGTTTCATAATCATCCTCCGAAACATTTTTTCATGCTACTTCTCGAGCGAGACTTCCACGCGGCGATTCAGCGCCCGGCCATTCGCTGTGGCATTGTCAGCGACGGGCCGAGTCGCGCCGAATCCTTCTGGAGCGAGCCGCGAAACGTCCGCGCCATGCTGTTTAAGCCAAGCGACCACGGATTTTGCGCGCGCCTCCGAAAGCGGCTGGTTGAGCGCGGCGTTGCCTTGATTGTCCGTGTGGCCGGAAATAATCCAGTGTGAATCAGGATGATTCTTCACGAGGCCGAGCACCGCGTTCAGCGCGGGCAAACTGTCGGAGCGCAGCTTCGAGGAATTCGTGTCGAAGTGAATTCCGTAGATCGTCGCCGTGCCGGTCTGAGCGATGGATTGTTCGAGCGCCGCGGTATTTTCCTGGTGGCGATGCAGGCGAATTTCGGCATTACCGTTTTGCCCGGCCGGCAAGTCCACAGGAACGGAAGTTTCGTCGTAGCCCGGAGCGCTTGCGGTCGCGACTACAAGTCCGGCCGGCAGGTTTTTGAATTCGCATTTGCCTTGCGTGTTGGTTGCGGCTGATTCGAGCGCCGCTGTGACCGTCGCGCCCGAAATCGGCGTGTTCTTATCTGCGTCCAACACGCGCGCGGCGAGCGACACCTGATACTTGAATTTGTAGGGATTCAGCAAAATGCGCACGAAGTCGACGGCGTAGCCATCCTGCGCGCGCGTTGTCGGGTCATCGATCAAGAGTTTGACTGTTCCGGATTCGATGATCGGGAAATACTCCGGCAAGAGCTTCAGCGTCAGGAGTTTTCCGATGGGGCCGCTCTGATCCAGCGAATTGACGGCGTACTCAAAAGTCGGAATTCGCGTGCCGTTCAAACTCACCTGAAAGTGCGAATGCAGCGGGAGCGGCTGAAAGTCGTCCACGAAGATTTGTACAACGACATTTTGCAGTTCAAAGCGGAAGCTACCGATGGGCAACACGATAGGCGCCGGCATGGTGAGAGCGCGCTCCCGGGTGCATCGCGCCGCTGATGGAGGATCCACTTTGAAATACTGAGGGAGCTGATCCTGCAAGGAACTCGGCGCCAGGTTGCGGATACCGTCTGGCAAGTTGCTCAGCGTGAATTTTTCAGTGAGCTCGCGATTCACGGGATCGCGCAGGGCTTGCGGCATTTTTTGCAAGGCTCCGTCGCGGATGTAATAGCAATCGCCAATTGAGCCGCTGTAACCGTCGCCGCCATCGGTGTGCGTAATGGAATCGAGCATGATTTGATCCGGCTGACCGGCGGTCTGCTTGGTAACAAAGTGAACCGGCATCACGCTCGTGCCCAGAAGGATACGGTCGGTACCGTCCGGCGCTCCAGCTGGAATTTTCTCGATCTCTGGCCATTGGTGCGGCGGCGTCGATTGGCCGGAGAAAGGATCGAATCCTTTGGGCCAGCCGAACCCGAGATTGTTGATGTCTCCCGTGCGTACAACTAAGTCTGCCTCCGGTCCACCCAGCGTGCGTTCATATTTGAGGGCCCAATCGTGGGCCTGATCGCCCGTTGCGGCCACGGGCTCGATGGGATCGGCTTTCGGCATGGGGCGAGACTCAGGGCCTTTCGCCGGCACGAGCTTTCCATTTTCGAGGGTCCAGCCGTAGGGAGCAGCGGGTTTCGATGATCCCGCGGGACTTGCGTTCGCGGCACCTGAATTAGAACTCCCGCCATTCGTACCCGCATTGGCGGATGTTGCGCCTAGCCCGTTCGCAGCGGCTTCCATTTGAGCTAAATTCTTCTGGAGGTCAGCGTCTGAGGATGAGTTGGCTTGCCCTTTCGCATCCGAATTTGTTGAACCCGCGCCAAGAGTCTTGAGACTTGTCTCGAAGCTTTCTGCGGCTTCGCGTTTGTGCGACCTTTCTCGCGCGCGATGCACGGCGGAGATGATTCCGCCGAGGATCAGCACCGCCACAATCGCCAGGGCGCCAAGGATGGCTGCTTTCGGTATTTGCGGTGCAGATGCAGGGGAAGGGAACTGGCCTTGCGCTGCAGTTTGCGCGGAAACGCGATTATCGCGCGTTTGCGAAGCGAAGGTTTGCGTTTGGGTTGCGGCCGAAACGGAACCAGACGGGCCGCCGCGAGCTTCTGCTCCGCACTTCGTGCAGAACGTCGTCCCCGACGCCAGCGCCATTCCGCATTTCGTGCAAAATTGCTGTGCCGTTGATGGGCTCGCAGATTCGCGCTGCGCTCCGCATTTTGTGCAGAACGCATCGCGCTTCGTCAGCATGGCTCCGCATTTGTTGCAGCTATTCCCCATTGCAGTCTCCGCTCCCGGTAACCGGCAAGAGCGCACCGCGAGTCAGCGTTTTGCGCCGTGCAGGTTCAAGCGAACTCATTTCTTGATCCTCGAAATTTCGTAATGCCGCTTTTCGAGTCGATTGTCGATGGGCCAGCCCTCATCCAGCACGACTTTCACAGCGCAGCCGTCCGAGCCCATCCACACAGTGCCTTTGTCGAAGCTGCCCTTGCCGAAAAGTGTCTCGAGCGTTTGCTGGTCCGACGCGTTCGCGCCTGCCGTATCAATCGCATATTTCGTGGCGTTATAGCCATTCACCTGCTCCGCGCCCTGGCTTTTGATTGCGGATGTACCGTCGAGGCCGGCAAGCCTGCCCGTCAACGCCGTGAAGCTCAGGCTAGATAGCGCCAGCACTCCGGTATCCCAACTCTGCGAGTCCGAGCGAACCGCGTGGACGGGAGTCGAACCCATCGGGCTTTTCGTGGTTCCCTCAATCGAAGTAGGCGTGACGTCCGCCTCATAGTTCGCCCAGGTAGAGCCGCTCGCGTACTTGTACGAATAATGAAAAGATTCCGACGGCTTATCGACATGATCCAACATGCAGC
This sequence comes from Candidatus Acidiferrales bacterium, assembly GCA_036796475.1. Taxonomy (GTDB): domain Bacteria; phylum Acidobacteriota; class Terriglobia; order Acidiferrales; family UBA7541; genus DAHUXN01. Next base: position 20,715 of record DAIRCW010000008.1, on the reverse strand, counting down.
CTACGTCTAAATGAATGCCTGAGCCGCTGTCGCTGGCTGAATCGGTGCCGCTCGATTTCGCGCTGGAACTGCATCCCGCGAGAATCAGCGCCAGCCCTACACCGAAAACGCCAATGTTCTTGAATGTAAGTTTCATGCGAGATCTCCTCTTGACCGGCCATTTAGCCGGCTCATCATTTATCACCGCCGCAAATCTTGCTGTCTGGATCGCGATGGACGATATTTTTCTTGAATAGTTCGACCGGCTGGATATTCGAGTTTGTGCCCAGCCAGGTCGAGTCCACTCCCGCTTGTCCGACCAGGTCCATTGTGAATTGCTGGCATGGCACGAGACTTTGCATTCCGGAGTGCGCGGCGGTGGTGGAGATCACCGTCTGGAGATAAGCTGCGCCTTCGATTTCGAGCGGGTTCCCGGCGAACTGTTTCTTAATCCATTTGCCTGCAATCGTGTTGTTCAAAAGCACATCAGAAAGTGATTCCGTGAGCGCGCTGGGAAGTGGAATCTTAGCCATGTCCCACAGTTCATCGGTGCCCATGCGCAACTCGACGCGCGGTACGGCCATGGCTACCACCAGACCGAACGAGGCAAACGGAGAAAAGGCGAAGCTCTGGTCAATCGCGCCGTCGCCCTCCCCTTGTCCTTCCACTTGCGTCTGCTGTCCATCGAACTTGAAACCCTCATCACCGCTGTACTTCAAATGGAAACCGCCCTTGGCGACTTCTTCCTTGGTTGTAAAAGCGGGATGAAACAGCAACGCCGAACTGATCTGCACTGACATCGGCAGCATCGTCTCTTCCATCAGCGGAATCGTAATTCGCGCGGGCCAGGGAATCTTGAATCGCACTTCGTTCATCGGCGTTTTGTTTTCGGAGGTCTTGATGACCCACTCGTAGTCCACGTCCGTATCGAAATTCAATTGCCGGAAATCGAGAACCATGTGGCCGCTGTTGAGGTTCATCGCCCATTCTTGAATGAAATTGTTCATTTCCACTTTCGGGTTGAGCTCAACGTTCAGCCCGTTGGCCTCGCGCTTGATCTGCAGATCAACGTGCATCTTCTCGCCTTGTCCCGGGACGTAGAAGTGATAGTGAATTTTCCAAACGGCGAAATCCTGGTCCGCGTATTCGAATTCGCCCTCCATGTTGTGCGGAGACACGTCGGCGTGAACCACAGGATTCAGGGTGTTCCACCAGTAATGCAGCGGATCCCGAACGAATGGAGAAAGCTGCGCCGGCTGCTCAGCAGCGACCTGTTGAAATAGATCGCCGAAATTCACGGGAGCCTTAAGCTGGATTTGCGCGCTTTTTAATGCTTGGTTCAGAGGCGCTTTTTCAGTGCCGACAACCAACTGACCCTTGTAGAGTGCCAGCGCGTCAACTTTTCTCAGGTCCAACCCTTCGAAAAGAACGAATTTTCCGGGAATTAGCTTGGCGCGCAGCTCCGGGGAATCTTCGAACAAGAAAATGCTGTGATCCGCGCTCTCGCCGCGGAGCGTGCGGCCGACCGTCGCGAGATCCACGATGGAAGTATCCGGCGAATACTCCACGTGAAAAACCGAGCCGGGCATGGCGTGGAGGCCCCATGTTCTGCTCATCCCGGGGACAGAGCCGGGTGCGCCCGAGGCACTGCTCGCAACAGAACCACCCTTCGAGGTTCCCGTTTTCGAGCATCCCGAAACTAAAGACAGCGCGCCGAGAGTGAAACCCCACAGAAGTAGAAGCCCTAAATTGTGGAAAACGCGACTCGCTGACAAAGCCATCGTTCACCTCCACGCTTGCGCAACTTGCCAAAAGCAAAAATGCCTGTCTTACCTGCCAAGGCCCAGCTTCGCTGCAAAATCGCCCAGCCACGGAATGCGGTATTCGCGTTCGCTGTACGCCTGAAACATCAGGTAAAGCCAAAAGCCAAAAATCCCCAGTCCGATCAACAGCCGCAGCGGCACGTCCACCGTCAGCACCCAAAATCCCGCGATGCTCACGAGGATGGCGACCAGAATGCTCCACACAATTGCGAACACGATGCATGCCGCGCTGAAAAGAATCGATTGCATGGCGTGAAATCGCACCAGCTTGTTGTTCTTGTACGGTTCGAGCACGAGGAACAAAATCCCGGTGATCAGTCCGAGCGCATACGAGAGCGCCGCCGCGAGATTCATCGTCAGGCCAACTCCGGCGGCAGAATTTCGCGGCGCACTCATCGCGGACGCAGCTGCAACAGAACCTCCTGCCGCCGCGGCATTTACCGCCTGCCCACACGCTCCGCAAAACGCGCTGTCCGCCGCCACGGCCGCACCGCACTTCGCGCAATTTGCCATCGCCCTGCTCCTTCCGCTTTCGCGAACTACTTCCTGGTCACGTTTCCTTCAAAATGGGTTTTCTTTGCATTGCCGTCCTTCTCGTCCTTCTCAAAATCAATCGCGTACTTCACCAGGCACCCGGAATCACTGGCAATCCATGCTGTTCCGGCGATTTTGTAATCCCTCGCAGCCATCAGCGAATCGAACGTCGCCTTCTGCGCCGCCGGTTCATTCGCGGTATCGATAGCGTACTTCGTTGTGTCGTAGCCGTTCATGTTCTCTGCGCCCTCCGAGCGCGCCGCGTCTTGCGCCGCTACCAGTTCGCCGTGCCACGGCACTGGGCCCATAATGTCGAAGTCGAGTTCCATCTCAGAGAGTTGCGCCGTCTGCAGTTTCTTCGTGCTCGCCGATGTTTGTCCCGCGCTTGTTTCGCGCCGCGTATATGCGATCGTCGCGGGCGTTACGTCCGCTTCAATGCTCGTTGATTTGCTGTCCGATGAGCTTTCCGCAAATGAAAGATGCAGCGGCGCGGACGGATTCTTGATCATCCGCTGCAGGCAAAGGCTCGCGCTCGTCGGGCTGAATTTCTCCGATTCCGGACGGCTCGTGCTGCTGTCTGTCCGCGTCGGATTCGCTTCCGCCGTGCCGCCCCGCTTGCATCCAAAGTTCATTGCTAACGCCGCTCCTATCACTCCGACGGCCGCCCAACGCATCAATAATTCGTGGCTTCGCCTCATCGCTACCCTTTCGCGCTCACTTTTCGCGAAGCATCTATTCGCTAATCGGTCCCGTCGCGCCGCAACGCTCGAGCCATTTGCCCCGAACCGTAAATTTCAGCGATACGCCCGCGCTGGCCTTTGGCGTCACTGTCCTCACCACGCTAAATCCCGCCGCGCTCAGTTCTCCTTCAACGTGCACGGTGCGGTTGGAGCAGTCCGCGTCATAGGAGATTTTCCCGTTGCCGCTCTTTAGACCCCTCACCGAACATGCTTCTTCTGGCTTGGCCGCAGTTGCGATCCGATCAGTGAAAATATTTTCCGGATCGCTTAGGTCGCTCTGCCGAATGCATCGCATCGCCGTTCGTGACTGGTTCTGCCTTTGGCCCTGAACTTCATAAGTCACCGTGACCGCGTATTTGCCCGTTCGCAAATCCACGTCGCCCGCGAACGCCGCTGCGGCCATCGAGCAGCTCATCGCCAGTGCGCCCAAAATCTTTACGGTAAATTTGCCGTTCACGCTCGCTCCGCGTTACTGCGCATTTTCGCCAACCTGAAATGTCCACACCGTGTCGAACATCATTCCCGCGCCTTGCCCGCGCGCCACATCGCCGCCCGAAAACTTCTCATCCTTCGAAAGCGGCCGCAGCACGACCGCGTATTCGCCCGGATAAAGAGGCGACTGCGGCGAAATTTCATACTGTCCTTCTGCTGTTTTCTGGACACTCGTGGCGACGCGGTCCTCCAAGAACTTCGAATAGATCTGCCAGTCCGCGGCATCATGAGAACGTGCGTCTTCTTTGCCTTGCGTCGCGCCAATCAGCCGGCAGGTGTTTTGCGCCGGAGTAAGCCGCACAATTTCCGGAGCGAATTCGGTTGGATTCACTCCCGGCGCGCCTGCGAAGTTCACCGTGAATTTCGGCGTCGTGGTTTGCAGCACGTTGGCCGAAGCCGGCCCCGGCACTCCCCACACGTAGGTGACCGTCGGCTTGCGCGAGCCGAGCATTCCGCCCAATATGCTTCCGCCCTGCTGCACGGCTGCGCCGCCCACGGCATTGTTCATGTGCGACGCGACGCTCCACGTGGCGTCATTCACTCCCGCCTGAATTCCTTGCGCGACCGCGGAATCTCCGGCGAGGCTTGCCATGGACGTTGGCTTAGTCTTCGTCTCCGCCAATTGCGTTTTCTCTCGCGGAATTTCCTGCGAGCCTGCGTCCTGCACGAGCGTGACGCTCGGCATTTGCCAGCGCGGCTTCGCCGATTGCTGTGCATGCGTGTATACGCCGCCGCAAAAAACGGCCGCCAAACTCAACAGCACTGCCAGCTTCCATTCGGTTCTCATCGTGTTCCTCCAAAGAAATTCACGTTTTGTTCCGCTTCAAAATCAGCTAGTGCGTCACCATATCCAGACTGAGCGATGCGTTTTCGTCAAACCGGTAAAACCCATGTGTCGCAATCAGTTTGTTGACGCCGTTCCCGACTGCTGTCACCTGCGCAGAGTTCATATTCCATTTGTCCGTTCCAAATCGCTGCAGAACGGTCTGCAAAGTGATGGATCTAATTTCGGTAACATCGACAGGCTCGCCCAGATAAACGAAGAACTTGTGCTCGGTGTTATTCGCCCAGTTTGCTCCGCCATTGACATTGGGAGCGTGCTCGGTAGTTCCATTGGAAAAGCCGATGATCACGTCAAGATTGTTGCCGTCGGGTCCGGCCGCAAGGACGTTGAAAGAGTCTCCTTTCAGATCATCACTGCCCGTGACCACGTCGAAGTAAAGCGCGTTCACCATGCCCGGCGCCGGGGCGCAACTTACGGGGACGGTCAATTCCGGATTGTCGCCGGTAAAATCATTGAACCCATAGTTCGCAATGTTCTCTGTTTTGCCCTGGCCTGTCGCCAGTACGCGCACTTGAGTTATTTCCCAGTTGTCTTGTGAATTCGGGAAGCTTGCCTGCGCGTTATGCACAAGATGAATCTCAGCAATTTGGTCCTCGCGGACCGGTTGGTTAAGCGCGACGTCCACTCGATTCACGCTGCCGTTTGACCAATTTGCGCTTTTGTTCACATTCTGTGCGGGCTGGAAAGTGTTGTTCTTGAAATGCACTTCGATGTCGAGATTATTGTCTCCCCCGCGCAAGTCATCTTTCCCGGTTGTGAACTCGAACCGAAGCGCGGATACCATGAGACCGGAGCCGGTGCATGGACCTGCGAGCGCCTGATTGCTGGTCAGAACCGCGCCACGGGCTGGTGATGTGCCCGCGATCTTGTTTGAATCTTGCGTAGAGTGTGCCCACTTTGTGAAGTTTGGATCGTTTGTTACTCCGCGTTGCACGGTTACCGCATCGTATGCGTTGTGTTCATGCCCTTTCGAGGGAACTGGCGCAGCTCCTGGTTGCGATCCACCATTCGTAGGCGTTAACGCCGCACGGGTGACCGTCGCTCCCGCCGCAGACATCGTGGTGCGCTCGCCGCTGGCTGGGTTTGCGCTTGTAGCTCCCGGTGTTTGCGCCGCCAGTGTTCCGGGCTGACTCCCATTTGCCAGGAGCGGCTCCGCCGGTGTTCCAAGCATTGGTGTCTGCTGAGGTCCTGGATTCGTTAACCGCGCGTTGGATGGCAACGCAGATATTTGCTGTCCGCCAGCAGCGGCTTTTGTTGGTCTCGGTGATTGAGTTGTCAGCGCCCCGCGGGACAGCGTTTGCCGCAATCGCACTGTCTGTGGCACCGCTCTTGCCTGGGTTGCGGATAGCTGCTGCGACGATCCGCCGCTTGAACTAAAAAGGGAATTCAAGTAACCGGAATAGGAGCCGATAATAAAATTCACGTTCGTTGCTTGTCCGCCGCAGCTGCGGGGCCCCGAGGCCGAACTCATCGACGTGGATGAAATCAGATCCCTGCATGGTGTGTTCACAACCGTGATCGACGTTCCTACTCCACCGACTCCTCCGCCCCATGTGTACCACCAGGTCGCTTTATCGCCGGGCGCAGGAACTGCAGCCATATCTCCGTAATTGGTCATTCCGGTTTTGAAGCTGTAATCCTCGCTAGGAACGTAGGCTGCAACTGACAGCGCCTGGCCTGTCGGCACGCGATCGATCGTGTAGGCGCATCTTGCCAACGACCCGTCCACGGAGTAGCTAAGAGTACTCGTTGACGCTTGCCACGCCCCCCACTGCGCTGTCTGATCTGTAATCCAGACGTAGACTGCAGTTCCATCGCAACCGGGAGGCACCGCAACCGTGGTCTCCGTCTTGTTCTCCAAATCAACGAGCGTCGCTTCCGTGTTTCTCACCACCTTGGTTGTGTCCCAGTACACGACTCCGGAAATTTTGCCGCTGTAATCGGTGATGTTTTTCGGCGGGGCGGGTTTGAGTGCTCGCTGCTGCGGCGTCTGCTGTCCCGAGACCTGCGTGCGAACTCGCGGAGGCATCTGCTGCTGCGTCACTTGTCCGCGAGCATTCCCGCAAAAGAGGACGAACGCCGCCGCGCCCGCGACCGCGAGACTTCGCATTCGTGTTTTTTCCTTTGCTTTCATTTCTTCTCCGTTCCCTAATTCTTTTGCAGCATCTGCACCGGCTGCAGCTGTTTGATCGCCATCCCATTTCCGTTCCCACTCGCCAGCGGATTTATTCCGCGCGGGCCGATCACCGTAATCTCCAGCTCGTACGCGGAAAAACCCGCATATCCCGAAGTAGTGCCGATTCCCTGAGGATTCTTTGCCGCCGTCGAGCTGGGCGAACACGATTCTTCTTCCCAATGGATCTGAAACGATGACGTTGACGCGTAGCTCACGCCCCAATTCCCGGAGTGCGAGTAGACTCCGCCGAGCGATTGGCAATGGCTCACGTCCATGCTCGCGTGGTTTAGCTGTACGCCATTGTTGGGATCCAATTCAAATCCGGGCGCAAAATTGAATTGATACGTGTCTGTTCCGCTGGGGAAAGTCAGAGAATAGTTGTCGGTAGTGTTGAGGTAAATCACTCCGCGCACCACTGCAATGCTTTCGCCCGGCGTCAGCCAATAGTGAGTGGGCGACTCAACTTGCGGCGTCAGCGGCCCCAGGCTCGCATTCACGATGGCCAGATTGATTCCGGGGATAAGGCATTCGCTGAGCGCCAGTCCGTAGCAGGAGTCGGCGCCAGTCGGATAAGGCGTCCTGACGAGTCTCTTAAGGACCTGATCCTCGCGCGCGGCGAGAAAATTCATTCCTGTCGCTTGATAAATCTGGCCGCCCGTCGTTTTTACGTTTAGCGTAACGTTGTTTGTGTCGTAGAGCCCGCCGGCATTGGGATCAATCTGCGCCACGATCTGCCGGTCGCTCCATCCATTCGCGGGAAACTGAAAATACACGCGGTCTGGAGAACTCGAAGTTCCCAGCCGCTGCACGAGCTGCCGAGTATGTGCGGAATCAAATTGGATTCCGCTCAAATAGACTTCGCCCGGCGCACTCCCGAAGCCGCATCCCTGAATCACAAATCGGCCATCTTGTCCGGCAACCGGGCTGAACCACACCCCATTCGCTCCGCCATCCACCATTGCAATCCCTGCCCGGCAAATCTGCGTGGGCATCGGCTGCGTTCCAATACGCTGCGTGAGCGGCTGTTGCTGTATTGGACCGCTCACCTGCGTTGCAGTGGGCCTCGCAGACGCTCCCGGACTCTGGGTTCCCGTAGCCGACATTGTTTGTTCCACGCCGATCTGCGAGCCCTTGGGCGGATACGGCTGCGGATTGAGGCCGCTCGTTGTTCCCGGGTTGAGCAATGTCCCGCTTGGGGCCGATCCCTTGGGCGGCAATGGTTGCGGATTAAGACTGCTGGTCGTTCCCGGGTTGAGCAACGTGCCATTCTGATTCGCGCCTCCAGAGCCGCCAATTGCGCCGCTGTTTGGGCTCGGCGGGCGCACCGCAGGCACGAGCAGAGAATGCGCCGCCACGCTCTGGCGTTTTATGATCGCGATAATCGCCGAACGCGACGCACCCACGCCAAGTTCATTTGCACGCGGCCCAATTTGAACCGTGTGCGCCAGCGCATACTGCACCGCCCGGTTGTTCTTTAGTTGTTCCGCGCTGATTTTCGACGGTTCCTGAATGGACGACCTCACGCGCGCTTGCTGTTTGGTCATTTGCGCGCGAACTCCTCCGCATAACACCAGGAAAGCTGCCGCGCCTGCGCCCACCACGCTTGCTATCATTGCTCGCTTGCTCATCGTCCTCTCCTTCCTGCAGCCGTTCCTTTCAGCCTTGGCGATTTCCCGCCGATTCCGTCATTAATGCGTTGCCAGGCCGGTCATCGGATCGGTTCCGCGCGGGCCGATGACCCACACCTTGAGCCCGTAAAATGAACTGGTCAGGTTTGAATAGTTGCCCCACGGCGCCCAGACAACCACCCCCGAGCAACTGGTATCCTCGAGAGTGACGCGGATTCCATCTCCGTCCCATTGCGCTGTCCACATGCCGAAGCTTTCCTTGTAGGTGACCGTATAGGGAGCGCCGGGACAATTGGCGTCATACGGTGTTAATTCCGGCGGATTTTGTGGATCGGCGGTCCATCCGGGCGCCAAATGGCTCAAATCGTAATAGTCGGACACATTTGTTGGGTCGAACTTTGCTCCGACGAAAAACCGGTGGACGTAAGCGGTCGCGCCTGACGAACGAACCGCTGCGTCCGGCGCGGTCGAAACGGGCGAGTAATACGTGGACGTAAGCGCATTCGGCCCATTCCACATTGCCGGAAGCTTTACCCACGAAGAGGGTATCGAGCGCAACAACACCGGCTGCCGCGCCGCATAAAAACTGAACCCTCCTTTTTCCGTTTGTTGCCCGTCTTTACGCTTCACGACCAGCGTTAGGTTGTGCAGATCGAGGTAGCCGCTTAAGGAAGGATCGAGCGACACATCAATCTCGTTATCGCTCCAGAACTTGATCTCAAACTGTCCGTTGAAAGTACCGGGGCCGTAGACGTGCACCCAGTCAGTTGGTTCTTGGCTGGCTGTTGGCGCTTGATCGCCGAACGAGCAGCCCTTGATGGTATAGAGATTGTACGCATCAGCCGGCGTGAACGTCCCGGGAGTGGAGCTTCCGCTGACTGTTATTATCCGAAACGACGGATCCTGCGCGCAAATTAGCGCCGTAGCCTGCATGGTACGAGGCGCGCGAACTATCCGCGACATGTTCCCATTTGCTCCGCCTGTACCCGATGTCCCGCTGCCACTTGGGCTGCCGTTCACCTGCCGTGTATTTTGAACTGCTGTAGTATTGCCGCCCTGTGTGAGGAGCCCGCCCTGGCTCAATGTGTTGCTGCTCGCACTCGAAGTCGGTTCGGCGCCAAGGAGACCAGATGCTGGAGCTTTTTGGAGAGTCGTGCTCGGTGCAAGGCTGACGCGGCTATCTCGGGCTGCATTCGTTGCTCCTACCGGCTGTGCCGTTTGTGGCTGGGCGGTCGGAGTCCCGGCAGCCCCAGCAGCAGACTGCGGCTGTGCTGGTCCGCCAAGCAAACCCGTCTGTGCGGGCGTTTGAACTCGGAGTTTTGTTTGAGCTATCTCTGCATCCGCCGCTTGCCGTTGCTTCTGTAACACCGTGAGGATCGTCGCGGTGGCGTCTCTAACGCGAGGATTACTTGCCATCCTTATGGTTTTTTTTGGCGTCCGGGGAGACACCACCAATTGCGCTTCCAGCGATTTCCGTACCGCCGGCGCTCCGCCTCCGCTTGTAAACATCGCCTGCAATACAGCCGAACTCACTCCTCGGTCGTGCATGTCGAGCAACTGCTGCCCGCTGAAATCGAATTTCACGTTTCGAGAGCGAATCGCCGCAATAATCGCCGAGTCCGATTTGCCGGCTTTTACCATTTGGACGACGTCCGCATTCGTGAGCGTCGCTCCTGATCTGTTCTGTGCGCCGGTTGCCCTTACTCCAAGCAGGGCGAACACCGCGATGAGCGTGGTTAGCTGAACGGCTTGTCTGACTCTGCTGCTTGCGGCTCGTTTCATAATTCGCTCCTCCGAATTCGCTGGAGTCTCGCGCTCACGGCGCGAGTGGATTGATTCCCACCGGTCCACTCACCCAAATCTTCAGTCCGTAAATCGAGTAATAAACCGTCGAATTGCCGGACTGCACAGACACCACTGGATATGTAACTGTGATTGTGTTTCCGTTGACCGTTGCCGGTTGGCTGGAGACGTTCGCATTTGTATCTGAAATCAGCAGGTCCGTTTGTGTGCTCTCCACTGCAAATCCGGGAGTCAGTTTCAACGTGAATTGATCCTGTCCCGCAACTGGTCCTGTCAAACCCTGACGCATTACCGCTACCGTCCCAGTCAATCCGTAGTAGTTCGAGACAGGAGAAAGAAAATAGGGCGAACCCGATTGATACAGTGATGAGTCGTTTTGCGGAATATTCGCGAGCAGCACAGGCTGACGCAGAGCGGTGAACTGCCCGGCGTAAGCGTACCCGGAAAGTTTCGTTTTTACTTCGAGCTCAAGATCATTGGACCAGTCCGGTACGCCCGATGTGTTGGGATCAACCGATGCCACGATTTGATGGTCGGTCCAGCTCTGGATGTTGAACTTGACCGTGTACAGCGTGACGTTGGTTTGACTATTGCTGTTGAACCAGCCGTTGTTCTGGCTTTGTTCTTGTAACAGCAAAAGGCTTACCGTCCCACCGTTGCCAAAGCCGCATCCCACAATCGTGTGCGGATTTGTTTTCGGGTCCGGGGAATAGCTCGGTGCCGTGGTCTTGCCGTCAATTCGGAGAATCGCCGGCGGAGCGCCTTGCGCTTCTTGTTTTTCGCAGTCTGCATTTTCTTGCGGCGAGAGCAAGTCTGAAGGGATATACGCGATCTTCAAATTGCGCGCGATAACCGGCGAAGTTGCCACGCGCGATGCCATATTCCCGGGCGCAGCCATCGTATGTCCCGCGGAAATCTGCCCGCCGCCGCGCTGTTGGCGCAATTGGCTGATTCGCATCTGCGACGTAGCAAGCGCGTAGTGTGTGCGCTGCCCCGCGACGATCTTCAGCGAGCCCTGCTTCCGCAGCAGCCCAATCAGAGCTGAAGGCGCGCTCCCTCCGCTAAGTGTCGATGTGCTCCCTGCAATCGGCTGCGTATTGTTCAGCGCCGTGTTGCCTGGCCTTACTCCACCGGTGAATCCGCCATCCGTTGATGCGGAAGTTTGCGCACCGGCGGCTGGCCTCACCGCAGGAACAAGCATCCCGTTGCTCGGCGCAGGCGTGCCTGGCTGAGAGTCCGGTCGCAGCAGCATCGGCTGCGATCCCACCGTCCCCTGCTGCAGCAACGTAATGTTTTGCCGTGGCAGCGTTGCCATGGCGTTTCGCGGCACTAGCTCAAAGTTCACGTTGGAGGCGTTTTCACCGCAGCCCACCCAGCCGGATTGCAAGTAGGTTGAGGACGTTGTTCCGCTTGATGGATTTGAACACTGCCCCCCGGGAATCTTGATGAGTCCGCCGGTAGCGCCGAACGGCCCGGTTACTCCCACCCGAGACGCAAACGGGCTGCCGACAATCACCTCTACCTGCAACGCGACGCCTTCGGGCATCTGGTGCAAGCTGTAACCGCAAAGTCCAAGCCCATGCTGCGGCCGCTGGGATTGAGTGAATTGAAACTGAGTTGACGTCGCCACCTTCTGCAGTCCGGCCCCCGTGATGGCGTCAATTTCGACCTGCAAATCTTGGCAGGGCACCGATGGGTTGTATGCAACGCGCTCCTCATCCCAAAAGACATATCCAGACACATTCCCGTCGGGCTTTTGTAAAGCGCGCGGAGCTCTCGTTGCCAGACCAGTGCGCGAAGGTAGAGGCGATGATTGAGCTTGAGCAGATTGAGCAGTCACAAACGCGCCCGCGGCGCACAAAATGCACGCCGCCCAAAAACCCGCCTTCCGCGTGAAACCGCCCGCTGCCGTCATCACCGTTGCCTCCTCGAAAATCTTTCGCAAGTGCATGTATCCGGGATAAATCCGAACCGCGAAAACGTCAAAGGACGAGCTGCCGACGCGTTTATGACCTGCTAATTCCCGCAGAATGAGCGCGCTGCATGACCATCTGACAATATGTCCGCTTCCGCACAGCCTTCGTGATATACTCCCCCGCAACGTTTAGCGACTGCCGCGAGGACCGGTGAGCACCCGCGCCACATCTCGTCTAATTCGCTTTGGTCTTTTTGAAGCTGACTTGGAGAATGCCCGCCTGACCCGCAAGGGCATTCGCATCCGCCTTCAGGAACAGCCCTTCCGCATTCTGTCCATGCTTCTCGAAAGCCACGGGCAGATCGTCACCCGCGAGGATTTGCGCGCGGAATTGTGGCCTGCGGGAACTTACGTGGATTTTGACGGCAGCCTAAACGCCGCCCTGAAGCGCCTTCGCGCTGCGCTCGACGACGACGCCGATAATCCTCGCTTCATCGAGACTGTCCCCAAGCGCGGCTATCGCTTCATCGCACCCGTGACATTTCAGGAAAACTCGACGCTCGTCGAATCGGAAATCACCGCGTCGCAAATTTCTGTGCAGCCGATAGCTACTCCGCACCAGCCCGTTCCTGGTCCATCACCGCGCGCGTCAACGCGCCGCTGGCTGGTTACTTTCGCCGCTCTTGCCACGGTTGCGGTTCTTACGTTTTTCTTGTTCCGCGTGCGCCGCGCACCGCCACGAAACGTGCCTGCACAATCCACAGTCGATGTGGGGACGACTCGCCGCTCCATTGCCGTGCTCGGATTCCAAAACGCTTCGGGCCGCTCGGAAGACGCCTGGCTCTCCACGGCGCTCGCCGAAATGCTTCGCACCGAACTCGGCGCCGGCGGCAAACTGCGCGTCGTCCCCGGCGAAAACGTCGCCCAATTTCGCATCGACTCCCCGTGGTCGGAAACCGATTCTCTCAGCCGGCAAACTGCTTTGCGAATTGGCGACGCGCTCAATAGTGATGTCCTCGTGCTTGGTTCCTACGCGGCCGTGGGCGATTCGCAAAATGGCACGATGCGCGTGGATTTTCGTTTGCAGGATGCGCAAACGGGCGAGCTTCTGTACGAAGGCGCGGAATCCGGCAGCGAAAAGCAGTTCTTCGGCCTCGTCGCTAAAATCGGCGTGGCTCTTCGCGAACGTCTCGGCCTTCCCATGATTTCAGAATCCGAAGAAGCCGGCGTCGTTTCATCGCTGCCGTCGGACGCCGATGCCAATCGCTTCTACTCTCTCGGTCTCGCCAAATTGCGCGACGCCGACGTTGCCGCCGCCAAGGACCTCTTTCTGCAAGCTGAAGTACTCGCTCCTCGATTTCCGCTTGTCCATCTCATGCTCTCGCGCGCCTGGGGGGGACTTGGTTACGATCAAAAATCAAAAGACGAAGTCAAACTTGCTTACCACTTGCGCGCCGGTCTTCCGCAAGTTGATCAGTTGCAGATTGAAGCCGCCTACTTTGGGAACATCCGCGATCGCGAAAAGGCCATCTCCGCATGCCGCGCGCTCTATTCGCTTTATCCCGATAGTATCGACTACGCCGAACAACTCATCGTCGAGCTCAACGCTGCCGGACGCCGTGAAGAAGCCCTCGCCATCGTCTCGCAACTCCGCGCCCTTCCGTCGCCCGCCTCGCAGGATCCGCGCATCGACTTCTGGCAAGCCCAGCTATTGGCTTCTTCCGGTGAGCCTGGCGCGCAACCATACTTCGAAAAAGCTGTCGCCGAAGCCGCTTCTCGCGGCGAAAAACTTCTCTACGCGCGTTTTCGCCTCGCCCAGTGCATCAACTTGCTCTACGGCGATCATCCGCAGGGCGGCGTTCCTTATTGCAAAGAGGCCTATGACATTTTCATGTCCGCGGGCAATACGCTTTACGCCGCTGATGCGCTGCGCGCTATGGCAGACCGCCGCGGTGCCGAAGGCGACCTCACTGGTGCCCGCCAGATCTATCAGCAAGCTCTTTCCTTACTTGCCAAGCTCGGCGAACACGAAAAGACCGGCGTGGCTCTCAACAACATGGCCATCGCCTACGAGAATCAGGGCGAAATCGATCAAGCCGAAAAATTATTCCAGCAGGCCGCGCAAAGCTGGCGTGAATGTGGAGATACGGTGAACGAGGCCGCCGCTCTCGGCAATCTCGGAGATGTTTTCATGCTGCGAGGGCAGCTCCGTCAGGCCGAGGCGCAATACAATGTTTCCCGCAAAACGTATCAGGCTGCGGGCGGTGAATACTTCGCTTACTCGCTGATGAGCATCGCTGCCATTCGCTTCTATGAAGGCGACATCGCTGGCGCCAATCAGTACGGTGCTCAAGCCTTGGCCATGGCGCAAACCCGTCACGAAAGCACCGACACGCCGTCAGCTCTCGAGATGCTCGGCACGATTCGTATCGCCCAGGCTGATTTCGCCGCCGCGCGTCATTATCTCGAACAGGCTCGCACCATCCAGCAGCAAGTCGGCAAAAACGGCGCCGTAGCGGAAAATGATTCTTTGCTTGCCGAGATCGACATCGAAGAAGGAAATTTACCCGCTGCCGAATCAACCCTTCGAAAGTCGCTTGCCGAATTTCAATCGGAGAAAAATGTCATCGATCAGGCCTCCGCGGAAACCGATCTTTCGCGCGTTCTCTTGCGGGAAGGGAAGTTGTTCGACGCGCGCCAGGTCATCTCCGATGCCGTCGCCCAAAGCGCAAGCAGCGGCGATCCCAACGTGAAATTGCCCGTGGCCATTCAGGACGCGCGCGTTGAAGCCGTCGAAATCGCTGCGCGCGCGCAGAACGTCAAATCGCACCCCGATTTTTCGGCCCCCCGCCGCAAGCTGAATAACGCCATTGCCGACGCGCATCACCTCGGCTACTTCGGACAGGAATGCGACGCTCGTCTCGCTCTCGCGGAAATTGAGCGTCGTGAAAATTCTGCCGCCGCCCGCGTCCATCTCGCCGAACTCGCGCGCGCCGCCCGCGAGCACGGCATGGAGCTGGTGGCACGTAAAGCCACCGCGCTGCAAAGCACGCAATTAGCTGCCAACTAGTTGACACTCGCGCGCTTACCGTTTCGCGGGCGTTTGACGGCTCGTTGCTGCGATGCTAAATTCAACTCACAGCCGCGGTAGCTCAGTTGGTAGAGCAGCCGATTCGTAATCGGCAGGTCGACGGTTCAAGTCCGCCCCGCGGCTCCATCCTACTCGTCCTCACGTTTCACTTCAGCTCTCGCGCCAGAACTCTCGCTCACGCGATCGAATTTCGTCCGCGGGCGGCGCTACTGTTTCTCGCCGATGATGACGAATCGTCCTTTGCCGCGCGCGAGAACTTTTCCGGTGGCGTCGCGGATCTCGCCGCGATGAAAGAGGTTGCGGCCCTCGCGCGAAACTTCTGAAGCTTCGACGATGATGTCCGCATCCACCGGCACGGGCCGAAGATACTCGATGCTCAGTTCCGCGGTGACCGCGCGCGCGCTGTGAAAACGATTGAGCTTGCCCATGACTTCGTCGAGCAACACGGCGATGATGCCGCCATGCAGATAGAGACTGCTGCCCTGATATTCCGGGCCCAAGCGAAAGCGGCCAGTGATTTTGCGCGCTTCGTGATCCTGTTCAAAGGTCAGCTTCATGCCGCGGGGATTGTCAGCGCCGCAGCCGAAACAGGGATTGCCGGTCTTGGGTTCGAGCTTTTCGATGGTCATTCCTCTCAGCTCCGATGGAGGTTCAGCCTAAAGCCGCGGTTCGCGGGCGGCCTAATTTAGCAGGAAGCTGGCGAGAGGCGCGATGGATTTTTGGTGTCTGAAAACGGACATTAGGGTCTGGTTTTTTGGCGTCATATTTTCTAATCGCGGAAATTTCCGCGATTAGAAATGACTCCTTTTTTGTTTTCAACAACTTACGGCGGTTTCTAATTTTCCATAGGTTCCGTGATTAGATTCACGTTTCTTTCGCCAAAATGAGCCATAAAAACACGAAAGCCGCCTAGAAGGCGGCTATACACTTCGTGCGACATAAACCCTTCAGCTGAACATCTCAGCCGATCTTTTACCTGTATACGCCACCTTAACCAAAATGTCAATTAGAGAACGGGTAGGGGTATGCACGCAAAAGACGCACCAGCCTGGCAAATGAGGGGAATTTGCCCGACTTATCAGCTGGCGAGGGCGAGTGTGGCGATGCACAGTCCCAGCGCGCAAGAACGCGTCGTCGTCAAAATAGAAGTACCCGGTGCGCGGAGAGGTCTTAGCCGCTTTTTCGTTCTCCGCGGCGTAAGCCGTATTCTTCGCCGTTCCTCAGAAAGAAAAACGCAGGGCGAACTGCATGAACCGCGGCTGAGTCACAGTGGACGTGTATCGCCCAAACTGGCTGGGAAGCTCGCGGAGCGTCGGCATACCGTTTTGCACGTTGAAACGAACCGAGTTGGTCAAATTGAAGGTCTGCCAGCTGAATTCCACTTTGCCGGTCTCGCCTATGGAGAAATCCTTGGCCAAGCCCGAGTCGATGCCGAACATGCCATCACCGATGATTTCATCTCGTGTCCCCGATTCGCCCGGCCAGCTGTGACGGAAGGCAGCCTCAGCGGCAGTGGGATCC
The DNA here is from genome assembly GCA_036796475.1 of Candidatus Acidiferrales bacterium. Taxonomy (GTDB): domain Bacteria; phylum Acidobacteriota; class Terriglobia; order Acidiferrales; family UBA7541; genus DAHUXN01. Next base: position 4,169 of record DAIRCW010000008.1, on the reverse strand, counting down.
GCGAAAATTTGGGCACCGTGGTTGGACACTTTGGGAAGTTGCCCTTTAACGAGAGGCATGGCCAGACCCTCGATGTTCCAGTTGGTGGGCCAGAAGCCGCCATTGTCTATCGAGGTGGGGAATCCGCTGGTCCAACGGAATACACCTGAGAACTGCCAGCCTCCGATCAATTCATTGAACCATGTACTGGCATTCCCGCCCAACATCTGGCCCCTGCCGAAAGGCAGCCGATAAACCCAGTTGGCATTGATTTGATTGAAAGCGTTGAAGCTCGACAAGCCGCGCAGGCTCAATGGAGCCCAGGTATTGATGACGATCCCGCCGCCGTTGACGTCGTTGCCAGTGCCGCCGCTGCCCTCCCACGCACCGACGCGGCCTGCGTCAGAAACCTCATCGAGAGATTTCGAGAAGGTGTAATTGAACTGGCTGAGGAGGTTATCGCCCCAGCGAACGTTGTAAGTGGCCTGCAGGGCATTGTAATCGGAGGTGCCGATGTTCCTCCAAGCAGTAAGGGAGCTGAACTGATCGTGGTAGAAGGCGTAGGGGCCGAACTTGCTGTTGGGCAGCGAGACCCCGGAAACCGCACTGGGCGTGTCCAGAAGAAAAAGAGAGAACGTCTCGTTGTGCAGGTTGCAGGACCAGAAATCGTAAAGGGCCTGGGTAGCGCTGAGCGCGCCGGCATCATCATCGCCGATACAGTTGAGGCCTTGCCCATCCAAAGAGCTTTGCGTGACACCGCTCCACGCGGGGAAGAGATTCTCCCAGTAGGGAATGGACTGAACCTGAGAAGTAGGCAGCCCTTGTGCAACTGCCTGGGACAGCATCGTCGCCGCCTTGAAGTAGTCGGTGCCACTTGCTGGGTCGACGAGATCGGTGGGCATAGCCTCATCCACCTCCATCGGCAGACGGCGGCCCACGGTTCCGACGTAGGCAATTTGCAGCGAAGAGCTCTGGCCGAATTCGCGGGTGAGAGTCAAATTGAACTCATGAGCGTAAGGAGTTTTGATGGAGGCGTCCAAGCCCCAGTTGATGGCGAAGTTCGAGTTGCTGGGAATCACTGGAAAGCCGCCCGGTGGCGCGGTTTGGAGTATGCACCCCGGCGGTCCGATCGACGGGCAAGGTGGCGGAAGGCAGGTAGGACAGGTGAAACGAGGCAGGGCTTGCACCGTGTTGGCAGCGGCTCCCGCAGCATCACCGATGGCGCTGGTTAGTCCGAACGAGCCGTTCTGATCGTAAGTGTTGATCATCGGCATGCCGAAATGGTCGAAGACAATGCTGTACCCGCCGCGAATCGAAAACTGGTTCTTGTGGCCGAAAACCTTCGACAGCCAACCGTCGCCGGCGTCTGGCGTCCAAGCCACCGCCAAGCGCGGCGAAAAATCGCCGTAATCCCAATTCCAGAAGCCGGAGCCATGATTCACCGGCCCACCCAAAAAGAACCCGAGTTCACCGGCATCAATTGTCGGCATACCCTGTTTGGCAAGGGCAGCGGATTTATTCATCCAGTCGCTCAGGTTTTGTTGCGTGCAGGCATTAGCTGAACTCAAGACGCAAGGTACGACCTGCGCTCCGTTGGTTTCGTAAGGGGGAGCTTCAAGCAGATAGCGCAGACCATAAGTGAAGGTCAGGCTGGGCCTAACGTGCCACGCATCCTGGCCATAGAATTCGTAATCGTTCAGAGCATACCTGCGACGAACGGGGTCGCCTTGGGCCAGCGCAGTGCCCGCAGGGGTGTAATTGTAAAAGCCATCGCCTTGGGCCAGGATTCCGTAGAGCAGCATGGCCGAGGGGTCATAGCCACTGCAGCCGAAGTTAGGATCCACGTCGGGATAGGGCTGCGAGGTGGCAGGGTTGGTGTTGTTAGACGGATTGAGAGGACTGGACAGGTTGGAGGTGCAGATGATGCCGGTGGTGTTCAAATAAGCCAAATTCATCGACGCGTCCGAAAAGGATTTGGCAAAGCTCACGCGATTGTCACGAGTGATAAAGAGGTTCGTGCCGAAGCTGAGGGAGTGGTTGCCGTGAATCCAATTCAGGTTGTCATTGAACTGGTTGACGGGAACGATATAGGACGTGGAGCGCGTGCTAGGAAAGAGCTGGTCCACGCCGGACAAGATGATCTCAGGCAGAAGCGACGCACCGGCGACGGTGTCGGCCTGACGGATCAGGTCCCAGTGGAACGTATTCACCTTGGTGGGCGAGATTACCGAAGTCAGCCCAACAATGGATGCCTTACTGCCGTCGAGCAGCGTGGTTGCTCCGATTTGGCCGGGAAACTGCTGCTCGCCGGGTATCCGATTGTTCTGCATCTGCCCACGCCAAAAGATGCTCTCGGAGCCGCTTGGGGTGATGTGGTAGTCCAGCCGGGTGATGAATGTGTCGAATCGGGAATCCTGATTGGAGGAAAAGCGGAACCCTTCGAGATTCAGGCCGTCACCCACACTAGGGTCGTTTGGATTTGGATATTGCTGCAGCATGGAGAGAACGAAGGGGTTGGCACCCTGTCCCTGCGGATCCATGCCAATGAGGTCGGCTTGAGCAAGGCCGAAGTTGCCCGGTGCAACGGTGTAGTTCGTTCCGCTCTCCCCCTGCACATTTCCACCGGGGCACTGCGCGGCAGTGGCGCAGACGTATTCAATGACGCCGTCTCTTAGACTTGCGGTAGGCACAATGCGCTCCACGCTCGCGCCGACGGCATCGCGGCGGCCCTCGTAGTTCGCAAAGAAGAATAGGCGATTGCGCCAAGCGGGTCCGCCGACTGTGCCACCAAAGAAATTTTGCTTGAGCTCGGGCGGCGTGTTCGGTTGTCCGTTGGCCAATTCCGTGGCTTTCAAGAAGGGTTCGTTGGCGCTGAACATGGTGTTGCGGTTGTATTCGTATAGCGACCCATGGAAGTGGTTCGTGCCGGATTTGGTAACCATCGTCTCCTGGGCGCCGCTGGAATAACCCGAGGTGGCATTGGCACTGGCTGTGGTGACGCGGTATTCCTCGACTGAGTCGACGGGGACGTTCAGCACACCGGTAAAGGCGAAGCCGTTGTTCACATCATTGATGTCAGCGCCGTCGAGAGTAATGTTGTTCTGATCGCTGCGGAGGCCATTGGCGGCGCCGCTGCGCGTATCGGTGATGGAAGTATTCAGCTTGCTGCCGAGAAAGGCAACGCCGGCTTGCAGACTGAGCAGGTTAGCGACATCCCGGCCGGCAATCGGTAGCTGGGCCAACTGCTGGTCCTCGATAACGTTACCTAGAGATGCATCGGTGCTGTTGATTAGGGGCACTGCGTTCCCCTCGACAACGACCGTGGAGACGACCTTCGCCAGGCCTAAGGTGACGTTGACTGTGGAAGGGGTGCTGACCAGCAGGGTGACATGTTGCACCAGATATTCGGAAAATCCGGAAGCGGTCGCCCGCAGGCTGTAGTTTCCCGGTGGCACCGCTAAAAACTCATAGAGCCCCTGCTCATTACTGGTTGTCGTGCGCACCAAACCAGTGGCGTTGTCTGTTAGCGTGAGCGTAACTCGGGGCACGGCGGCCCCTGATGGATCGACGACCCTCCCGTTTAGCGAGCTGGCTGTTTGCGGCCATGCCCCCGGTGCCAGGAAGGCAAGCAAGAGCAAGCTGACGGACACCCATTGGCACCGCTTGGTGAGCCGTATTCCTCCCAACGATTGCGTGCCTCTAGACTTACACTGCGCCTGCATGGCCAATTTGGGTTCGCGCATCGGTTCTCCACCCTTTCACCCCGAGACGGAAGGTACCTTCTATCTGCCTTGGAGCGCAGATACTCCCGAACTTCGGCAGTGTCAAGAGTTTTTATTTTTGGCTTAGTTTGTTATTTCAGGGCGCACTGCAGGTAGATTTAGATCGCGAGTGGATTGGCGGGGTTGCGTCGTGATTCGGAGTGACGCGGACTATTCGTAGCGCAGCGCGACCATGGGATCGACGCGCATGGCGCGGCGGGCGGGGATGTAGCACGCCGCAAACGTGACGAGCGCGAGCGCGACGAAGACACCGATGAAAGTGGCCGGATCGGTCGGTTTGATTTCGAAGAGCAGGCTCTGCAGGACGCGTCCGAGAGCCAGCGCGCCGGCGATGCCAACGATGATTCCTGCGCTCGCGAGAAACATCCCTTCGCGAAGAACCATGCGCAGCACAGTTGCCGGTTGCGC
>DAIRCW010000007.1:0-36914 GCA_036796475.1 Candidatus Acidiferrales bacterium | reverse complement strand
CGCGTATGATGCGGTGCGCGGAGGGATGGCATGATTTCACGACGGAGATTTTTTCAGATTGCTGGAGTCGCGGCGAGCGCGCCGATTGCGTCACGGCTGAGCCTGGCGCAAGAAAAGCGAGGATGCGGAGCGCAGCCGGCGGCGATTGCGGAACTGACGTCGATGCGCGCGCAAGCGAAGCCGATCAGCGTAGCGGAGCGGCAGGAGCGGCTGGAGCGGGCGCGGCGTCTGATGAGCGAGAACCACATTGACGCGATCATGCTCATCGGCGGGACGTCGCTCGAATATTTTGCGGGCATTGACTGGTGGCTGAGCGAGCGGACGTTCACGCTGATTTTGCCGGCGAAAGGTGAACCGTTTTTCGTTTGTCCGGGATTCGAAGAGAGCCGCGCACGGGAGCAGATCCGGCGCGGACCGTTCGCAGGGAATCCGGACATGCGCATCTGGCAAGAGAATGAGAGCCCCTACGAGCGAGTGGCGCAGGGACTGAAGGACCGCGGAATCGCGAATGGAAAAATCGGGATTGAGGAGACAGTTTGGTTCGTGTACAGCGATGGAGTGGCCCACGCGGCGCCGGGCGCGACGTTCACGAGCGCAACTCCGGTGACCGCCGGTTGCCGGATACACAAAACACAGCATGAAATCGACCTGCTGCAACTGGCGAACACGGTGACGATCAAGGCGTACGAAGCGGCGTGGCGCTCGATGAAGCCTGGAATGACGCAGCAGGATTTCGCGCGGATGGTGGAGGACGCGCATACGCAACTGGGATTTAAGGGAGGAGCGGGCGTGCAGGTCGGGCCGTACTCGGCGCTGCCGCACGGTTCGATCGAGCCGCAGAAAGTGGAAGAAGGGACGATTCTGCTGATCGACGGCGGCTGCACGGTGGAGGGCTATCATTCGGACATCAGCCGGACGTTCGTGCTGGGCAAGCCGAGCGAGAAAATGACGAAAGTGTTTGAGATTGTGCATCGCGCGCAGGCAGCGGCGCTGAAGCAAGCGCGTCCTGGAGTAGAGGCGCAGTCGGTAGACGCGGCGGCGCGGAAGGTGATTGAAGATGCGGGCTACGGGCCGGGTTACAAATATTTTGGGCATCGGCTCGGGCACGGAATTGGGATGGACGATCACGAATGGCCGTATCTTGTCGGCGGCGACACGCTTGCACTTGAGCCGCGAATGAGCTTCAGCGACGAACCGGGGATTTACATTCCCGGAGAGTTTGGCGTGCGGCTGGAGGATTGCATGCACATCACCGAGGATGGAGCGAAGCTGTTCACCGGGCCGAGTGCGTCGCTCGAGCAGCCGTTCGAAATCGGGTGAGGGGCGTTTCGATGGCGGAAACTTTTGAGTTTCCCCTCGCGGAACGCGGCTGCGGCTGTGGTAATTTTGGCGCGTAACGAATTTTTTTCGAGGGCCTGAATGGATTCCAGGAGCAACCGGCGCAGCGATCGAATTTCTATTTCGTTTGCGCTAGAGACGAGCGGAACAGACACGTCGGGGCACGCATTCCTCGAGACAGCGCGGACGATTGTGGTGAACCGGCACGGCGCGCTGCTGGGTCTGCATCGCAAGCTGAAAACGGGACAGATTGTGACAGTGAAACGGCGGCTCGATGACGGGTCTAGCCGGCAAGCGGAAGTGCGCGTGGTCGCGTGCGAGAACGAAAGTGAAAATGGCGGCGAGTACGGGGTCACGTTTCTCGATGAGAATCTGGTTTTCTGGGATATCGAATTTCCACCCGCGGAAAAATCGGTGGATGCGGTGGTGCGGATGGTGGTGGAGTGCACGCATTGCCGGAGCCGGGAACTGGCCTACCTAGATTCGCGAGAGCTGAAAGAATTCGAAGCGAACAAGCTGTTCGCGAGGCACTGCCGTTCGTGCCAGTCGCCGACGATTTGGAAGCAGCCGGGCGAGCCGACAGGGAATTCGGGCGCGGAAGGTCCGCAGAGGAAAACCAGGGAAACAAAGATCGGTGCGACGTTGGCTGGACCGGAGACGATGCGATATGACGCGCATTTAACTGCATGCGTGCGCGAAAAGCCAGGCAAAGAGGAAATGGCGGTATGCGAGAACGTTTCGCGGCAGGGGATTGCGTTTCGCACGCGGAACAAATATGAAGAAGGCGCGCGTGTCGAAGTGGCAGTCCCGTACACGCCGGGGATGGCGAATGTGTTTGTGCCTGCGGTGGTGATTCATGTGCGACCGGTGCCGACGGCCGGATTGTTCCGGCATGGCGCGAAATATTTGAGGAAAGAAGACTGAGTTTTCCCCTTTAGCCTACCTGCTCCAATTCTTCGATCAGAGAAAGCCGTAGAACTCCAGAATTCGCGAAGGTCTGCTCTAACGAGTAAAAAAATCAGCTGAGAGCTGGGACCGGAACGCGATTCGCGCGTTCGCGGAGGTTGTAGCGCATGCGGACGCTGAGGAAAATGCGGCCGCAGGAGGTGTCGAAGAAAATGGCCAGCTCTTCCGTGTCGGACTTGCTCTGCACCCGCTCGTCGGAGGTGTGCTGCTCCGGGGGCAAAACTTTGAACTGATATCCGTGGTCGTTGAGCAGAGTAACGGCGTTGCCAATCATCATGTTGGCGAGTTCGTGGACGGTTTCGCGGACGGTTTCATCTGCGGCTTCGACTTGCTGGCCGGAGAGAGCGGAGGCGACGCGAAGAGCCGTTTCAGAAGTCATGTCCACGACGATGCGACCTTCGATATCGCCATGAATCGAAATGCGAGCGGCGTAGCCTCGTGGGCGATATTCTTCCTGATCCATGGTAAGGTCGCCGATTTTGGCAGGGCCCTCGAGCGCGGTAGCGAGAACGCAATCCGCGGCGCTGATGAACGGCTGAATAAGCTGCATTTTCATGAGCGCACCTCCACGGGCGCAGCGGGAACGTTGGCCGTGTCGTCGTTCAGAACGTAGCGAATGATTTCGTAGAGCACGTCGGGCTTGACGGGCTTTTGGACAAAATGGCGGGCGCCTTTTTGCAGGGCCGCGAGAATGTTGTCCTGATAGCCGACGGAAGAGACCATGACGATGCGCGCGTTCGTATTTTGGCGGACGATGCGCTCGACGGCTTCGATGCCTTCCATCTGCGGCATGGTGACGTCCATCAGAACGATGTCCGGCTTCACGCGGGCATATTCGGTGATGGCGGTGCAGCCATCGCCCGCTTCGCCGGCAACTTCGCCGCCGAAGGACTCGATCATGCGCCCGAGATTTTTGCGCGCGAAGACAGAGTCGTCCACGACGAGATAGCGGACAGGCTGGTTGTCGTTTTTGCGCGTTAACGGCGTAAAGGATTTCATAGGACATCTCCTCGAACAGCAAAACTGTGCGCGGAAACCTGAGGTTCAGCGCACTGGGCGTACAGAAAACTGGGCAGAGCTTCCAATTCGATGGTGCGAACGATGTGGCCGCGAGAGACGGCGCTGCGCGGCATGCTATCGACGACGCAGGAAGCAAAATCCTGAGCGATGGTGAGGCCGCCGACTTCCTTGACGGCTCGCGCGCCTTCGGCGCCATCGTCGCCCATGCCGGTCATCAGGACGGCGATGGATTGTGGCCCGCATTCCTTGGCGACGGAGCGAAAGAGGACGTCTGCGGAAGGACGATGGCCATTGACGCGCGGAGAATCAGAGACCACAGCGATGAAACCGTTAGGCGTGTGTCGCGCGAGCAAGTGGCGATTGCCGGGGCAAATGAGAGCGCGTCCGGCGAGGAGCTCATCGCCGGAGTGAGCCTCATGAACTTCGATCAAAGAGCTTTCATCGAGCCGTTTGGCGAGCATTTCGGTGAAGCCAGCAGGCATATGCTGCGCGATCAGCAGGCAGCCGGCGAAATCCGGCGGCATTTGCGAGAGCAGATATTCGAGGGCGTTTGGCCCGCCGGTAGAGATTCCGATGGCGACAATGCGAGTGGGAGGCTGATGGGCTTTGACTTTTGCAATGTGAGCCTTCAGACGAGCGGACGGAATTTCGGCGATCATTTTGGGAATGCGGGAGAAGGCGGCGGCTTTGATTTTGAGCGCGAGTTGCTGAGCGATTTCCTCGAGTTCGCCGGAAGCGGCATGAGCAGGTTTGGTGACGAAATCGAAAGCGCCGAGCGCAAGGGCTTTTAAGGTAAGTTGCGCGCCTTCATGCGAATGGGCGCTGAAGAGAATGACAGGCAAGCGGTAGCGGCGCGTGATTTCGCGCATCATGGCGATGCCGTCCATACGCGGCATTTCGAGATCGAGCGTGATGACGTGAGGCTTGAGTTCGGCGATTTTTTTCAGACCGAAGGAGCCGTCCATGGCCGTGCCTACGACTTTGATAGAGCCGTCGCGCTCGAGGATCTGCGGAATGAGCTTCCGCATGAGAGCGGAATCGTCAACGACGAGAACGCGAATCGGCTCGTTCATGCGATAGCTCCGAGCGCCGGAGCGCGGCCGATTTGATTGGCGACAGCGACGATGTTCAGGATGAGCACGACGGTGCCGTCGCCAAGAATGGAAGCGCCGCTGACGATGTCCGAGGCGGCGAGCGGGTCATCGAGAGTTTTGATTACCAGTTCTTCTTCACCGACAAGAGAATCGACAATCAGGCCGAAACGGCGCTCTGCTGCACCGATGACTATGACGAAAAGTTTCTTCGCGGCGGCGCGCGGGCCGGGAGTCTGCAAAGAAATGACAGTGAGTAATTGATCGCGAAGGCGAAGCACGACGCGATTATCCACATGATGCAGGTCGCTATCGCTGACGCGGGCGATTTCGATGACATTGGAAAGCGGCGCGGCGTAAAGTTTTCCGCCGATGCGGAAGAGCAGCGCTTGAATGCTGGCGAGCGTAAGCGGAACCATGAGACGGAATTTTGTTCCCGCGCCAGGAGTGCTTTCGATTTCGACAGTGCCCTTGAGGCGTTCGACGGCGCTGGCGACGACGTCCATGCCGACACCGCGGCCACTGGTTTCGGTGATTTTGTCGGCGGTGCTGAGGCCGGGAAGGAAAATGAGGCGCATGGCTTCGGCGTTGGACAATTTTTCGGCGTCCACGGCGGAGATTGCGCCGGCGTCGATGGCGCGGCGGAGAACTTTTTGCACGTCAATGCCGCGGCCGTCGTCGGAAACCTCGATGACCATCTGATTTCCTTGATGGTAGGCGTTGAGATGGATGGCGCCGACTTTCGCTTTGCCGAGGGCGCGGCGTTCCTGAGGAGACTCAATGCCATGGTTAACGGCATTGCGCACGATGTGCGCGAGCGGCTCGGCGAGTGCGTCGAGAATGCCCTTGTCGAGGTCGGTGGTTTCGCCGGAGATTTGCACGGCAACGTCGCGGCCGCAGGATTTAGCGACATCGCGGACGATTCTCGGAAAGCGGCGAAAAAGTTGCTCGACCGGGACCATGCGGATTTTCATCACGGAGCGCTGGAGCTCTTCCAGGACGCGAGATTGGATGGCAAGAGCGTCAGCGAAGCGGCTGCGCAAGGGATCTTTAGCGTAGCGCTTGTCGAATTCGACGATGGTGCGATGCAGCATGGACTTGCCGATGATGAGTTCGCCGATGAGATTGAGCACGGTGTCAATGCGTTCGGTGTCGACGCGTAATGTGCGGGCCTGCAATTCCTGCTGAGTCGAAATTCGCTCCCGAGGCGCATTTGGATCAGGCGCCGCTGCGATCTGATGCCCGTGCGTTGCGGTATCTGCGGAAACTGCGCCGGAGGCTCTGGCTTCGGCCTGGAGAACGACATCGAGAAGGTCCTGAGCTGGCTCGCTAACGCTGAAAACTTCGCCGGCAGTGACGCTTGCGATGACGGAAGGAATGCGGCACTTGTTAAGAAGAACTTCACGTGAATGGCTCGTGGCGAGAGCGGCTTCCATGCGCGAGGCATCCGCAGCGATTGCAGCATCAGAAGGATGAAGCGCCAGGATTTCGCCGAGGCCCTGAAGGACGGACCGGGCCATGTGAAAAGCGGCAGAACGCATTCCGCTCGCGGGGTCGAATTCGAGAGCGATATTGAAAACGCGCTCGCCACGTTCGAGCGTTTGCTCGATTTGCGCGCGCTGGGACTCACTCCAGTCAAACCGTGGGGCGGATTCGGCAACTTGCGGCCGCGCGGGAGAAGACAGAGATTGGGTGATGCGGCGAATCTGTTCACGAAGCTCGTTGCCAGGAGAAGGCTGGACTTCCGCGCGATAGGCGCTGAGCATTTCGCGAAAAGTGTCGGCGGCGGTGAAAATCACGTCGACGATGGCGTGCTCCATTTCGGCGGCGGCATGGGGATTCAGCGCGTCCTCGAGTTCGTGGGCGAGAGCGCTCAGCTCGCGGAAGCCGCAGGCGGCGGAATCTCCCTTTAGGGTATGAACGACTCGGCGGACACCGCGAATGACTTCGGAGTCGCGTGGCGTTTTTTCCAACTGCAAGCCGAGTTCATTCAGCTGCTGAAGGAGTTCGTCAGCGCTCTCGAAGAAAAGTTCGCGAAGCTCGGCGGCGCGGTCGTCAGGGAAAAAGCTCATGACGCCACCTCGATGCGCTGATACGCGGTGCCGTTGTTTTCGTGAATCATTTTGAACTTGGTGGTGAGGCCGAAAAGGCTTTCGGCGTGCCCGACGAAGAGATAGCCCTCTGGATTCAAGCAGCGATAGAACTTTTCGATTAGGCGCTTCTGCTCGGCTTCGTCGAAATAGATCATGACGTTGCGGCAGAAAATGATGTCGTTGCCCTGCGGAAGAAATTCAGTTTTCAAGTTATGGAAGTCGAATTGAACGAAATTCTTGAGCGCGGGCTTCATAGCGTATTTGTCGCCTTGCTTTTCGAAGTAACGAAGGCGGCAGGTGTAATCGACGGTTTCCATTTGCGATTCGGTGTAAATGCCCTGTTGCGCTTGCAACAGCGCGGAATAGCTGATGTCAGAGGCGACGATTTCGACTTTCCACGGCGGCGGGATCAGCGGCTTGGGCGAAGACATCTCCAGCGGAAACGGATTGCGCAGGTAGTAGTAGGCGAGCGCATCGCAAATCTTGATGGCCATGGTGTACGGTTCCTGGCCGGTGGAGCAGCCAGCGCTCCAGAAACGCAGAGAGAAATCGCGACGCTCCTGCTTGCGGCGCAGAAGATTTTCGAGCACGACTTTGGAAAAAAGCTCGAGCTGCGGCAGATTGCGGAAGAAACTGGTTTCGTTAACGGTGAGATTCTCGAGAAGCGCGGCCAGTTCCTTTTTCCCTTCATGGCTAGTAAGAAGTCGGTAGTAGCTGTAGAACGAGTCCAGATTGCAAGCTTTGAGGCGTCGCTGGAGGCGGTCGCAGAGAAAATGGATGCGATGCTCGTCGAAGCACATGCCGCATTCCTGATAGACGAGAGTCTGCAGGAGCTTGAGCTCAGGCTCGGTGAGGGGTACGGGAATAGTCAGCGTGGCCATGGATTTTCGCGTATGCAAACCGGCTCAGCCGGAATGGAGGCCGCAATCAGACAGAGTTCTCCACAAGTGATGCGGCAGTCTCCGGAGAGCTACTTGGATTATTAAGGCTGCCGCTCTGCAAGACCCGATTCAAGTCGAGAAGAATGACCAGGCGATCTCTCATCTTGCCGACTCCGGTGACATAGTCCGCTTCCGTGTTGAGAAAAACCGAACCTGGAGGCTCGATGTCTGAAGGAGAGATTTTCAAAACTTCGGAAGCGGCGTGGACGATGAGTCCGACGGTACGAGTTTCGAGTTCCACGACGACGATGCGATTCTTCTTGTCCGCTGGGATATTGCCTTCGCCGAATTTTTTGCGCAGGTCCACGACGGAAATGATTTTGCCGCGCAGATTGATCACGCCTTCGAAGAACTGGTTGGAATTGGGGACGGGCGTGATCTCCGGGACGCGCACGATTTCGCGCACGATGGAAATAGGAATCCCGTAGGTTTCGCGTCCAATTCGCAATCCGACGATTTGGAGTTCTTTGGCCATGGAGAAAAGTTACGCGCGAACGAGATCGGAGTCGTACGAATCCTCGGAGAGCGAGCCTGCTTCGGATTCGTCGCGCTCGTTCCAAGAAGGCTTGTGTTCGCTGGATTTGCGCTCGATGCGGAAGCGGTTCATGCTCTCGAGAAGGACGCGCGAGAGCTTGGACATTTGTTCGGCGGTAGCGGCGAGCTCAGTCGAGCTGGAAGTGGACTGCTGGACGAGTTCGCGCATTTTTTCCATGGCTCGAACAACGCCTTGAGCGCCGGAAGCCTGTTCTTCGACCGAGGAATTAATTTCCTGAGTAATTTCCGTGAGGCGCGTGGTGGCCTTGGCAATTTGAGATGAGCCGTTGGACTGCTCGTTTGTGGCCGCGCCGATTTCCTGGGCGAATTTATAGACCTCGGTAACGACGTTGGAAATTTTGCCGAAGGCTTTGTTGAGATCGAGCCCGAGGAGAAGGCCTTCCTGCACCATGTTCGTGCTTTTGGTCATATTGTCGACCGCCTGGCGCGCTTCTTCCTGAATTCCTTGGATGAGTTCGGCGATTTCCTTGGTGGACTGGGTGGACTTCTCGGCCAGCTTGCGCACTTCATCCGCGACGACGGCGAACCCGAGGCCATGCTCGCCCGCGCGTGCGGCTTCGATTGCGGCATTGAGAGCGAGAAGGTTCGTTTGTTCAGCAAGGTCGTCAATGACTTCAACGATTTTGCCGATGTTGTCCACGCGTTTGCCGAGGACGCCGATGATTTCCGAAGAAGACTGAATCGAAGCGTTGGTGCGGTTCAGCCCGTCGGTGGTCTTCTCCATCGCGGAAATGCCGGTTTCCACCTCGACGCGCGAGCGATGACAGATGTCGAGGAGGATCTTTGCCGTGTCCGCGACGCGCTGGATCGAGGCGACCATTTGTTCGATGGAAGCGGATGTTTCAGCGACGCTGGAACCCTGCACCTGCGTGTTCTTGACCACATTTTGGACGTTGATGCTCATTTCGTGCATCGTGCTGGTGACTTCGTCAATGGCGGCGGCGGCCTGAACGCTGACTTTGGCGGATTCTTCCGAGGCGGCGGCCATTTGCGTTGCGCCGGCAGACACCTGCGAGGCGGTATCGCGAACGCGGCGTACGATTTCGCGCAGGCCGCGCGACATTTGGGAGAAGGCGGTGGCCATGGTGTCGCGTTTAGAGAGTGGCTCGACTTCCAAGGAAAGTTCGCCTTTGGCGACCGCCGCAGAAACGCCGGCCATGCGCTTTAGGTGCGAAACCATGGAGCGGAAGTTATCGGCGAGACGGCCGATTTCGTCTTGCCGATGAATGTCTATCTTGTGTTCGAGATCGCCGGCTTTGCCGATTTCGTGCGCGACTTCGATGAGGTGATCGAGCGGCTCGGTAATGGATTTTGCGGTGTAGTAAGCAATTCCCAAGCCGAGCAAAATGGCAATCGTCATTCCGATTAAGCTGCCAATCGTGCTGATGTTGCTGGCACGTTTGGTGGAGGCGTTGGCGACGTCGAGGGAATGTTGAATTTGATTATTTGCGTTTTCCAGTTCTTTGGCGGATTTTCCGACGTATGAGCCGGGATTTTTCTCAAGATAAAAAACCTGCAGATCAGCAACCGTGGCGTTTCCGGCGTCTACTTGATGGCGCTTGGCGATCAAAGGCTGGGCGAAATTCTGATTCCATTCTTCTTCGGTGGCGGCGACATCCGTCAGAGCATTCCGAAGGATATCGCTATCCGTGGTGGCATCGGCCTTGGCGAGGTAATCCATCAAATCGGTTTCCTGCTTGTTCATCTGCGCTTCGACGCGGGGGTCGCCACTGAGCAGAAAATTCCGAAGATCCAGACGGGCTTCCATCATCTGATAGCGCACAGAAGAGATGGTCTCAATGCTGTTTGTCGTCGACTTGGCCTGATCGCGAACGGAATGCTCGCGAAAAATCGCCGATAGGTTTACGGCGAAGACGATCAGTACGAGCAGGAGAACCGCTCCGAAACCGTAGTAGAGCTTTTTGCCGATGGTCATTCCAATTCCCTCCGCGGGCGCGCGCGGTCAAAGTGCTCGCACGCACCTGCCGCAACGGACCGCTACTGCTGGCCGGTGAAATCGAATTCGATAACTTCAGTGGTTTCCTTAGGGCCTGGCTCGAATTTCCAATCCTTGAGCGCTCTCTCAGCAGCCTGAATCAGCAGAGGGCTGCCGCCGACGGCGCGAGTGCTCTTGACGTGCCCATCGGGCTCGACCACGGCCTGGATTTTGACCTTTCCGGTGATGTTCATCTGCCGCGCCACAGGCGGGTAATCGGGCATGGTTCTGTGGCTGACTTTTCTCTTCGTAACGGTGCTTTGCGCCGAATCGGCAGACGGACTTTGCCCGGGAGTTGAATAAGGCATTAAAACGAACAAGGCTAATAGCGCAAATAGAGTGGCGTTAGAGAAGGTGCGACCGATAGTCACAGAATGCTCCTTGGTTGAGTCTATGGATGCCGTGGAGGGAGAATGCAAACAATATACCAGTTCCAGTACTACCTCAGGGGCTCTCAGCTGTTTTGTAACTCGCGCGTTTTGTGTTGATTGCGAGCGAATATTAAGTGTGGGCTGAGTGGAAGCCAGCTGGACGCGTCTCAAGAGAGACGGTAACGCTTAGGGTTGCGTCTCAGTCTGAGATTTCCGGTCATAGGGCTAGATGCTTGATTCAACACGCGGGCGGCGACCTTCGTTTGACTCAAAATGAGATTGCGCGATACGTTGAGATGGTTCTCGAGGATAAACGGCGACGCGGGTCTCTATGCGTGCAAACTCGGAATCCCGAAGAAAACAATTGCGCAAACGTAAAGAAGCCAAAGGGATGCGTCCCTTTGGTCTGGTGCAGAAACCGTCTATGCGCCTGCCGGAATTCGTGACGGAATTCACGTTACGCGCCGGACAGGTGTTGCGCGCCCGGACGGCGGCGCTTGCTTTGGCGCACGGAGAGCGGTTGGAAACGGTGCTGGCGAACGATCTGGAAGGGCGCAAAGGCGAGTTCGACTGGAAAATTTTGAACGAGGGAATGACAAAGCTCGCGGCAAGCAGGAAGGGAATTATTGAGGGAAGCGCGGCAGAGCTGCTGGACGAGCGGTTTTCGAGCTGGCGACGAATCTGGTTCATGAGATTGACGGGCACGGACGGCGATTTGCTGGGTGCTCTATGCCTGATGGATTGTTCGAAACGGCCGAGCCGCGAAGAGCGGAAATTGCTCGAGCTGCTCGCCGGCCATGCCTCAATCGCGCTGGAGAATTCGAGGTTATTCTCGCGGATTGAGCATTCCAAGCGGCAGTGGGTCGAGGACTTCGACGCGATCAATGATCTGATTGTCGTGCATGATCCCGCAAACGTGATTATTCGCGCGAATCGTTCAGCCGCAGACGCGCTCGGGTGCGTGCCATCCGAAATGGTTGGCAAGAACACAGCAATTCTGAAGCGGATTGCGCCGGATGCATCAGAAACGGCGTGTCCGTTTTGTTTCGAAAAAGAAAAAGGAGAAAAGGATTTCGTCATCAGCGCTGGGGCACGGTCGCTGCTGATTTCCACGTCGCGCATTGGCGCCGAGGAAGGCTCGCGCACGATTCACGTGCTCAAAGACATCACCGAGCAGCGGCGATATCAAATGCAATTACAACGCGAGCGGGACTTCAATACAAAAATCCTGAACAGCACGCAGAGCATGATTGTGGTGCTGGACACGGCAGGATTGGTGAGTTTCGCGAATCGGCGATGCTACGACTCCGGATATACAAAAGAGAATCTGCTGGGCAGGCGGTTTTCGGAACTGATTCCGGGGGAACGCAAAACAACATTCGAGCGGGCGTTTGAGAACGCGGTGCACGGAATCGCATCGGAAAATCTGGAATTGCCGCTGCGGCGGGAGAACAGAAACACGGGGCAGTTCTCGCTGACGTTCAGCCCGATGCGCGACGAGCGCGGGCGCGTGAACAGCATCATCCTAGTGATTACGGACATCACGGATGCGGCTGTGTTGCAGGCGCAACTGCGTCACAGCGAGAAAATGGCGGCGCTGGGCCAGATGGTTTCGGGCGTGGCGCATGAAATCAACAATCCGCTCGCGGCGATTGTCGGATATTCCGACCTGTTGTTGGAAGACGCGAATGTGCCGCCGTCGAGCAAAGAAGAGTTGCGCATCATCTCCGTGGAAGCAGAACGCGCCAAGGAGATTGTGCAGAACTTGCTGCGATTTGCGCGGCAAATGCCGCCGAAACGCGAGGGAGTGGACGTCCATACGGTGCTGCAGCAGGTGCTGCAGTTGCGTACTTGCGGAGCGGCGGGCGAGGCCGTCGAAGTGGTCGAGCGATTCGGGAAATCACTGCCAAATATTTTCGGCGACGCGCAGCAGTTGCAGCAGGTGTTTCTCAACATTTTGAATAACGCCTACGACGCAATTCACGAATGCGGGCGGCCGGGCCGAATCGAAATTGAAACTGGCCACCGCAACGGCTGGGTGGAGATCGCGGTGCGCGACAACGGCTGCGGAATCAATGACACTGCGCGGATCTTTGAGCCGTTCTACACGACGAAGGAAGTCGGAAAAGGCACTGGCCTGGGATTGAGCATCTGCTATGGAATTGTGCGTGAGCATGGCGGCGATGTTTTTTGCAGGAACAATGCGGACAGCGAAGGCTGCACATTTGTAGTGCAGTTACCGGCGGCGAAGCCCGCGAGCTCTGCGTTGAATAGCGAAGCGATGAGTTCGCATGTGTAGGCGAATGCAAATCACCGAGCAGAAGAAAACAGTATGACGGAAATAGCTAACGAAATGCGGATTCGGTTTCTGGTGGTCGACGATGAGGCGTCCATCCGCAAATTGTGTATGGCCATCGGGGAAAAACTCGGCTTCGCCGTTTCGGAAGCGGAGAACGGTGAGGCTGCGCTTGTTTGCATGGAGAGGGAATCGCCGGAGATTGTCATGGCGGACCTGAAACTGCCGCAAATGAGCGGCGTCGAGCTGCTGCGCAGAATCAAGACAATTCACGCGGCGACGGAAGTTGCGATTATGACGGGCCATGGCACGATTGAATCGGCAGTCGATGCCATGAAGCTGGGGGCTTACGATTACATCGAAAAGCCGTTCCGCGTGGAAAGAATGCGTTCGCTGCTGCAGAGAATGTCTGACAAGGTGCAGTTGGTGGCGGAGAATCAGTTCTTGCGCGAGCGCGTGGACGCGGAGGAACAGCTCGATGGAATTGTCGGAAACTCGGCGAAAATTCAAGACGTGCTGCGCATGGTGGCGCGGCTGAAGGATTCGAATACGCCTGTGCTGATTACTGGAGAGAGCGGCACAGGCAAGGAGCTTGTGGCGCGAGCGATTCATTTTCGCGGGCCAATGGCGCAAAAGCCGTTTGTGGCGGTGGATTGCGGCGCTCTGGTGCCCACGCTGATGGAGAGCGAACTGTTTGGTCATGAGAAGGGTGCATTCACCGGCGCGCTGAAATCGAAGGCGGGACTTTTTGAGGCGGCCAACGGCGGAACAATTTTTCTGGATGAGATCGGTGAGCTGCCGCTGGAGATGCAGGCGAAATTGTTGCGCGTGCTTCAGGAAAAGGAGGTTCGGCCGGTTGGAAGCAATGAAAAGATTCCTGTTGAAGTGCGCGTGATTGCAGCAACGAACCGCGATTTGGACGCGGCGTATCGCGCGGGAGCGTTCCGTAAGGATTTGTTTTTTCGGCTTAACGTGGTGACCATTCACATGCCTGCGTTGCGCGAGCGACGCTCGGATATTCCGGCACTGGTGCGGTGTTTTCTGGAACGGCATGCGCCCGGAGGAAGCGTTCAAGTGAGCGCCGCGGCGATGAAGACGCTGTTGCAATACGAATGGCCGGGAAATATACGGGAGCTGGAAAATTGTGTGGCGCGTGCCCTGGCGCTGGGAGACAGACGTTCGATTGGATTGCAGGATTTGCCGCCTACGCTCCTCTCGGGAGCGGAGGCCGGAGTTAGCGACGATACAAACGCGCTCACGCATACGGCTCTGGCGGATATGGAGCGAGTGACGATTGAGCGCGTGTTTGAGCAGGCCGGCGGAGACAAAACACTCGCGGGCAAAATGCTGGGTATTAGCCGGGCAACGCTTTACCGCAAACTGAAGCAGTATCAAATTCCGCTGCGGCGTATGCGACGGCCAGTTACCGCGGGAATGCCACAGGAATAGCGGCGAATCTCGATTTTCTTCTTCTCGGTTTCGATCGCTTGGCAGTCTCAGGCGGCGTTCGGCGGTAGGGCCGACGCGTGAGACAGTTTTGTCGCAGAATGAGACGTATCAAATTCTGAGTTTGCTAACGCTGCTGTTACTCCCTGCAATTCAATAGTTTACATGGGCCTCGGCGAGGGCTGTTTTGGCCGCAGGCGTGCTTTGTTCAATGACCGAGCCCTGAGTGTGGTGTAGTCCGAGGACTGCAGATGAGCAAGATGATAGGCAAACCGCCGGCAGAGAAGCCAGCGCGCGGGCCCGTGATGGAGAAAGCCGAAGAGATTGCCGCCGCATGGGCAGAGGCGCGAGAAGTTTACCCGGTGTATTCCTACCTGGCTATACAGTTCCATTTTGGCGTGCCACCGGTGCTGGACTCGGCGCTCTCGGTTGCTTGCCCCGCATCGGATGTTTTCGCGAAAGTGACCGGCTGGCTCGACAAAATGGATTCGCAGATCCGCACGAACCAGCTGCGGCAGCTTCTGCATTCGATGAGGGAAGTGCGGCCGGAATGCTTGCGTGCGCTAATTCTGCGGCTACTGCGACGAACGGAAAAAACTTCCACGGACCGCGACAACATTGACCTGCTGCTGGCGACGTATTTCGCACTCTGCGCGCCGGAGGATTTGTATTCGTGCGAAATCACGCTGGCGGATGTGGCGCAGGTGCTGCATGGAGTGCTCGAAGACGCGGACGCAACGGAATTGGAGTGGTGCGAGCCGCTCAATCAAGTGCTGGACGTGATGAAGCGCTGCCAGGGGCTTGGCCAGGTTTTCCGGGCCAAGTTGCTCGAAAAAGGCCGCGAACTGAAGGATGCGGCGGGATTCATGTTTTACGACCCGGCGGCGCTCGTGGCGTTCACGCGATTCAATTTTCTGGCGCGGCGGACGTTTTTCCGGCTGCTGCATGCTGATTTGCGCGCGATCCGCGAAGGACTCACGGAACTCGAGCGTCGCGGGATATTTGCCGTAGATTGCCGTGCCGCTGGGCTGGGCATGCAGGAAGGCACAGCGCATTTGCGCGAGATTTCGCTTTCATGGAGGCAGCCAATATCCGCAGATTACGCGGATGGATCTGCGAACAGAACTTTCGAGCAGTTGCTCGCCATCCGTGCGGCAGTAGAACGGGCGGAAGGAATTGCGCCACAAGAAGTGGCGCTGCCGGAATTCAAATTGCCCGTGGCGCAGAAGAGGCAAACGGTGAAACCGAGTGATTCGATGGCGCCGATGAAGCCGGCGGTTGCGCGCGAAGAAGCGCCGCGTGCAGTAGAACCCGAGCGACCACCGAGTGCCGCGATTCCGAATCCTAGCGCACCCATGGGCGCCAAAACGCCAACACTTCATAGCGCACCCGCGAGACCAGTGAGCGTACCGGTCCAACGCGCGACGCCTGCAGCAAAAACGCCCGTGTCCGATGTGCGAGCTGCAGAACCAGTTGCGACTGTGAAGTCGGTCGCTGCTCCGAAGCCTGCAAACGGTGCGGAGCAAAGCTCAAGCGTCCCAGAAGCGGCGACGAATGGCGGAACGAAACGGCAATTGCCTTCGCAAGAGCTCGACAACTGTCTCGAAAATATTTGGGAACAACTGATTGAAGCCCCGCCGACGCGCGGGCGTTCTATGAGCACGGTGGCGCTTGGGAACGCGAGGATTTTGCTGTCAGCGTGGGAAGTGAATGCATTCGTCAGCGATGGCGGACAGCTCTCGGAGGATTTGCGGCGCGCGGTGGCGGCGCGGGCGTTGGTGGTGCTGGCTCGCGAAGAGCAGAAATCCTCGGGAGACCGGCAAAAGCTGGACGACGTGATCGCGCTGGGCCGGGAGGAGATGAAGTACTTGCAGGGCCGCGTGGATCAAGCGCAGCGCACGAAGGATACCGAGGCGGCAGTGAATCTCGGAATCAGCGCGCGGCGTCTGCTTTCCGCTCTGGAGGAAGCGCAAGCGTGAGCGCAGCGCAGCGAAAAACAAGAATTTGCAAGAGGCTCGCATTCCGGAGGCTGGTGTGTTGAAGAAAGTGCTGGTCGTTGACGATTCGGTCGCGGCCGTGAAGATGATGCAAGGGATTTTGGAGCAGGGCGGTTACGTGTCCGTCGGGCTGAGCGACCCGATGCGAATCGAAGAGGCCATCACCATGGAGCATCCCGGGGTGATTTTGCTCGACGTGGTGATGCCGGAACGCAATGGATTCCAAGTTTGCCGCGACTTGAAGGGGAATTCGCTCTTCGGCGGCATACCGGTGATTTTAGTGAGTTCGAAAAACACTACGAGCGATAAATTTTGGGGGCAACAGCAGGGCGCGGATGCGTACATCGGCAAGCCGTTTACTCCCGAAGAGCTTCTGGCGACCGTGCGGAGATTCGCGTGATGGACGAGCCAAATGCAAAGCAAAACAGCGCGACCGGAGCGGATACGCCCGTTCCAGCTGCGGATTACGAGCTCAGCGAATTGCTCGAGGTATCGGAGAGCATCGAGCCGCTCGATTTGGACGCAGCTTTCGCGCGAGTGCCGGAGAGTCAATATTGTGTGTTTCGGGCAGGACGGGAGCGATTTTGCCTTTCGGTGCTGAGTGTGGAGGAAGTGGTGGACTGGCCGCCGGTGACGCGCATTCCGCTTGGGCCTTCTTTCCTTATGGGAGTTTTCAATTTGCGCGGCTCGATTGTCCCGCTGGTGGACATCGCGTTTACGGAAGGGCGACGCACGGGATTGCTGCCGAGACATGTGGTGGTTGCTTCGCTGGGCGAGGAAGGGAATGCGGGAACGATTCGCGTGGGAATTGCGGCGGACGAAGTCATCGGGACGTATACGGCGGCGGACGATTCGCTGCTGGACCAAGTGCCGAGCGAGATTCCGCACTGCCGGGGCATGCTGCGGCACGATGACCGGCTGGCGCTGGTGCTGGATCTAAAGAAGCTGATCGAAGTGTTTCCGGTGCCAGTGATATGAGCGAGATGAAGCTCAAATACGCGTCAAATGAATTTCGAATTTGGAGGATGTCATGAAATCGCGCATCAGCTCGACGATTTGGATGTTAATTTTCTGGGATGCGATTGCCCTCGCGGGCGTGCTGTTTTTCGCATTCCATGCCGGAGCCGCGGCGAATGGCCAGTCACTGGCGAATTTGTCGGCGCTGCCAGGCGGGGCGACAACTGACCTGCTCGGAGCAGCGGCACTCATCGTGGGCACGTTCCTGGCGCACGTGGTGCTGCTGCCGAGGCGCGTAATCGCTCCGGTGGCAGAGCTGGCGAGTTTTGCGGAGAAACTGGCGGCGGGCGACGGGCGCGCGAAAGTTGACATTTCGTCCTCGGATGAATTCGGGTTCATCGCCGAAAACCTAAACCGCAGCGCGGCCAAGCTGGCGCGCGCGGGCGGGAATCAGGACGCGTCAGAGGCGCTGCAGCGGAGCATCACGGACCTGCTGAACTTGATCAATCAGGTTTCACGCGGAGACCTGACGTTGCGCGGGAGAGTGACGAACGACGCGCTTGGGAACGTGACGGACTCGGTGAACTTGATGCTCGACAATTTCACCGCGGTTATCGAGCGCGTGCGCAAAGCGGCCATCGACGTGAGCACGAGCGCGAGCCACATTCTGTATGCGGCGGACGAAATGACAACGGGCGCGACGCAGCAGGATCAGGAGATCACCAACACTTCATCGGCGGTGGAAGAGCTGACCGTTTCGATGAAGCAGGTGTCGAACAATGCGGAAGCAAGCGCGGAAGCGGCGCGCCGCGCGCTGGATGCGGCAGAACAGGGCAACCGAGCGGTGCGCGATACGCTGGACGGGATGCAGCGAATCCGCGCGTCGGTGCAAGCGACGGCGAAGAAGATCAAATCGCTCGGCGACCGTTCGCTGGAAATTTCTGAAATCATCAACGTGATTAACGACATCACCGAGCAGACCAACTTGCTGGCATTGAATGCGGCGATCGAAGCGGCTCGCGCCGGTGAAGCGGGACGCGGTTTCGCGGTGGTTGCCGACGAAGTACGCAAACTGGCAGAGCACTCACGCAGCGCAACGAAAGACATTGCCGCACTGATTAAAGCGATTCAGGCCGAAACGAACGAGGCTGTGGTCGTGATGGAAGAAGGAACAAAGGAAGTGGAAGTTGGCGCGGGTCTCGCCGACCAGGCCGGAAAGGCGCTCGAAGCCATTTCCAACGTGGTGCGGCAATCGGCGGAGCTAGTTCAGGAAATTTCGCTGGCATCGAAGCAGCAAGTGCGCGGCACGGAAGGCGTGGCCAACGCGATGCAGATTATTTCTGGAATCACGCGGCAGACGTCGCAGGGCGCGCGGCAAACCGTGTCGACGGTAGGAGACATGGTGAAGCTCTCAGAACAGTTGAATGAGGCGCTGGCGCAATTCCGGTCGAAGTCAAAGAATGGCGCGAATTCCGGGGCGGCCGATGAAGCACGCCCCGAACCAGCGATGGCCGGCGCGCGGCGGTAGAAATCTCACCTCTTTTGCTCAAGCGTCTTTAAGCGAGCGACATGAAAAGCGTCACAACCTCGATTACTGAATACGAGCTGGATGAAATCCGCGCGCTCATCGAGCGGCGCTCGGGAATCCTGTTCGACGCGTCGCGGGAACGCTTCTTCTCGACGCGGATTCGCGAGCACATGGCGGCGAAGCACCTGGCCAATGGCACAGCGCTGATGCGGAAGCTGCAAGCGTCGAATGTGGAGTATGACGCGCTGATCGAGCAGCTACTCACGCAAGAGACCTCATTTTTCCGGTACCCGGCGGTTTACGAGGCGTTTCAGAAGAAAGTGCTGCCGGAACTACACATGAAAAAGTTCTGGGAGAATCCGCGCTCACTGCGAATTTGGAGCGCAGGCTGCGCTACGGGCGAAGAACCGTATTCGATCGCTATTTCCGTGGCCGATGCGCTCATGTTCGCCGAAGCATGGAATGTGGAAATTCTGGCAACGGATATCAGCAAAAATGCGCTGAAGCATGCGCAACAAGGGGCATATCCGCGAAGAACACTCGGCCATCTTTCGCCGCGGCAGCTGGAGTCGTATTTTTCCGCGTCGGGCGAAGAGCACGTCATCAAGCCGCGTATACGCAGGATGGTTTCGTTCGCGCCAATGAATCTCGCGCAGGCCGTTTATCTGGGCCGGCTGGACTGCATTTTCTGTATGAACGTGATGATCTATTTCTCGGAGGCGCGCCGCAATTCTCTGATCCAGCACTTTTACGAATATCTGGAGCCGGGAGGCTATTTGTTCCTGGGCCATTCGGAATCAGTGGCAAGCGCGCCGGTTAGATTTGAATCTGTAGTGTGTGGGGACTGCATTCTCTATCGCAAGCCTGCTGGCGAGATGATTTATCGCGGCGCTGTGCTTGAAGGAGCGTTGTGAGCGATCCGGCAAAAGGCGCGATCGAAGTATTCTTGCAGGAAGCGTCCGAACATCTCCAATTCCTGCGGGAGTACACCGGAATTTTGCAGGAGCCGCAGCCGAATCCGTCGGATATCGACCGGCTGTACATTGCTGCACACACGCTTGCCGGGACGTCCGCGACGTACGGATTTCCGCTGTTCTCGGAAATTTCGGGCAAGCTGGCGCACATTTTTCAGTACACGCGAAACGCTTCGCTCAATCCGGACACAATTGCACCGCTGACGGAATTCCTTTCGGACGCGATTTCGGTGCTCGAGTTCGACTTGCTGGAAATCAGCGATAATGCGCGGGAAGTCGCCGCCGACATTCAGGCGTTCAAGCAGCGATATTCGTTTGCGTTTCCCGCGACACCATCCACGAACACCGAAGCAGCGCCCGCCGAAGAGGGAGTGGAAGAAGAGTCGTCGAGCGCTCGAGACACGCAGCCGGAATCGTATTACGACCGGCTGCCTGTCGACGGAGATGTGCCGGAAGAGGTGATGCAGTTTTTTGCGCCGGAGGCGGAAGAGCATTTGCAGGTAATGACTGATTGTCTGCTGGTGCTGGAGGCGAATCCGAATCCCGAGGAAGTGAACCGGTTGTTCCGTGCGATTCACACGATCAAGGGTTCGGCGGCGCAGGTTGGGTTGCATCGGATATCGGCGATTGCGCATCGCGTGGAGGACTTGATCGGGCAGATTCGCGACGGTTTTCTGGCGCCGAATTCGGAAATCGCCGATCTTTGCCTGGGTGCGGCGGACATTTTGAAGAAGTTTCTGCATTTCAGCTGGGCCGATGAATCGTCGGCGCGCGATGCGGTTGATGATCTATTTTCGAGGATTGGCGAGCTCATTGCCGAAGCCGGAGGCGAATCCGCGCCGAAAAGTGCGGTCGGAGAAGAGTTGCTCCAAGCGGCAGCGGAGGGGTCAGTACACGAATCACGGCGAGCCGAAATTCCCGTCGCGGCGCAGACGAGTACGCGGCAGGCCTCCTCCCACGGCAGCGGCCAGCACATGCATTCCGTGCGAATTTCGCTTCAGCGACTCGACAAGATGATGAACGCGGTCGGCGAACTGGTCATCAACCGCACGCGAATGATTGGACGGCTCGCGGAGCTTGGGCGGCTGGTCGAAATTCTGAATTTCTCGAAGGGACGGCTCGCGGAAAAGATCTCGGCGTTCCAGGACAAGTACGAATTCAACTGGCTAGGAACGGCGCCGCTCGCGGGCAACGCCTCGAACGCGACGCGTTCGAATGGAAAGAGCGGAGGGAACGAGCGGCACGATGCATTCAGCGAATTCACCGAACTGGAGATGGATCGTTACGATGATTTCAACATTTTGTCGCGGTCGCTGACGGAAATTTCTGCGGACGTGGGAGAGGTGCTCGCGCAGCTTGGCGGATTCATGGGCCGGGTGGATTCGGACATTGATGAGTTCACGAAGCTGGCGCACCACCTGCAGGACCAGATTACGCAGGCGCGCATGGTGCCGATCGGCAATTTGTACACGCGGCTCTCACGAACGGTTCGCGATGCGGCGAGAATCTCCGGGAAGGAAGTGGAATTCACCCTGGATGGGGCGGCCACAGAGCTTGATAACAACATCATCCAGCAGATTTCCGATCCGTTGATTCATATTGTCCGAAATGGGGTGGCGCATGGATTGGAAATGCCCGCCCAGCGCGTGGCGCATGGAAAAGATTCTCGCGGGCGCATCAGCGTGCGCGCTTACCATCGCGGTAACCACATTTTCATCGAGATCGAGGATGACGGCGGCGGCATTGACGCGGAGAGAATTCGCGCGCGCGCTGTCGAATCGGGATTCGCGACATTGGCGCACGCGGGTCAGATGAACGAGCGCGAGCTGCGCAACCTGCTCTTCCTGCCCGGATTTTCCACCGCCCACGAAAAAAATGAACTGGCCGGGCGCGGTGTGGGTCTGGACATTGTCAAAGAGAATCTGGATGCGCTCAACGGCGAAGTGGAGATTCATTCCGAACTTGGCAAGGGCACAACTTTTACGCTGAAGGTGCCGCTGACGCTGATTATTTCGCAGGCGCTATTCGTACGCTGCGGCTCGTCGGTGTTCGCGCTACCTTTGGGATTCGTCGAAGAGATTCGCCGCTTGCGGCCAGAGGAAATTGACGACGTTGGCGGAAAATTGCTGACGAAGGTGCGCGACGAAATTATTGATGTGGTGCGCATGGACGCGCGGCTTGGATTGGCACTGCTCGAGACGGTGAACGGGTATTTCAGAATGGTGATTGTGAAAGTGGGCGGCCGGCGCGTTGGCCTGGTGGTTGACGAAGTACTGCGAAAAGACGAAGTAGTCATCAAAAATCTGGGCGGATTTTTGCGAAACGTCAAGTTGTTCCCAGGAGCGACGATCGCGCCGGATGGCAGTTTGATTTTGGCTATCGACCTGCACCGGCTCGCCGCGCAGGAGCTTTCGGAGCATGTGACGTTGGGGGCTACGGCAGGTGCAGCACGCATTTTTGCGCCGGGAGCGGCGGCGGTTGCATCCGGCAGCATTCCTTCAGAAGCGATTGACGAGATTCAGAAAGAGCGCGTGGTGATAGTGGCGGACGACTCGATCAGCATACGGAAATTCGTTGGAAGAATGCTGGAGAAGGCCGGGTATCGCGTGCTGCTGGCCTCTGACGGGCTGGAAGCGGCGGACCTCGTGGCGCAGTCCGGCGCGCACTTGATTATCACCGACCTCGAAATGCCGCGGATGAATGGATACGAACTAATGAGCCATCTGCGGTCGAATCCGGAGACGCGGCGCATTCCGACGATGGTGGTCACTTCGCGAGCCGGAGCAAAGCATCGCGATCGCGCAATGAAAGAGGGAGCGGCAGCCTTCCTGACGAAGCCGGTGCAGGAAGAGCAATTGCTCGCGGCGGTTTTTGCGATTTTGGGCGTAGACAAAACGGCCGCGCACAACCGTCCGGTGCCGGTGGCGTAGGGTATGAACGCGGCGATGAAAAAAACACGCGTGCTGATTGTGGACGATTCCGCGTTCATGCGGAAAGTGCTGCAGTCCATTATCAGCGCAGACGCTCAAATGGAAGTGGTCGGGCAGGCGAAGGATGGCCGCGAAGCGGTGGCGTTGGCACAGTCGCTTAAACCCGACGTGATCACGATGGACATCAACATGCCGCACGTGGACGGACTGCAAGCCACCGAACAAATCATGTCGCAAAACCCGCGGCCAATCGTGGTGGTGAGTTCGGAGACGCGCGATGGCGCTGCCAGCACACTAGTTGCGCTGGAGCTCGGGGCGATTGACTTTATTCCCAAGCCGTCGAGCGGCATTGATCTGGACATGAATTCAATTGGCGAAGATTTGAATCGCAAGTTAAAGATGGCTGCGAAAGTGAGAGTGGTGCGAACGGCAGCACGTTCCGCTCGAACGGCTGCACCATCAACCAGCGCATTCCCTGCAAAGGCCGCGCGCAGCAATCGCGAAAATGCGACAGGGCATCGGTTCCCGATCATCGTGATTGCTGCTTCCACGGGAGGTCCCGCAGCGGTGATGAACCTTGCTCCGGGACTGCCAAAAGATCTGCCGGCGGCGGTCGTGCTCGTACAGCACATGCCTGCGAGTTTTACGAGCCAATACGCGCTGCAACTCGCGAATGCAACGGAAATGGAAGTGAAAGAGGCGACCCCGAACGAGGCGATTGCGCCCGGCGTGATTTACATCTGCCCGGGCTCGCATCATCTGCGCGTGTCGACAGACGGCAAATTCTCGCTTGATGCCGGGGAGCGCATTGCAGGCTACCGTCCGTGCGCGGACGTCGCGATGGAAACGGCGGCGGCATGGGCCGGTCCGCTGGCAACCGGAGTGGTACTCACCGGAATGGGCAACGACGGAGCGCGTGGCGCGCAGGCAATTTATTCGGCTGGCGGCAAAGTGTTTGTGCAGGACGAAGCCACTTCCGTGATTTTTGGAATGCCGGCGGAGGTGATTAAGAGCGGATTCGTGACGCAGGTGCTTCCGCTCGATCAAATTGCGGCCGCAATTGAAAAGCGCGTTCGCGACCTTGCCAGCGCGCCACAGGCTGTGCTGCGATGAAAATCGCTTCCAGCGAATCACAAGGGACGCGGCGCCCGCGGCGCAGCGAGCCGGTAATCTTGTTCACGATTTCCGGGCAAATGTTTGCGATTAGTGCGAGTGCGATGCATGAGATTCGCAATACGGACAGCCTCTCGGCGGCGGTGGTCGAAATTTCGTGCGCAACGGTTCCCAAGGTGCGGCATTTGCTGCGGCGTGGCAATAGCACGCTGTTTGTGGTGAGCGGATTCGAGCATTTCGGGCTGCCGCCGTCGCGTGCGGAACACGCGATACTACTGCGCCATTCGCGAATCGGCGTTTTGGTGGAAGCGATTGATCGTATGGAAGGAATGACCGTGTTGCTCGCGTTGCCCCCGGGCTTTTCTGGGCCGGAACGGTCGTGGTATCGCGGAATAACTTTAGTTTCAGGCAATGCTGTTCCGGTGATCAATCCGTCAGGTTTCTTGAATGAACAGGAGTTCGCGAATCTGGATGCAGCTGCAATGAGCGCGCTGCAAAAAAACGAAGCTCACAATTCAACGGCTGCGGAGCAAGCGCAATGAGCGCGGTAGCGGAAGCGTCGATACAGTCTTTTGTGGTGCTACCGCTGGGCAGCCGGCGAATTGCGCTTCCGGCGGAATCCGTGATTGAACTTGTTTCGCCGACGAAAGTGCAAAGTTTTCCGCATCGCACGCGCTGGATTTCAGGAGTGCTGGTGCGACGGAACCACGTTGTTCCCGTATGCGATCCAAAGCAGCTCTTTGGAGAAGAGAGAGCCGGCACAAGCCGTTTCTACTTGATTGCGGAATGGAAAGAAGGAAATGCCCGCGACTGGTGCGCGATTCCGGTTTGCGGCGAATGCGAACTGGAATCTGCTGAGCTGCTATGTTCGAAGAGTTCCGCAGGGGGAGATGCAAAGCATGTTTCGGGTGTCATTCCCGTCGACGGCGAAGACATTGAAGTGATTGATTTGAGCAAACTGATTCGAGCACAGAAGCAGAACGGGAACGCGGTGCCGGGGCGTACGCAATGATTCCCGCGGGCCAGCAACGAAAAATTCTGCTGATCGACAGCAATGTTTATTTTGCGAAGAAGCTCAGTGGTGCGCTTAAGTCAGAGGGCTTCGAGGTGCTGACGACTTCTCAAGGCGCGTACGCGCTGACGATGCTCGAATGGACCAAGCCAGCGGCCGTGCTGTGCGCGACAAATCTTCGCGAAATGGCCGCGTATGAGATTGCGCCGATCCTGCGCGCAGATGCAAAAACCGCGACGATTCCCATTATTGCTGTGGGCAACGGCGGCGATCAGGCGCTCATGGAGGCGTTCCGCCACGGGTGCGACGATTACATTGACCGGCGTCGCAGCGTCGATGAGATTGCGGCGCACGTTCGCGCGTTTCTGCTCAGCAGGCAGGAGGGATTTCAGCCGACGCAGATGGTGCCGAATTCAATGGCTGCGCTCACCGGCGATCTCTCACGCATGGATTTGCCGGGTGTGATTCAGATGTTGAATCAAGCGCGGCAGACGGGAGCGCTGAATATCAATGCGGGAGTTACAGACGGCGTCATTTACTTCGATGCGGGAGAGATGTCGCACGCGGAATGCGGGGCGCTCTTTGGGGACGAGGCCGTGATCCACATTCTCAAATCGTGCGAAGGCGCGGGCGAGGGCGTCTACAAATTTGTTTACGGCGTTACGGCGGCGCAGCGGACGGTGCTTCGTTCCGGGACGGATCTGATGCTCGATGCGATGCGCGAGCTGGACGAGGAATCGCTGTTGGGCGGAAGCGGCGAAAGCGGAGACAGCGAAGCCGAGAGCGAAACGCCGGATAAGGGCGAGGTTGCGAATGATGCGCCTGTTGCGAGCGACAGCGTGAGATTGGAGCGGCCATGACGGAAACTGCAGAAACCGCATCGCCGAAAGTGCCGACGGTATATTTTATCGATGACAGCGCGACGATGCGCGAGGTTATCAAGATTGCATTTCGCCGCGAGGCTATGCGCGTGATTGCGTGCAACGATGCGGCGTCGGCGCTGTCGCAATTCGACGAGAATGCTCCTGATGCTGTAATTACAGACGTGATTATGCCGGGCAAAGATGGCTATGAGGTTTGCCAGATCATTAAGAAAGACGAACGGCTGAGCAAGACGCCAGTGATTTTGATGTCAGGCGTGGTAGACCGCACGGTGGCGGAGAAAGCGATTGCTGCACGCGCAGACGAACTGATTCGCAAGCCGTTCCAGCCGCAGGAACTGATCGCCCGCGTTAAAAATCTGCTGAATCCGAAACCGCAGGCGCCAGTGGCGCTGGAGAAAGCGAGTCCGGTAGGAGCGACGGCTAATTTCCCGGCTGCGGATCTGTCGGGAATTTTTGCAGTTCCGGAGCGAGTTGCTCCTCCGCAGGTTGTGGCAAAAGAGCAAGTGGCAGCTCGTCCCGCGATGCGAGCGAATGGAGGCGGCACGGCCACTGCCGAGAGCCCCGCCGCGACTTCAGCGGAGATTCAGAAATTGCGGCTGGAAATTCAGCGCATCGAAATGCTGGTGCGCAAGCTGCAGGCGGAACTCGAGGCAGAGCGGCAATACGTCGCATCGCTCGAATCGCACGTGCGCGCGCTGCAGGAAGCGAAGTAGCGCGTTCGAAGCGAGGCGCTCGCCTCGTTTACTCCAGACGCTTTGATTTGAGGAATTCGCGCGCGATGACAGTAACGTCCTTCTTTTCGCCCACTGCTTCGTAATTCATCTGCTGCATATCGTGATCTGAGATTCTGCCCGACAATGCGGCGATTGCTTCGAGGGCTTGCGGATGAAGAGTCGCGAGCGCGTCGCGGGCAATAACCACCGCCTGATATGGCGGGAAGTAATGCTTGTCGTCGGCGAGAAGGCTGAAATCGCCAGTTAGCAATTGACCGTCCGTTGTGTTTCCCGCGATGACGTCCACCTGATGCGATTCGAGCGCGCGATAGAGCAGGCCGAGGTCCATGATGCGCGGAGCAGCGGCGAATCTAAGGTCATATGCTTTCACGAATCCGTCGTAGCCATCGGGACGCTCCATGAATTCATATCCGAATCCGGGGCGCCACGATCCCGCGTAAGGAGTAGCTTGAGAAATTGAGCGCAGCTGGTGAGCGCGCGCATCGGCGCCACGAATCACGATGGCGAAGCTATCGTTGAAGCCGAGCGGAGGATCAACGAGCAGATGAAAACGCTTTGCGTATTCCTGCCGCACAGTTTCTAAGACGGCTTGAGGATCTTTCTGTGGCTGTTCTTTGAGCACCGCGCTGAGTGCTGTGCCGGTGTATTCCACGTACATGTCGATGCGTCCGGCAAAGAGCGCCTGATGGCAGATGTACGTTCCCGCCAGATAGAAGCGGCGCTCGACGCGAAGATTTGAGTGCGCCTCGATCTGCTGTGCGAGAATTTCGCCTAAAATTGCCTGCTCGGGGAAATTTTTCGAGCCGACGACGATTGTGTTGCGGCGATCAGCGCAGCCGCAGAGGAAAATAAAACACAGCGCGCAAATGGAAAGCCTCGCGCGCATTAACCTCGCCCGCGTGCCAATCTGCGTTCGAGAAGTCCTAAAACGACATCCGCGAGAATCGCGAGCAGCGCAGCGGGAATGGCTCCGGCGAGAATGAGACGGTTATCCACCATGGCGAGGCCGCGAAAAATGAATTCGCCAAGTCCGCCGGCGCCAACCGCGGCGGCGATGGTGGCAATGCCGATGGTCCAGACTGCGGCGATGCGGATGCCGGCGAGGAGCACGGGAAGAGCGAGCGGCAGTTCAACGCGGAAAAGAATTTGCGAGCCAGTCATCCCCATCGCTTGCGCGGCTTCACGCACGCTTGCGTCCACGCCCTTTATACCGGCGACAGTGTTGCGAATTATCGGGAGCAGCGCGTACAAGGCCAAAGCGGCGATGGCCAAGCGCCCCGCGCGCGCGCCGAGCCAGGGCACGGGCAAGAGGAACCCGAAAAGCGCGAGGCTTGGAATGGCTTCGGCAAAGTTCGCACTGCCCAGGATAGGTTTCGAAAGCCAGGGCTTGCGAGTTACGGCAATGCCCAGAGGCACTCCGGCGGCGATTGCCAGCAGCATGGAAATAAGGACGAGCCAGAGATGCTCGCCGGTAGAGTCGGCGATTTCCAGCCGATGCGCCAAAAAAAAATGGATGAGGCTCATGAAGTTCCTCGCTGTTGCGGGATGGGTATGGGTGATTTCTGCAAAGTGGCGACGTACGCAGCCGCGAGCGGATCCGAAGCGCGCAGGAAATCTCGCGGAGTGTAGATACCGCCCAGCACGCCGGATTCGAGTAGCGCGATGCGCGTGCCAAAGAGCAGCGCTTCGCGAACATCATGCGTGACGAAGATGATGGTCTTCGCGAGCTTTCGCTGAATGGAGAGAAATTCGTTTTGAACTTCGGCGCGGGTCAGCGGGTCGAGCGCGCCAAAGGGCTCGTCCATGAGCAGGATCGGCGGATCGCCAGCAATGGCTCGCGCTACACCGGCGCGCTGGCGCTGACCGCCGGAAAGTTCATGGGGATAGCGATTCGCGAACTGCGACGGATCGAGGCCAACAATGCGGAGCATCTCGTTGACGCGTTCCGCTTTACGCTGCGCCGGCCATTTCTCGAGGTCGGGAATAAGCCCGACATTTTGTTGGACGGTGAAATGCGGAAATAGACCTGCTTCCTGAATGACGTAGCCGATCCTGCGCCGCAGGAGGATCGGATCCCACGCGCTCGTCGCGCGGCCTTCCACAATAACTTCGCCAGCGTGGGGTTCGAGCAGGCGGTTAACGAGTTTCAGCGCGGTGGTTTTGCCGGAGCCGCTGCGTCCTAGCAGGACAAGCGTTTCGCCCGGCTGCACGGCGAAAGACAAATTTTGCAGAATTATGGTTCCACCGCGACGGTACACTACTTCGCGAAACTGGATCACCGGCGCGGCGGCTTCAGCCATTCGAGAATTCTAGCGTGAATCCGGCGTGAAAGCGGGAGCGGCCGAGAAAATCATGCTCTCTGAGGCCGTCTGACACAAATGGCACCTGCGAACGGGCTATGGAAGGCGAAAGACAGTTCCCAGAAAACGCCGCCGGATGGACTGGATCTCTGCGTCATTCAATTCAGGATCAGGATTTTTCGAGCTGATTTCAACTAGATGAAAGAGCTTTGGAATGGGAAAAGCGGGATCGCCTTTTTTGGCCAGCACAGCGAATTCGTGCCGCGCCGTTTTGTAGCTGCCAATCACCACGATTTCGGCTTTTTTGAATTCGGGTGTTTCGAGCAGCTGGCTAAGCCGCATGCGCGAGGATTCGCAGCCTGCTGTCGGGAAGAGGAACAATCTGAACGGAATCGGGAATTTGAATGTGAATAGCCGCAGGATGCAACGTTACGCGCTTGCCATTGTGAAAGCGGATCCAGTATGGCTGGGGAGCGCGAGTCTGCAAGTTGCCAAGCTGTCCGGTAGCGAGCGAAAGTTCGATGTGAGCCTTTACCAGCGCATCGAGCTTGATGCCTGCGTCGTCACGGGAATGTCCCGTAGCGATCAGATCGAGGTCGAGACAGTGAGCGACGTGCTTGTTACCGTCCTTGGACAGCAGATAATGCAGCAGCTCAAGGTGCGGCAGCGCGCCTAACGCCGGAACGGACAGCAATTCTTTTAGGGCCGAATCGGTCATTTTCAGCGTCCTTGGCCCTCGCCGAGCTGGCAAAAGGCCCTAAATAACTATGCCATACGTAGTGAAATGAGGCAATTCCGCAGCGATTTCGGTTGCGGCGGAAGAAATAAGCGCCCACAGCACGACCGTCTTACTGATCGCGGTAAACGAGGATCTCAGCGGGCGTATCGCCGTGCGCGGGAACAGAGACGTAAAGTTCATGCAGGCTGGCGATGTAACGCGAATTGCGCGCACCAGGACCAGTCATCACATGTCCAAGCAACTCGTACTGGTCAGCGGATTTCTGCTGAAAAACGTAAATGGAACCGTCGTCTGCGCCGCAAGAGACGTAGATGCGCTTATTGTCCGGACTGTATGTCAAATCGTCGGCGCCTTTGCCGATTGCCAATCCTTGAATCTCTTTTCCCGTCTGCGTATCGAAGATGGAGATTTCCCCATTTCGGCAGCCGACGAACAGGCGATGATTCGTGGAATCCACAGCAGCCGGAACGTTTTGTTTGCAGAGTTTGACGAGCCAGTTGTCAATGACCGTGTTCTTGCCGCGATCGGCGACGACAACAGCATTCTTGGCGGTATCGTTCACGTAAAGGCGGGAATTTGAAGTATCGAGCGCCATCGCTTCGACGTGAGGACTGTCAAGCTTTATGTCAGCCGTTTTGATGTTTTTATTCATGTCGATCACGCTGATGAAGGATTGCGACTGATGCGCATCTTCGCCGCCATTGACGACATAGAGATAGCGCATGGTCTGATCGGAAGCGACGGAATCGGAATCGAGCTGCAGCTTGACTGTCTTGAGCAAGCGATAGGACTTTCCGTCGAAAATTTTCACCGCGCCTGCGCCACCATCGGTGACGTATATGCGGTCGCCGCTCTCGCGGAAAACAATGGCGTGAGGAATCTGCACGCCCTCAATGCGATGAAGCTCCATGCCGGTTTCGAGATTCAAGACAAGCACTTCATGCATAGATTCAGCAGCCAGGAAGAGACGGCCGCCCTGCAGGTCAACACCGAAATGATCAAAGCGGCCTTTCACTTCTGCAGGCAATTTGAAACGGTGGACGAGACGAAGGGGTTCAGATGTGGTGGGCGCGGGCGCGGCTAAGAGGCTGGATGCAGCAGCGAAGAAGAGCAGAAATACTGTGGAAACGCAATTTATCGACCGGAGGAGGCGCTGGAGGTAAGCAAGAAGCACGGGAGGTCTCCATTTCCAGGGTGGGGAACCAGAATACGGTGTGAGCGCCGCAGGAGGCAAGCACGAAAGGGCACCGTCAGGTGATTTACATGATCAGGTAGTCTGCAGATATTTGTGGATATTCAGAAGCACGCGCGACAGCATCGCCTGGGTGAGGCGTCCGGTGAACGTATTCTGCTGGCTGGGATGATACGAGCAAAAAATGCGCGGAAGATTGCCCGGAAGTTGATGAATTGCGCCGTGCGCGAAGGGATAAGCAGCATGTGAGGAGATGAGTCCTTGCTGTTTGCGGGTTTGCAAGTAGGCGCGGAGAGCAATGCCGCCCAAAACCAACACTGCTTTGGGCTCAAGAATACGCAACTCCGTTTCAAGATATGGCCGGCAATTCTCGAATTCTGAAGGGAGCGGCTTATTCGCAGGCGGCGCGCATCGAACGGCGACGCCGATGTAGGCGTTTTTCAGTTTTAGGGTGTCATCACGAGATATGGACTTGGGCTGATTGGCGAATCCGGCGCGATGGAGCGCCTTAAAGAGGAAATCGCCGGAGCGGTCGCCGGTGAAAGCTCGGCCAGTGCGGTTGCCACCGTGCGCGGCTGGGGCAAGTCCAATAATCAGAAGCTGCGCATCAGGATCGCCGAATCCGGGAATTGGCTTGCCCCAGTACTCCCAATTTTGAAAGGCGCGGCGCTTGGAATGCGCCACGGCTTCGCGAAAACGTACCAGGCGCGGACACTTGCGGCAAGAAATGATCTCTTCGTTGAGGACTCTTAGTTCGTTTTCTGTCGACAGGGGCATTCCGTTTTTGGGGTCAGGATGATTTCCGCGATAAATTGACACCGTGGCAAGTCGCAGACTAGCATATTCGCAGCGATTTCCCTTGCCTGAGCGGGGACTGCGATTCGATTGTCATCTTGGGCAAAATTTGCCATGGAAACAAACACGGAAGCTAAAAGCATCCTTGCGCAAAT
This sequence comes from Candidatus Acidiferrales bacterium, assembly GCA_036796475.1. Lineage (GTDB taxonomy): Bacteria > Acidobacteriota > Terriglobia > Acidiferrales > UBA7541 > DAHUXN01. The sequence continues at coordinate 5,491 of DAIRCW010000007.1, read as the reverse complement.
CGTGGAGCGGCGGCGCGAATCCATCTCCCACCGGAGGCGCGTGCTGCCCGATGTGGCGCTGAAGATTGCCGTGGAAAAGAAGTCCTCTCCGGTGCGCGATTTTGCCACTGCGCTTACGCGCGCCGGCTTAAATGTGATTGCGGAATTGAAAAAGGCTTCGCCTTCGCGCGGACTGTTGCGAGCGGATTATCAGCCGGCGAAGATCGCGCCGCAGTTGGAGTCGCGCGGAGCGGCGGCGCTCTCGGTGCTTACGGAAGAGGATTTTTTTCAGGGCTCGCTTGCAGATTTGAAGGATGTAGCCAAGAGCACGCACATCCCGGTTCTGCGCAAGGATTTTATTATTGATCCATGGCAGGTGTGGGAAGCGCGCGCGGCGAACGCAGACGCGTTCTTGCTGATCGCAGCTATTCTCGATGATTTCAAACTGCGCGAGCTCTTGGAATTGGGCAGGCAGCTTGGAATGGAAGCGCTCGTCGAAGCGCATTCGGAAGAAGAATTAAAGCGCACTGTCGATGCAGGCGCGAAGATCATTGGCATTAACAATCGCGATTTGAAAAGCTTCGACGTGAGACTCGAAACATCACTGGAACTGGTGGAATTGCTTCCCGAGGAGTGCATCGCGGTAAGCGAATCGGGAATTCGCACGCATACGGATTTGTTGCGGCTACGCGAAGCGGGATTCAACGCGTTTCTCATCGGCGAGCATCTGATGACCAAGCCGGATCCGGCGGCGACGCTGGCAGGAATTCTTGGCGCACAAGAATAGGCGGGCAGCGTGGTGCGAGTGAAAATCTGTGGCATAACCAACTGGGCAGATGCGAAAGCCGCAATCGATGCGGGCGTGAATGCGCTGGGGTTCAATTTTTATGCGAAAAGCCCGAGGAACATTTCCATTACGCATGCGCGCGAGATCATTCGGCACATTCCGAAACACGTAAGCGCGGTTGGAGTGTTTGTGAACGCGCAGGAACGTGAAGTGCTGAGAACGGCCAAATCCGCGCGGCTGAACGCCGTGCAACTGCATGGAGACGAGAATCCACGAGCGGTCAGCCGCCTCTCGCAGCATCTGCCGGTGATTAAAGCCTTTCGAGTAGGTCCTGGTTTTCGTACGAATCGCTTGCAGAAATATGGCGATGCATCGGCATTTTTGCTCGATGGATTCGACGCGAAAGCGCGCGGTGGAACAGGCAAGACTTTCCATTGGACAATCGCGAACCAGGCTAAACAGTTCGGGCCGATTATCTTGGCGGGCGGATTGAAAAAGGAAAACGTGGCCGCCGCGATTCGTGAAGTGCAGCCCTTCGCCGTGGATGTTTGCAGTGGAGTGGAGGTTGCGCCTGGGAAAAAAGACCTGAAGAAAGTCCGAGAATTAATGACTGCGGTTAAGCAAGCGCACGGGGAATAAAAATGAATGGCACGGTGACAGCACAGAAATCGCCCGATGCACGCGGACGTTTTGGCGCGTACGGCGGAAGATACGTTCCCGAAACGCTCATGGCTCCATTGGAAGAACTCGAGCGGGCATACGCAGAGGCGCGCGCCGACGCGGGATTCCAAGCACAAGTGGCTGATCTGTTGAAAAATTTCGCAGGACGCCCCACGCCGCTGCAATTCGCCGAGCGCCTGACGCAGCATCTGGACGGCGCGAAGATTTATTTGAAGCGCGAGGACTTGCTGCACACCGGCGCGCACAAAATCAACAACTGCATCGGCCAAGGTTTGCTGGCGAAAAGGATGGGCAAGAGCCGCGTCGTTGCGGAAACAGGTGCGGGACAGCACGGCGTTGCCGCCGCGACAGTTGCGGCGAGGCTAGGCCTCGAATGCACTGTCTACATGGGCACGGAAGATATGGAGCGTCAGCGGCTGAACGTTTTTCGGATGCGGCTGCTGGGCGCGGAAGTCGTAGGAGTCAATGCCGGAAGCAAAACGCTCAAAGATGCCATCAACGAAGCGATGCGCGATTGGGTGACGAATGTGCGCACCACGCATTACCTGCTCGGTTCCGTGCTTGGCGCGCATCCCTATCCCATGATGGTCAGGGATTTTCACCGCGTGATTGGGAGAGAGGCGCGCGAGCAGATTCTGTCGCAAGAGAAACGGCTGCCCGATTGGCTTTTCGCTTGCGTCGGCGGCGGCTCAAATGCGATTGGGCTGTTTTACGAATTTCTGCAGGACGCGCAAGTGAAAATGGTGGGCGTGGAGGCTGGCGGCCGAGGCAGTTCGCTGGGCGAACACGCGGCGCGGCTGGCGGCGGGGCAGGGATTCGGCGGCGCGCGCCCCGGCGTGCTGCAAGGAACGCACACTTACGTTCTGCAGGATGCGGACGGCCAGATTTCGAAGACGCATTCCGTGTCGGCGGGACTGGATTATCCGGCAGTTGGCCCTGAACATGCGTGGCTCGCGGAGAAATTGCGCGCGGAATACACGGCAGTGAGTGACAACGAAGCGATTGAGGCACTGCGCACGATGGCGCGTTTGGAAGGCATCATTCCAGCACTCGAGTCGTCGCATGCGGTGGCGGAAGTGATGAAACGCGCTCCGAAAATGCGCAAGGATGAGATTGTGATTGTGAATGTTTCCGGACGCGGCGATAAGGACATGGAGATTCTGGCCAAGTATGTCTGAACCAGCAAGAACCGCCGCACAAGTAAAAACGAGAATCGGGCGAAGATTCGAGGAGCTTGCTCGTCGCGGCGAATTGGGCTTAGTGGCGTATCTAACCGCAGGCGATCCGTCGCTCGCGGCTACAGAAGAAATCGTGGTGCGCACAGCCGAAGCGGGCGCGGACGTGATTGAGCTGGGCATTCCGTTCAGCGATCCCGTAGCCGACGGGCCCACGATCCAGAGGGCGAGCGAGCGCGCGTTGCGCGCGGGAACGACGCTCTCGAAGGTAATCGAATTGATTGCCGCACTGAGGCGCAAGACGAAAGTTCCCATTGTGCTCTTTGGGTATTTCAATCCGATTTTGCAAATGGGACTAGCGGAGTTTTCGCGCAGGGCGGCAAAGGCCGGCGCTGATGGCGTGCTGGTGACGGACATGACTCCTGAAGAATCCGCTGAGTACTGTAGTGTGATGCAGGCGAATGGACTAGACACAATTTTTCTTGCGGCGCCGACCTCAACCGACGAACGTTTGCGGCGCATCGCGGAGGTGTCGACAGGATTTTTGTACGTGATTTCGCGAACGGGTGTAACCGGCGCAAAGGATTCGCTACCGGAGGAATTGCCGGCGAGTCTGCGGCGCGTGCGCAAATTTACGGCTCTGCCCATTGCAGTGGGATTTGGAATTTCCATTCCCGCGCAAGTGACTGTTTTGGGCGGAATCGCTGATGCTGTTGTGGTCGGCTCGTCGCTTGTCGCGGAGATTGAGAAGGCATCTTCGGCCAGTGATGCAGCGGAAGCGGTAGCGGCTCGCGTGAAAAAATTGAAAGATGCGGCAAGGCTTGGCGTGAGCCGCCGGGGATGATTTGTACAGGCGTACGTTCGCGCAATTTCCATTCACGTGGTGAATGATCCAGTGGCGCATGAAAAATATGAAATTCGGCGCATCGCGATTGTCGGCGCGGGCCTAATCGGCGCTTCGTTCGGAATGGCGGCGGAAAAAGCGCGTCATGGCGCGTCGATTGTGGCGTATGACAAGCCAGAAGTGCTCCGGAAATTGCGGTCGCTCGAGCCTTCATGGAAAACATCCGAAGACTTGAGCAGCGCTGTGCGCGAGGCAGATCTGGTTTATATCGCGCTGCCGGTCGGCCCAACGATTCAAGCGCTGCCGGAAATCGCAGGGAATTGCAGCGCGAATGCTTTGGTCACAGACGCAGGGAGCACAAAGGCGCAGATTTGCGAGGCCGCGAACCGGAGTTTCGCTGGACAAAGCGACCGCCGGCCAAGATTTCTCGGCGGACATCCCATCGCCGGCAAGGAACTGAGCGGGGCGGAGCACGCAGACGCGGGCATTCTTCGGGGCACGAAGTATGCGCTGATTGGGAATGCGTCCGAGCAAGATCGAGATCCTCGTGTTGTGCATTTCGTCGAATTGCTTCGCGGCATCGGAGCAGAACCCGTGTGGATCGATGCGGACACTCATGACTGGGCCATGGCCGTTGTGTCGCAGATGCCGCAGCTTGTTTCGATTGCGCTTGCGCGCGTGATTGCGGATGAGACGGATGAAACGGGCTTGCCGGCTTCACTTGCGGGCAATGGATTGCGCGACATGCTGCGAATTGCGGGAAGCCGCTACGAAATGTGGCGGGATATTTGCCTGACCAATGCTGACAATCTGTCACGTTCGCTGGATCGAACGGCGCAGGCGATTGATTTCCTGCGCGCTCATCTGAAAAGCCGGGAACTAGCTGAGGAGTTTCGTGCGGCAAATGACGTTTACAAATCGCTTGGCGGCATGCGCGAGCCGAGCGGTGCTGATACTATTGGCGCCAGACGAGATGATGAATTGAAGGCGGCAGGGAATGGATAAGCGCGTGGCAAACGCGGAAGCCGCGATCAAGAAAGTTCACGACGGCGCCACGATTCTCGTCGGTGGATTCGGAATGTGCGGCGTTCCGGAGCATTTGCTGCGCGCTCTGCGTGCTAAAGGCACAAAGAATCTCACTCTCGTTTCGAATAACGCGGGAACGGACGGCTACGGAATCGGCTGGCTGCTCGAATCGAAGCAAGTGAAGAAAATGATTGCCAGCTACGTCGGCGAGAACAAACGATTCGAAGCTCTTGCGCTAAGTGGCGAGATTGAAGTGGAATTGAATCCGCAAGGTACCCTCGCGGAGCGCATCCGCGCAGGCGGAGCAGGCATTCCGGCGTTTTTTACGCCGACCGGCTATGGCACGGTTGCTGCGGAAGGAAAAGAAACGCGCGCATTTGACGGCCGGAATTACGTGATGGTTCCGTGGCTGCGCGGCGATTTTGCTTTTATCAAAGCATGGCGCGGCGACCGTTGGGGGAATTTGGTCTATCGCAAAACGGCCCGGAATTTCAACGCCCCGATGGCCACAGCAGGGAAGCACGTGATTGCCGAAGTCGAACAGATGGTTGAGCTCGGCGAACTTGAGCCGGACAGAATCCACACGCCGGGAATTTTTGTGGATGCAATTTTTCAAGGCGAGAATTACAGCAGGCCCATTGAAAAGAAAACGTTGCGAAAAGTTTGAGCGAAAGCGCCGATGGCTACAGCTGAAAAAATGGATAAGCGGGAGTTCATCGCACGTCGCGTCGCGCAGGAACTGCACGATGGCAACTACGTGAATTTGGGAATCGGCCTGCCCACGCTGGTACCGAATTTTCTCCCGCCTAATGTGGAAGTGCTGCTGCAGTCGGAAAATGGCATGCTCGGCGTTGGGCCATATCCGCGAGAGGGTGAAGAAGACGCGGACTTGATCAATGCCGGCAAGGAAACGATTACAGAAATCCCCGGCTGCTGCTATTTTTCGAGCGCGGATTCATTCGGCATGATTCGCGCTGGACGCATCGATGTGACGGTGCT